>JBDNJK010000031.1:0-91994 GCA_041687805.1 Acidimicrobiales bacterium
CGATGCAAGCCACGAAACATTCACATGGCCGTTCCCGGCCAGACCGGTCACGGTTGTGGGCGCATCCGGAGGACCTACCGGAGTCACCGCCGCCGAAAGAGCAGACCAATCCGAGTAACCGTAAGAGTTATGGGCCCTGGCATGAAACTGGTAAGTAGTGTCGTTTGTAAGACCAGATACATCACATGTTGTCGTGGTCCCGCAGTCAATTGGCGACCCGCTCAATCCGACTTGGACTTCGTAACGATCTACTGTGGCATAGTTGTACTGGGGTTGGCTCCAGGACACCGTTGCTTGGCCGTCGCCAGCGGTCGCTCCCACGCTGCTCGGCGCGCTGGTGATGCCTGTAGCCGACAGAACTAAGTCGGTGTAGACGGTGTAACTATTATTCCCACCGTAATAGCTCTTCGTTTGGCCGGTGATTCTGTATGGCATGTCGCCAATCATGGTAACCCCGGGTATAGAGCAAGGGCTATTGTTAGGTGCAGTGATGGAGCACCGGCCCACAAAGACATTCGAGTCAGTGTACATCTCAATAGACAATGACCCTGGCTCAGCCTCATCCCACCAAAGCGGATTGCCGCCGTCGATAGGATCGGTATAATTCACTGTGACGGTTCCGCTATTAAGAGTAACGTTGCTATACGTGATGATGCCTAGGGTTGGCGGATCTGGTCTCGTAAGTGGACCATCGGCGGCGCCGGCGAGTGACACGTTGAGTCCTAACGCGAGAGTTGATACGGCGAGCACGACCATGAGAAACCGGTGACGCTCCGGCCGGATCATTTTGTGTCTTTCACCAACGTTGGTGGAACTTGTTGACTTCATTATTCTCCTTGATGACCTGTCATTAATCAAGATTGCTGCGATTGTCCGACCCGCTGTTACCACGGCGAACAGTTGCGGTGCACCTCCGATATCGACACAGAATGACGACCCTTTACCTCGTGAGCCGTGTCGTTGGTCACATGAACCAATGTTGTGACATATGCCGGATATTCAACCCGTCTAACGGCCTATGAGCGGCACGGAAAACGTCGAATCCGGCCCCGGTCAAAGTGACCAGAGCGTTCATCGACCGGACTCATCAGCGGGGTTGCGCCACCAGTCGGACGGCCGCATCATCAAGCGCAAGTGACACTTGGCTCCAGCCGAATCTGGCCATGGACGCGGCCAGACCATCCAGCTCGCGTCGCCGATCTTGCAGCCCGGTGATCGCCGATTCCAGCGCCGTTGTGAGACCGCCGAGCTGATACAACGCGGCGTCGTGGAATAACGGCGGTATCACCTCGGGGTAGGCCAAGCCGTCGGGCAGCACCGGCACGGCACCGGCTGCGACGGCCTCCACAACTGCGACCCCGAAGTACTCGTTGCGTGCCGCCGACACCACAATGTCGGATCGTGACAACAGCTCGAGATAGTCACCTCGCGGCTGGTAACCGACGCGTTCGACCCGGTCGCCGAGCCTCTCGATCAACGGCATCAGATCATCGCGTTGACCACCTTGATCGTCACCAACCACAGCAACACGAAAAGCGACGTCGCGGCCGGCCAAGCGAAGCAATGCTCTGAGGATCGCGCCGACGTCCTTGTCGTGATGCCAACGATGATTCGACAACACCAACGGCCCTGCAGGGTCAGGCGGACGGGCTGCTCCCCCACTGGGTATCGCGGCGATGTCGACTCCGACCGGCACCACCTCGCTCTTGGCGATCACCGAATCGATCAGGTGCAGATGGGAATGGTCGGGCACCCCGCCGAGGAAACCCGGCAGAGCATCAAACAGCTCGCTTCGATGAAAGTCGGAGTTGAACCAGATGGCGTCGGCTACGAGCAGGTTGCTCCATGTAGTCCATGCCAGTCCCTGATCTACAGGTTCACCCGGTTGACGTGGATACCCGAGCTGGTTCTCGTGCATGTATATGGCCACCTCCACGCCAGGAACGGCCCGACGGATCATCGCCAGATATGCCGACAGGTCGATCATGTCGGTTACGACAATCAAGTCGGGCACACCGTTGACATCAATCCAGGCAAGAGTCTCTTCGGCAAGCGTGATCGCACCGCCACGCATTCGCCAACGCCACGCCCGGCCCTCATGGGATACGAGCCCGATGCGGTGGCGACTCGACATCTGCCATCCTGATGCCCAAGCCAGATGTGAGCCACCCGCCCATGGATTCACCACCAATACGTCGAGCGGCAGTGTCACTCCACAACCCGGCGGGCAATTCGGCGGCCCAGCGACACGAACACTTCATACGCGATCGTGTCGAGCCGATCCGCTATCTCCTCGGCGCTGATGGTCGCTGAGCCCTGCGAGCCGATCAACACCGCCTCATCGCCCACCGAAACCGACTCGTCGACCGCCACCATCATCTGGTCCATGGTGACCGCGCCGACGATCGGGCAACGATGGCCGCCGATCAGCACCTCGATGCCCGCCTCCGCGCTACTTCGCCTGACCCCATCGGCATAGCCGACCGGCAAAGTGGCCACCCGGGTGGCCTCGCCAGCGAACCATCGACGGCCGTAGGAAACGCTCTCAGACTCGTTGACCGTGCGCACCGCCGTCACCGCAGCGCTCAAGCGCATAGCCGGACGCAGGTCGACCAGATCACTCAACGCCGAGGACGGGGCCGCTCCATACATGGCAATACCGAGCCGAATCATGTCGCGGTGGGTGTCGTGCCGAGTCATTGCCGCAGCCGAGTTGGCCATGTGGACGATGGGGGCAACGTGGCCGTGGGCGCCAAGATCGGCCAGCGCTTCGTCGAACCGCGCCACCTGAATGGACGTGAACGGGTTGGTCGGCTCATCAGCCACGGCCAGATGAGTACACACACCCTCCAGGATCAGGCCGGGAAGAGACTCCACGACGCCGGCCAGCGAAACGGCATCTGAAGGATCAACCCCCATGCGGTGCATTCCCGTGTCGATCTTGATGTGAACCGGCACCGGCTCCGATGCCAGCGAATCGATGGCGTGTGCGCCGGCGGGTGAGGCAACCATCAGACGAATCGTCGAAGGTAGATCAGCCCAACATTGCTGCAACTCCGAAATCGGGCGCTCCGCCAGAACTAACACCGGCACGTCGCGGAGTTCGGTGACACCTGCCAACTCAACCGCCTCGTGGGCAGTTGCCACGGCCAGCCAAGTGGCACCCGCATCCAACGCTGCGTTCGCCACGGCGATCGCGCCATGGCCATAACCATTGGCCTTAACCACCGCACACACACGAGAGGTTCCGACGAGGTCGCGAAACACCCCCACGTTGTGGGCCAGAGCCGATATCGAGATCGAGGCGGTGGTGGCGCTCATCGTCCACCAGCCGGCCAGCTCATGGCCGCCCGAAGTCGATCGGGCAGGTCGCCGGCCACCATTCCAGACCCCGCCAGCCGGGCCGCCTCGGCATGAACATACGCTGCAACCGCCGCCGCACGCGCTGCGGGGATTCCCCTGGCCAACAGCGCCGCGACCGCCCCGGCCAGCACATCACCGGTGCCAGCCGTGGCGAGATCGGGTCCCCCATTGGCCGTGATCAGCACCTCGCCGTCTGGTGCGGCGACGACCGTGGTCGGGCCTTTGCGCAAGACAGTCACAGAGTTGTCCGACGCGAAGTCTCGCGTGGCAGAGATCCGATCAGCCGAGGCCGACCCGCCCAGTCGACGCCATTCGCCATCGTGTGGGGTGATCACGGTGGGGGCCGATCGTCGCTGCAGGCACTCCAACAGTTCAGGAGTAAGAGCATCACCGTCGACCACTAACGCAGTCGGTAAACCCTCCATCGATTCGACCAGCGATACCAGCTCACCGATTTGTCCAGGCCCCATGCCCGGCCCCACCAGCAGGGCATGGAATCGCTCCATGCCAGATCTTGCATCCGTCGCCCAATTCGTTGCGGGCAGGCTCAGACCGACGGCCTCAGTAGGCGCACCGGGATCGTCGTGAAGGCCCGGCGTGCCCAGCTGCACATAACCGGCACCGGCCCGCTGAGCTCCACGAGCGGCCAGATGAGCAGCACCGACCATCCCAGGGCTACCGGCGATCACCCGCACCGCGGAGTTCCACTTGTGACTAGCCGCGCGGCGTTCTGGAATCCACGCTCTCACGTCACCCGGTTCGACAAGTTGAGCGGATTGCTGCCCGACAGCGAGGCCGATATCTGCAACCTCGACACGACCGGCTAGCGAACGGCCGGGCTCGATCACAAGACCCGGCTTGAAAGCGGCGAAAGTTAGCGTCGAAGTGGCGGCAACCGGCTCACCAAGAATCTCGCCGGTGAGGCCATCAACACCCGAAGGAATATCGACAGCAAGAACCGGAGTGCCCGGCGCAACGTCTGGGAAACCGTAAGGCCGCTTCAGCCCGGTTCCGAACGCGGCATCGATCACCAAGTCGACCCGGGGCAACGACTCAGGCAAATTGAGCGCATCCACCACCGTGCATCGGACCCCACGCCGCCGCAGATGCTCGGCGGCAACTCGCCCGTCGGCGCCGTTGTTGCCGGGTCCGGCCACGATTACCACTCGTCGGCCGTACGAGCCGCCCATCAACTTCACGGCGGCTCGGCAAACAGCACGACCCGCCCGATCAATCAGCACCTCGACTGCATCAGGCGCGGCCGCATCGATCTGAGCCATTTCGCCAGGAGTAACAATCGGCCTCATGAGCTCAGCGCAACCACGACCGCCTGAGCGAGCGAATCGGTGTGGCTCAGCGAGCAAAGAAGACGAACTGCGCCCCGTTCGGCCGCGAACTCGGCTGCGCCCCGATGCAGCATGATCTCCGGACGGCCATCCGGATGCTTCACCACCTCGATGTCGGCCATGCGCATGGCGCCCAATCCAACGCCGAACGACTTGAGCGTGGCTTCTTTGGCAGCGAAACGCACGGCGAGACGAGCAGCCGAATCAGGAGCCGCGTTGGCATAGGCCAGCTCGGCAGGAAGAAACAGACGTTCGGCCACACCCGGTGTTCGTTTCAACACCTCGCGAAATCGGTCGATGTCGACGAGGTCGGTCCCGATTCCAATCACGCCCGGACCCTACCGCCCCACGCCGGATCAGACCGTGCGCCAGCGATCGGCAAGAGCGTTGATCGGGAGCGTGAGCAGATCGGCCACGTCCTGCGCCTCGAGAAGATCCTCGCGGAAGGTCTCCTCGGTCTCGTTGACCGCGTCCCGCAGAGCCGAGTAACGGTTGCGGTAACCCTGCAAAACGCCGCGTGCTGCTGCTTGGGTGAGCGACTCCGAGAAACGGACCTGCAACAACGTGAGCCCGGTGGTGATGTTGTCCTTGAGTTCGGGAACGATCACGACAGAACGACCGTCGGCACGACCGCGCGCCACGAACACACGCCTCTCCAGCGCGACCTGATGTTTGGTGCCGCGCAACACCGGCGACGAATCTGTGCGAGACGGTATTCCGAGCGAAATCCCACCACGATCCACAACAACGGCAGTGGGTGCGACCGACCCGGGGTGATCCATGCCCTCGACGCGATAGCGGGTGTGGCCGAGCACCTCCTCGAC
Source organism: Acidimicrobiales bacterium (assembly GCA_041687805.1). Lineage (GTDB taxonomy): Bacteria > Actinomycetota > Acidimicrobiia > Acidimicrobiales > Aldehydirespiratoraceae > SZUA-87. The sequence continues at coordinate 5,534 of JBDNJK010000031.1, forward strand.
TGCCGGGTCGAGATCGGCGAGCGTGCGTAGCGACGCATAGCTGAGCCGGTCGCGGGGTGCGCCGGCTTCGAGAACGGCTCTCGACAACGGCACTTCCAGCAGAGTTTCATCAGAGCGAGAAATGCCCACGGTGACGGTCTTGGCCTGATGTTTGATGGCATCGATCGGTCGGGTCAGTTCCTCGATCGCGCGCGTGAGAGCTGCGGCGAGATCATCCAGCACGACGGCCGGAGTGCCGACCTTGCCGTACTCGATTTGGTATGCCTCGAGCGGGACCGAACCGAGCGCGAATCGAAACAACGACGAGAGGCGCGCCGCGGTAGACGCCTCAAGATGGCCGTCGTAGCTACCAGCTCGTAGCCCGTCGAAGAACTCCGATGCCACGCCCTCCAGCGCCGGGATCACATCGGCAACGGCGTGCTCACCGTTGACATAGGAACGTGAAGCCGCCAGGTCGATGGCGCTGCGAGCCTCACGCAAAACCCCCGCCTGAGAATCGATGGCCATCGCCGCCTCGTAGCCAAACAGGTGACCAGCCATCGCCGACAAAATAAACCCGAGCCGAGGGTCGACCACCGGGACAGGAATCACCGCGAGCGCACCATCGAATCGGCTCTGGCCCTCATCGGCAATCACGATCGGAGCGGCCTTGTGGGCCCGAAAAATCGCCACTTCCTTGGCAACATCATCGGCGGTCGACCCGGTGAGGCCTGCCGCGCACACCAATATCAGCGGCTCGGAGGAGAGATCGATGTGTTTCTTGTCTTCGGTGACGTCACAGGCAATCGACTTGTAGCAAAGTTCCGACAGCTTGATTCGCACCTCGCTTGCCGCGATTTTGTTGACGCCATTGCCCACCAAGGCCCAATAACGTCTCGACGGAGCGAACTCACGGGCGGCTTCTCCGATGAGATCGCGGCGGGCGATCACCTGCTCCATGGCGGCAGGAATCAACCGAATCCCCTCGAGCAAGGAGCGACGTTCGGCTCCGCCCGTGTCGGGCGAAATCTCGTCCGCGATCGCCACCGCCAGCAGCAGCCCAGCAGCTATCTGCGCGTAGAACGCTTTGGTTGATGCCACGCTCATCTCGACGTCACGCCCGTCGGATGTGTAGAGCACCCCATCGGACCGGTCGGTGAGGTCGCTGTTTCGCCGATTGACGATGGCGATCACTGACGCACCCCGGGCTCTGACGAGATCGACCGTGCGGTTGGTATCGGTGGTGGTGCCCGACTGGCTGATCGCAACAACGAGCACGTCAGACATGTCGGAACGAAGAGAGAAACCCGACAGCTCAGTAGCAGGCAGCGCTGTGGACCTCACATCATTGTCGGGAAGCAGCGCACTCAGCGCCTCGGCCAAGCTCTGCCCGGCAACCGCCGCGGTGCCCTGGCCGATTACGACCACCTCGTCGATTCCGCCACTGCGCAAACGCTCTCGAATCAACTCAGGCAGAATCTCTGTGCCGAGGGAAGCCTCCGGGCCATCAGGGCCGTCGATCAGCTTGCCTCGAAGTGTCTTGCGGAATGAGTTGGGAGCCTCACCAATCTCCTTCAGCAGATAGTGGGCGTGATCTCCACGATCGATATCGCGAGTGGTGATCTCTGCCGTGACGACATCACCATCATCGAGCGGCAAGTCGGTGCCGTCGTAAGACCTGCGGAGTATCCCACCGAGGCTGCCGGCCAGATCGGCATCGAGCTCAACAATCTGCCCGCGGCTGGCGTTGACGTTGTCGGGATTGCCGGGCGTCTCTCCGTCCATGTGAACAAATCGGAGCGTCTCCTCCACCACCCCATAGGGCTCGCTGGCAACGATGTAGGAATCCTCGGCCAGCCCGACATAGACCCCCTGGCCGCTGCCTCGCAACGCCAGCTGCAACTTGTCGGGAGCCTCTGCGGTGCAGGCACCAATGGCGACCGATCCCTCAAAAGTTGCGACCGTGCGGCGAAACGCCTCAGCCGAAGCATGCCCTTCAGCCAGGCGCGCACTCATCAGGCTGGGCACAACCTTTGAATCGGTGGTGATCGCGGCAGGGATCCGGAGTCGTTCGTCGGCCACGAGATCAGCGAAATTGTCGACGTCGCCGTTGACACAGGCCACGACGTAGGGGCCTTGGCGATCCACCAGCTCGCTGTTGAGCGGATGGGCATTCGGTTCTGAGACGATGCCAACCGACGCCCACCGGGTGTGCCCCAGAACAAGTGTGCGTGCCGAATCGTTCGCCAGAGCTGAGTGCAGGAGCTCGTCGTTCGTGATGGCTTCGCGCAACACATTGGTATTGTCGCCCAGCTCGCCGATCTCTGCGGCGGTCTTGTAGACGATGCTCAACACGCCATCGACCACCCGCACCGATCCCGACCCGAAATTCTCATCGCCGGATCGACGTTGGATCGCAGCAGCTACTCCCTGATTCGACAAATCCAGAGCGTGACCATGGATCATCAAGTGGATTCCGGCCGAATCGCGACCACGAACCTCCAGACGATCGAGCGCCGAAAGTGCCTGGTGGATCGAAAGGAAACCTTCGAGCTGGCCGCCGTCGCTTCCGCCATCGATCAACGCCGACACAGACTTGGCGCACCTCAATCTGTCTCGCTGGATCGCCCACAATCCGTCTTTCAATCGGATCAACTCGCGATTGCGTTCCTCGAGCTCAGCGGTGCTGAGTCGGCTGCCGGCATCGAGTTGCGCCTCGATCACAGCCACCGCCGCCCACAATCGGGCGACGTAGCCGGATATCTCGTCAGCCAAGGAACGGTCGGTGAGCAGCAATCGCAGCCCCGGCACCCCACGTAGGAGCGAGTCGGCGACCACCAGCCGATCTGCCGAATCTCGCAATGCTGATGAGTCGTCGCCGGCCTCGATCAGGTCGCCGATGCCAGCGATCAGATCTATGACATCAGATCGCTCTGGGGTCGGCCGAGTAGACGGACGCCGGACGACTGCGATGATCCCGCACATGGGCTTCTCCGGACATCAGCTGATGAAACAGACTCCGGTCGAACGGAGCAGAATGGAGTTTACAACCGCGGTAGCCGTCGATGGACCCGTCAGGTATTGCCATTCATTGACAGGTCAGGCGAGTTGCGCCAGAACCTGCTCGGCCAACTCAGCAGCCAGGCTCTCCGCCTCGGCGTGGCTCTCGGCCTCGACCATCACTCTGACCAACGGCTCGGTGCCAGAGGCCCGCAAGAGCACCCGACCGCGGTCACCCAGTCGGTCGGCCGCTTCAGCGGCAATCGGATCGAGGAGATGATCAATATCGACTCGGCGGCGACCGATGTCGACATTCACCAATACTTGGGGAAGTCTGGTCATCGAACCGGTAGCCAAAGCGCCCAGATCGCTACCACTGCGCTTGACCACATCAAGAAGCTGGACGGCGGTGAGCAGGCCGTCTCCGGTGGTGGAGATGTCGCGGAAAATCAGGTGACCAGACTGCTCCCCTCCCAACGAGAGCCCCAGTCGATCGAGCGCCTCCAACACGTAGCGGTCGCCCACGCCCGTCGCGACGATGTTGATGCCCGCTTGGGTCATCGCCCTACGAAATCCGAGATTCGACATGACCGTGATCACAACCGAGTCGTCACGAAGGACACCACGGCGGTGTCGATCCTGTGCACACATGGCGATGATCTGATCGCCATCGACAAGCTCACCGTCGGGACCGACAGCGATCAAACGGTCGGCATCGCCATCGAAAGCGACTCCGCAATCGGAGCTGGTTTCGACCACAGCGCGCTGCAGATCGGCCGGATAGGTCGAACCGCAGTTGTCGTTGATGTTGCGCCCATCGGGCGAGTCGTGGATGGCCACCACCGCGGCTCCGAGCGAAGTGAGGGCCTTGCGGGCAACTGAGGTGGCAGCCCCGTTGGCTGTGTCGATCACCACGCTCATGCCATTGAGATCACGGCCGTCGAGACTTCCGGTGAGATGCTCCACGTGGCGCCCCACACCCTCGTCATGGAGGTCGTCAACCGCAACGACATCATGGCGCGCAGCGCCGACATTGTGGGCATCGTCAGCGAGCGACTCCTCGCCGACAAACTGATCGAAGCGTCGCTGAATCTCAGACTGGACCTCGTCACCGAGCTTCAGCCCCCCAGGAGCGAAGAACTTGACGCCGTTGTCGTACCACGGATTGTGGGACGCCGACACGACCGCACCCGGCACATTTTCCTGCTCACACCACAACGCCACCGCAGGCGTGGGCACCACACCGAGATCAACGGAATGGCCGCCTGCGGCGTTGATGCCAGAGTGGATGGCAGCCGACAGCGCGGGGCTCGACTCACGCGTGTCGCGGCCAACCACAAAACCTTTGACACCGAGAATCTCCGCACCAGCACGAGCCAGCAACTCAACCATGGGCGCGGTCAATTCGGAACGCGCGTCTCCGCGCATGCCATCGGTTCCAAATCTCAAGGTCATGGCAGACCCATGGGCAGGACTAGTCCCACCACCACTCGGCAATCAGCGCTTGCTGTACTGCGGAGCCTTGCGGGCCTTCTTGAGGCCGTACTTCTTCGATTCCTTCTTACGAGGATCTCGTGTGAGGAATCCGGCCTTCTTGAGGATGTCGCGTCGCTCAGGATCGATCTCGATCAAGGCACGAGCAATTCCCAGACGTAGCGCTCCGGCCTGACCGGTAGAGCCACCACCGTGGATGGTGGCGTCGATGTCGTAGGCCTCGGTGGTCTCGGTGACCGTGAGCGGATCAAGAGCGTGCATCTGCTGCGTGAGCGCCGGAAAGTAATCGGCGATCGGACGCTTGTTGACGCTGACCACACCAGTGCCGGGGCGAACCCTGACTCGAGCGACGGAGCGCTTGCGACGACCGGTTGTCTGAATGGCGGTGTTACTCATTTGTTTCGTCCTAGTCAGGCGCGGGCACGCGAACGGGCGTGCTCGATCTCGAGCGGCTTGGGGTCCTGTGCGGAATGGGGATGCGTCGGGCCGGCGTAGACCTTCAGCTTGTTGATCTGTGCGCTCGCCAAACGGGTCTTGGGGAGCATGCCGCGAATCGTGTCGATGATGGCCTGCTCGGACTTGCGGCTCAACTTGTTGGCGTAGGTCTCGCTGCGAATTCCCCCGGGATAACCGGTGTGGTGGTAGACCATCTTGCGATCGGCCTTACCTGCGGTGAGAACCACCTTGTCGGCGTTGACGATGATCACGTGATCGCCAGTGTCGATATGGGCCGCATAGGTGGGCTTGTGCTTGCCACGCAAGATCTTGGCGACCTCGGTGGCCATGCGTCCAAGGACGAGACCTTCGACGTCGACGACATACCAGGCATGTTCAATTTCGCTGATTTTTGGACTATAAGTAGACACGCTTCGCTCCCGCAGAATGCAGAACTGACTGGGCGCAGACGGGCGCCAAGACCGATGGACAAGGCTAGAGGCGCATACCTCGAACAACAAGCGCGCGCGAGGCATTGTTCGCGATTCGTCCAGGAACCCAATATTCGCCGCCCATCAATAGTGGGCTTTCATGAACATCAGACCGTGCGGTGGAGCGGGCGACGACACTTGTGCCCGGTCGAGTGAGCGCAACGACTCCCCCATGTCGGTAGCCCGGCGTTGGCCACGGCCAACATCAACCATCATGCCAACAACACTCCGAACCATCTGGTGGGCAAAGGACTTGGCCCGGATATCGAAACGAATCAGACTGCCGCTGGCAGACCACTCGGCCCTTTCGACTCGTCGCAGCATCGATTCTGTCGGTCTCGACTTATTGCGTTTGCTGAACGCAGAGAAATCATGCAGACCCAGAACCTGATCGCACGCCGTGTTCATGGCCCGAAGATCCAACGGTTCCCTCACGTGCCAGACCATCGGCGCCAGCAGAGGGTCGGGCACGACGGCACTGAGAATCGTGTAGCGATATGAACGCCCAAGGCAAGACAACCTTGCCGAGAACGTGGGCTCCGTTGCGCGGACGTCTCTCACCACAATCGACGGTCGCAGGATCCGGTTGACAGCTCTCTGAACCGCCACCGGATCGAAAAAATCAGCATTGGCGTCGAAACTGACGACCTGGCCGCGAGCGTGAACGCCCTTATCGGTGCGGCCCGCGCAAGTGATGGCCACGTCGTGGCGCAACACCGAGGTGAGCGTCTCTTCCAGCGCACCCGCGATGGTGACCACCTCGGGGTTCTTGGCAAATCCGTGGAAAGCCGCGCCGTCGTAGGCAACGGCCATCCGCACCCGTACGAAGCCGGGTGGCGGCGACGGGGGAATGCGTGTCTGGATCAGACCAGTTCGATGCGAGCCATCGGGGCGTTGTCGCCCTGACGTGGCCCGAGCTTGATGATGCGGGTGTAGCCACCCTGACGGTCTTCGTAACGAGGACCGATCTCATCGAAAAGCTTCGATGCCATCTCGCGATCGCCCAGAAACTTCACCACCCGACGGTGATTGTGGAGTCCGCCCTTGCGAGCCTTGGTGATCATCTTCTCAGCAATTGGGCGAAGAGCCTTGGCCTTGGCCTCAGTGGTGGTGATGCCCTCGGCCGCGATGAGCGACGCAACGAGGTTGGCCATCATCAGCTTCTGATGCTGAGAGCTTCCGCCAAAGTTGCGGGGTTTGCGTGGTGTTGCAGGCATGTCAGTCTCTGTTTCGGAGCGAGAGGCCTCGCTCATCAAGCTTTGCGATTACCTCATCGAGGCTCTTCTGGCCGAAGTTGGTGATGGCCAAGAGGTCATCTTCCGACTTCTGGAGCAGCTCGCCGACGCTGTTGACCTGGGCTCGCTTGAGACAGTTGCGTGGGCGTTCGGACAATTCCAAGTCTTCAATCGGAAGGTCCATGTCGGGACCGCCCGCCGCCACCTGGATGGCTTCGCCGAGCTCCAAGCCCTGAGGCTCATCACTCATCTCCTCAACCAATTGCACGAGAGTGCGAAGGGTCGAGCCCGCTGACGCGAGAGCTTCACGAGGGCTGATGGTGCCATCAGTCTCGATTTCAAGGACGAGAAGGTCGTAGTCGCCGGAGCGTTCAACTCCAGCAGATTCCACCTCGACCGACACCCGACGAATCGGCGAGTAGATCGAATCGATGGGGACGACACCGATCGTGGTGGAACTGGCATTCTTACCAGCCGGCACATAGCCGCGACCCTTTTGCACGGTGAGATCGATCGCCAAGCGACCCTTCTCATTGAGCGTGGCCAGCAGCAGACCCGTATTTTGGATCTCTACATCGGGGTGGGTCTGGATGTCTCCAGCAGTTACCTCGCCCGGGCCACGAGCATCAAGACGCAAGGTGACCGGCTCATCTGAGTGAACCGTGAGGACGATGTCCTTGATGTTCAAAATGATGTCGGTGACGTCTTCAGCGACACCCGTGATGGTGGCGAACTCATGAAGCGCATCGTCGAAACGAACCTGGGTGACAGCAGCCCCCGGGATCGATGACAACAACGTGCGTCTAATCGAGTTGCCGAGCGAATAGCCGAAGCCGCGCTCGAGTGGTGATATCTGGAACCGCTGTGTGTTGCCCTCGGCCTCGCCGAGAGCCTCCACTGCTGGCCGTTGAATGGTTAGCAACGTGGTGCCTCCGCTACTTGGAGTAGAGCTCGACTATGAGCTGCTCTCGGACAGGAATGTCGATCTGCTCTCGAATCGGGAGCTCACGAACGATGATCTGGAACTCTTCGCCCTTTTCCAGCCATGCCGGAGGGGTGCGGTCGAGCACATCGAGATTCCACTGCACAGGGGCCGACTCGCGGACCTTGGTGCGAAGCTCGACGACGTCTCCCTTGCGGAGGCGATAACTCGGAATATCGACGCGGCGGCCGTTGACATTGACGTGGCCGTGGTTGACGAACTGACGGGACTGCGGGCGAGTTGCGCCCCAGCCACAGCGGTAGACCACATTGTCGAGACGAAGTTCGAGATAGCGAAGCATGTTTTCGCCGGTGACGCCTTGGCGACGGTTGGCTTCAGCAAAGATATTGCGGAACTGGCGCTCAGTGAGACCGTAGGAGAAACGAGCCTTCTGCTTCTCCTGAAGCTGCATGAGGTATTCCGAAACGGAGCCCCGACGACGAGAGCGGCCGTGCTCCCCTGGTGGGTAGGGGCGCTTGTCGAGAGCGATTGTCTCGCCCTTGGTTCCCCAAATGTTGGTGCCGAGACGGCGCGAAACTCGTGCCCTCGGTCCTGTGTAGCGAGACATGTCAGACCCTCCGCCGCTTGTTTAGACGGCAGCCATTGTGGGGAACAGGAGTGCAGTCCTTGATCCCCGTGATTTCGATTCCGGCGTTCTGGATCGACCGGATGGCGGTCTCTCGACCTGATCCCGGGCCCTTCACCTGAACGTCGACCTTGCGCACACCGTGCTCCATGGCCTGGCGAGCCGCATTCTCGGCTGCCATCTGGGCGGCGAACGGAGTGGACTTACGGGAACCCTTGAAGCCGACGTTGCCGGCTGAGGCCCATGCGATCACGTTTCCCTGCCGATCAGAGATCGAGATGATCGTGTTGTTGAAAGAACTCTTGATGTGAGCAACGGCATGGGTGACGTTCTTGCGCTCACGTTTCCGGGGGCGACGGGCGCTCTGGGACGGTGTAGCCATTACCTTCCAACCTTCTTCTTACCGGCAACCGTCTTCTTCGGTCCCTTGCGAGTGCGAGCATTGGTGTGGGTGCGCTGACCCCTCACCGGAAGGCCACGGCGATGCCGCAGGCCTTGGTAGCAACCAATTTCCATCTTGCGCTTGATGTCCTGGGAGATCTCACGACGAAGATCGCCTTCGACATGCAGATTCGCATCGATGAAGGCGCGAAGTCGTGCGACTTCGTCGTCGGTGAGATCACGAACCCGGGTCGCCGGATCGATCTCGGTCTCGCTGCACATACGGGATGCCGTCGTGTCGCCGATTCCGAAGATGTAGGTGAGAGACGTGCCCACCTGCTTGTCACGGGGGATGTCTACCCCACTTATACGTGCCATTTCAGCCCTGCCTCTGCTTGTGACGCGGGTTTTCACAGATGACCATCACCCGGCCGCGGCGACGTATCACCTTGCACTTCTCACAGATTTTCTTGACGCTTGGTCGAACCTTCATTTTTCTCCCGGCCGACGAACGGCCGTCTGATCGCCAGCCGTGAGGCCGGGCTACTTATAGCGATATGTGATACGGCCTCGTTCGAGGTCATATGGGGTCAATTCCACCTGGACGCGATCTCCCGGCAGGATCCGGATGTAGTGCATCCGCATCTTCCCGCTTATGTGGGCCAGGACCCGGTGGCCGTTTTCAAGCTCAACCCTAAACAGTGCATTGGGTAGTGACTCGGTGACGGTCCCTTCCAGGACGATTGCGTCTTCCTTCGGCTTCGACAGGGTGGAACCTCCTACAGGCGCACGGACAACTCCGTGCGCGGGGTGGCCTGTGGATCCAGACCGACCGACTACGCTATCGGGCGCGCGCTGGGCGGCCAACCCGGTGAGCACGCATCACCTCACGCATTCGTTGATTGCCGTGTTGATTCGGTCGAATATCTCGCTCTCGATGCCCAAACCGTCGATCGTGGTCAAGAGGTCACGCTGGTCGAACCAGTGGAGCACTGGTGCTGTTTGCTCTTCGTAGAGCTGCAGACGACGACGAATGGCCTCCTCGGTGTCGTCAGAGCGCCCACGCGCCATCATTCGCTGAGTCACCTCATCAACTGGCACATCGAGGTTGATGGCCAGCGAGAGGGCCTGGCCGAGATCCGCGAGCATCGACTCGAGAGCATCTGCCTGGTCTGCCGTGCGAGGAAAACCGTCCAGAAGCACGCCGTCGGCGACGATGTCGGGCTTGGAGAGTCGCTCGGCGACGATTCCGTTCATGATGCCGTCAGACACCAGCCCGCCCGACTCCATGACCGCGGAGGCCTGCAACCCAAGTTCGGTGCCCTCCGCCACGGCGGCGCGGAGCATGTCTCCCGTGGAGACATGGATGCACCCGAATTTCTCTGCGATCCGCAGAGACTGAGTTCCCTTACCCGAGCCCTGGCGGCCCAGAATCACAAGTCGGATAGCCGGCATATGTACGTTTCCTCTCGCGTGCACACTGCACATGACAACTTCTCAGCGAAGTCGCCGCGATGCCTAATTCAGGAATGTCTAACTGGTCAGGAAGCCGTCGTAATTGCGCATCATCAACTGACTGTCGATCTGTTTCATCGTCTCGAGGGCCACGCCTGCCGCGATGAGAAGAGATATGCCTCCGAAGGCAAACCCGCCGGCACCACCGCCGTGTCCGCCGGTGCTGCCAGATCCGTTGAGAGTCAAGTTGATGAAAATCGAAGGCAGCAACGCCACCCCGGCAACAAACAGCGCACCAGGAAGCGTGATCCGTGTGAGGATGCGGGCCAGATACCGCTCGGTCTGCGGACCGGGACGAATGCCGGGGATGAACCCGCCCTGCTTGCGAATCGTGTCGGCCTGCTTGGCCGGATCGAAGGTGATCGCCGTGTAGAAGTAGGCGAAGCCGACGATCAACAGACCGAAGAATACCAAGTAGAGAACCGCGGTGGGGTCGGCCACGTTGTTGTCGACGAATCTCTGCACGCTGCCCCAGAACCCGCCGTCGGGAAGTGCTGCAGCAGCCAAGTTCGGGAGATAGAGCACGGAGCTGGCGAAGATGATCGGAATCACGCCCGACTGGTTGACCTTGAGCGGGATGTAGGTGCTTTGGCCGCCATACATTCGACGCCCGACCACACGCTTGGCGAACTGCACAGGAATTCGACGCTGTCCCTGCTCAACGAACACGATTGCGACCAACAGCATCACCATCACCGCGATCAACACGATCAGAGCCGGAGTGCCGTTGTTGGCCTGCACCAGCGAACCCTGAGCCGGGAGGCTCGAAACCACGCTGGCGAAGATGATCAGCGACATTCCGTTGCCGATCCCCCTCTGGGTTATCAGTTCGCCCATCCACATCAACAACGCTGTTCCCGTGGTGAGCGTGAGGACCACCACGAACACTGTCCAAGCGTTGAACTTCGGCAGGAGATCAACGTTGCCGACCAACTGTCCCTGATGGAACAAGAAAGCAAAGCTGGTGGACTGCACGACCGCTATCGACACCGTCATGTATCGGGTCCATTGGGTGATCTTGCGTTGGCCGACAGCGCCCTGCTCTTGCCACTGCTCGATCTTCGGGATCACCACCCCGAGGATCTGCATGATGATCGACGAAGTGATGTAAGGCATGATGCCCAACGCGAAAATCGCGAATTGGGTGAGCGCGCCACCGCTGAACAACTGTACGAAACCCAGGATGCCGCCACCCTGGTTGGCCTGATCGCGTAGACCCTGGACCGCTTCAGTATCTACCCCGGGAGCCGGGATGAATGATCCGAGCCGGTAGAGCCCGATCATGAAGATCGTGAACAGGATCTTGTTTCGCAGGTCTGGGACCCGGAACATATTGAGGACTCTTGACAGCACGCCGTACTCTCCGGTTTAGGTTGGCCTCAGGTTTGGCATCGGTGGGCGTAAGGACGCCCACAAGGAATCAGCGGTTGGTGTGTTGGTTGAAGCTGCCATGGGCAGGACGACGGTCGCCCCAAGGCTTGACAACGATCTCGACACTACCGCCAGCCGCCACGATGGCGGCTTCGGCTGACTTCGAGAACGCGTGGGCTTTCACGGTGACGGCACGACTGATCTCGCCACGACCAAGGATCTTTACGAGCGCGCCCTTGCTCACCAATCCACCTTCGAGCAACGAATCGGGGCTGACCTCATCGGTGCCCAGCGACTCGACGACGTCGAGATTGATGGCCTGATATTCGACTCGGAACGGGTTGGTGAAGCCACGCCACTTCGGCACACGCTGTGTAAGTGGCATCTGGCCACCTTCGAAGCCGACCGGAACGGTGTTGCGGGCGCGTTGGCCCTTGGTGCCGCGGCCGGCAGTCTTGCCGCCCTTGCCACCAATACCACGGGCCTTGCGCTTGCCACGCTTGTTGGACCCCTCGGGCGGGGTCAGATCGTGAAGCTTGATCATTTGTCGATCTCCTCGACTTTGACCAGGTGAGGCACGCGCGCAATCATGCCGCGGATCTCACCTCGATCAGGAAGGACGTTGGAGTGCCCGATGCGGCGCAAGCCGAGGGCACGTAGGGTTCCGCGCTGCTTCGGCTTGCAGCCGATGCTGGAACGAATTTGAGTTACTCGGATTTGACTAGCCTCGGACGCCATCACGAACCCTCTTTGCCTGACGGCGAGTCGGTGCCGCGCTCGCTCTCCTGATAGGCCTTCCACATCGAAGCGGGAAGGAACTCCTCGGGATCGAGACCACGCAGGCGTGCGATCTCGTCGGGACGACGAAGACCGGCCAGCCCGGCAATGGTGGCACGAGCCACGTTGATGTAATTGGCGGACCCGAGCGACTTGCACAGCACGTCGCGGATTCCGGCCTCCTCGAGGATTGCACGAGCGGCACCACCGGCGATAACACCGGTACCGGGAGCTGCGGGCTTGAGCATGACTCGACCCGCTCCGGCAATACCGATTGTCTCGTGGACGATTGTGGACCCTGACATCGGGACCGAGAACAGGTTGCGACGTGCCTCTTCGGTGCCCTTCTGGATAGCCAGCGGCACCTCCTTGGCCTTGCCATAGCCGAGACCGACCCGACCAGCGCCGTCGCCTATAACCACCAAAGCAGTGAAGGAGAACCTACGACCACCCTTGACGACCTTGGCCACACGGTTGATGTTTATGACGCGAGACTCACGGAGCCCGTCAGCTGAAACTTTCTGTTCATATGCCATTAGAACTCGAGTCCTTCCTCGCGGGCAGCGTCGGCCAAAGCGGCGACACGCCCGTGATACCGAAATCCACCACGGTCGAACACGACCGAGTCGATTCCGGCTGCCTTCGCCCTTTGAGCGATGAGCTTGCCTACATTGCCTGCGGCATCGATGTTGCCACCGTTGGCCGAGACCAACACGGCCTCGTTGGTTGACGCTGCCGCGATCGTAACCCCACCCAGATCGTCGATCACCTGGACGGAGATATGACGATTCGAGCGAAATACCGCCAAACGCGGGCGCTCTGGAGTTCCCAGCATCGACTTGCGAATGCGGTGATGCCGGCGAATCCGGTCTTTGCGTCGCTTCTTCGCTGTATCAGCCATTACTTCGCAGCCTTTCCAGCCTTGCGAGCCACATGTTCGCCTGCATAACGGATGCCCTTGCCCTTGTAAGGCTCTGGCTTACGCCACTTGCGAATATCTGCGGCGACCTGCCCGACAAGTTGCTTGTCGATACCGGTCACGATTATCTGAGTCTGTACGGGAACCTCGAACTGAATGCCCTCAGGTGCCTTGATCGACACCGGATGGCTATAGCCGAGGGCGAGATTAAGAGCATCGGTTCCCTTGGCGGTGGCACGATAACCAACGCCTTGGATTTGGAGTTCCTTGCGGAAGCCCTCCGTCACACCGATCACCATATTGGCGACCAAAGTGCGGCAAAGGCCGTGGAGCGACCGGCTCTCGCGAGAATCGTCGGGACGCTCGACCTGGAGCTCGGACTCGACCTGGTGGACGAGAACTCCACCTGGCAAGGTGCGCTCGAGAGTGCCCTTGGATCCCTTGACCGTGATGTGGGCGCCATCGATTGAAACATCGACACCGCTGGGGACGGTAATGGGCTGACTACCTACTCTGCTCATCGGTTCCCCCTCACCAGACGAAGCAGAGGATTTCGCCGCCCATGCGGTTCTTCCTCGCTTCACGGTCGGACATGAGACCCTTGTTGGTTGACACAATTGCCACCCCAAGGCCTCCCTGGACACGCGGGATTTCGTCCCGCTTGCGGTAGATGCGCAAACCTGGCTTGGAGATTCGCTTCAGCCCAGAGATGACACGCGCCCGTTCAGGCGAGTACTTCATCTCGATGGTGAGAGTCTTGCCCGGACGAGCGCCGTTGTCGGCCTCGGCAAACGAGGCGATATAGCCCTCACGTTTGAGCAGTTCGGCCAAGGCCAGCTTCTGCTTCGATGATGGCATGGCAACCTCATCATGCATCGCCACATTGGCGTTACGGATGCGGGTGAGCATGTCGGAAATTGGATCAGTCATTGTCATTTTAGTTGCACCTCACCAACTGGCCTTTTTCACGCCCGGCAATTCGCCGGCGTGAGCCATTTTCCGTAGACAAATTCGACACAAGCCGAACTTGCGATAAACCGAGTGTGGTCGACCACATCGTCGGCAGCGGGTGTACCCGCGAACCTTGAACTTCGGCTTGCGCCGTTGCTTTTCGATCAAAGCCTTCTTGGCCATGGGTTATTGCTCCCCGCGTCGGAATGGGAATCCGAACGCCAGTAACAGTGCTCTGCCCTGGTCGTCGGTTTTCGCTGTGGTGACGATCGTTATGTCCATGCCCCGAATCGTGTCGACCTTGTCATAGCCGATCTCCGGGAACATCAGCTGTTCATTTACACCGAACGTGTAGTTGCCGTTGCCGTCGAAGGACTTCGGGGACAAACCCCTGAAGTCGCGGATTCGCGGAATGGCAAGTGACACCAGACGGTCGAAGAATTCGTACATGCGGTCGCCCCGAAGCGTGACCTTGCAGCCAATAGCTTGCCCCTCGCGCAGCTTGAAACTGGCAATTGACTTCTTGGCCCTGGTGATCACCGGTTTCTGACCGGCAATCGTCTGCATGTCGGAGACGGCACCGTCGAGAAGCTTGGCCTGGCCGACGGCTTCGCCGACGCCCATGTTGAGCACAATCTTCTCGAGCTTGGGAATCATCATCACGTTGGGAAGGCCGAGCTCTTCCTTGAGCGCCGACTTGATCTCGTCGTTGTAACGAGTGCGGAAACGTGGTGCGTAAGTGGTGGTGCTCATCAGAAATCAGCTCCTGTGCGCTTGCAGATACGGACCTTCTGGCCAGACTCGTCGACGCGGTAGCCGATGCGAGTGGCGCGGCCATCCTGAGGACTGATGATCGCAACGTTGGATACATCCAGAGGCATGGCCTTGTCGATGATGCCGCCCTGCTGATCCTGACGGGAAGGGGCCTGGTGCTTGCGAGCGACATTGACGCCCTCAACAATTACCTTGCCCTTCTCCGGAATCGCCCTCTCGACGACTCCTTCGAGACCCTTGTCCTTGCCGCTGATCACGACTACGCGATCACCTTTGTGGATCTTCATCACAGCACCTCCGGTGCCAGCGACACGATGCGCATGAATTGTTTGTCGCGCAATTCACGACCCACCGGGCCGAAAATTCGCGTTCCACGCGGCTGGCGCTGATCGTTGATCAGCACAGCGGCATTTTCGTCGAAACGAATGTAGCTGCCGTCTGGGCGACGCTTTTCCTTCTTGACACGGACGACGACGCACTTGACGACTTCGCCCTTCTTGACCTGAGCACCCGGAATGGCATCCTTCACGGTGGCGACGAAGATGTCGCCGATCGACGCGTAACGACGCTTCGATCCGCCGAGGACCTTGATGCACAAGACCTCCTTGGCGCCCGAGTTGTCGGCAACCCGAAGCCTCGACTCCTGCTGTATCACTTGGCACGCTCCAGGATCTCCACGAGACGCCAGCGCTTGTTCTTCGACAGCGGCCGGGTCTCTTGAACCCGAACGCGGTCGCCAATGTTGAGTTCGTTGTTCTCGTCGTGGACCAACAGACGTGCGCTCCGCTGAACCGTCTTGGCATAGCGACGGTGGCGAACACGATCGATCGACTCGACCGTAGCGGTCTTGTCCATCTTGTTGGATATGACAAGCCCCTCACGGACCTTGCGTGCGTTGGCGCGAACTGTTTCGTCAGCCATCAGGTTTCCTCTCCGCCGTCGAGGATCTCGACCTCGTCTTCGGCTTCGGCTTCGGCTTCGGCTTCGGCAATTTCTCTGGCCCTGGTCTCGGTCTTGAACCTGGCAATATCTTTCTTCACCAGTTTCAGACGAGACGAGTTGTCGAGCTGACCGGTGGCAATCTGGAAGCGCAGGTTGAAAATCTCCTGCTTCGCTTCGGAGAGCTTGTCGGCCAAATCGGCGCCGTCGAGCTCGGATATCGAAATTACTTTCGCCATTAGAACGGCTCCTCACGGCTTACGAAACGTGCCTTGATCGGCAGCTTCTGGATGGCGCGATCGATCGCCTCATGGGCGATTTGCTCGTCACCGTAGGAAAGTTCGAAAAGAATCCGGCCTGGGCGAACCACAGCCACCCAGTGTTCGGGGTTTCCTTTGCCGGAACCCATGCGAGTTTCGGCTGGCTTGTTGGTGACGGGCTTGTCGGGGAACACATTGATCCAGACCTTGCCACCACGCTTGATATGGCGGGTCATGGCGATACGAGCCGCCTCGATCTGACGAGCGGTGATCCATCCCGGCGCCAGGGCCTGAATTCCGTAGTCGCCATAGGTGACTTCGGTACGGCCCTTGGACACACCACGGGTGCGTCCACGGTGTTGTTTGCGATATTTGACCTTACGAGGCATCAACATGGTGGAACCTCAGTCCTGTCCCGGACGGAAATGGGGAGTTTCGCTCTGCTCGCGGGTGGACGCCTCGATGGCATCCTCCTCGTCGAGGAGCTTCTCGAATGCAGGATCGGCTTCCTTCACCAGCGGCGCCGGAGTATCGGAACCGGCCGGATCTGCGTCGGACGCAGCGGCACGGCTACGAGCTACAGCCGAGGACACGACCTTGCGAGGCTTGGCCTGGCCGGACGTCTCGCCGACAGCCATCGCTGCTTCAAGAGCAGCCTTCTCGTCGGGGGAACTCTTGTAGGGAAGAATGTCGCCCTTGTAGAGCCACACCTTCACCCCAATTCGGCCGTAGGTGGTCTTGGCCTCACGAAATCCGTAATCAATCTCAGCACGAAGTGTATGAAGCGGAACACGACCTTCGCGGTACCACTCGGTGCGAGCCATTTCCGAGCCGCCGAGGCGACCCGAGCACTGAACCCGGATACCGAGAACGCCAGCCTTCTGAGCATTCTGCACGGCACGCTTCATGGCACGGCGGAACGCCACCCGGCCAGCGAGCTGGTCGGCAATGCCTTGAGAGATCAGTGCGGCATCGAGTTCAGGCTGCTTGATCTCTTGGATGTTGAGCTGAACCTTGGCGTTACCGGTCATGTCGCCGAGGTAGCCACGAAGGCGGTCGGCTTCAGCGCCGCGACGACCGATCACGATGCCCGGACGGGCGGTGTGAACATCAACGCGGAGGCGGTCGCGGGTGCGCTCCACCTCGACGCGGCTGATCGCAGCGTGAGGAAGCTCCTTGAAGAGGTATTCGCGAATCTTGTGATCTTCGATCACGTTGTCGGCGTATTCCTGGCGGTCGGCGAACCAGCGGCTCTTCCACTCAGTTGTGATACCCAGGCGGAAGCCGTAGGGGTTTACCTTCTGTCCCATCAGCTTTCCTCGTCAGTGTCGTCGCTGTCGTCAGCGGTGTCGGAATCTGCCTTGGTGCCAGCCTCGGTGAAGCCGGCAACCTCTGCCGCCTCTGCGGTGGCGAAGTAGACCTCGGCGACTGTCTTGTCGTACCAGCGCCCGTCGGGCTGGTG
This sequence comes from Acidimicrobiales bacterium, assembly GCA_041687805.1. Classification (GTDB taxonomy): domain Bacteria; phylum Actinomycetota; class Acidimicrobiia; order Acidimicrobiales; family Aldehydirespiratoraceae; genus SZUA-87. The sequence continues at coordinate 23,085 of JBDNJK010000031.1, forward strand.
GTACTTCATCGAGTCGGCGTTGCCCTTGATATCGAATCCATCAGGAGCCGATCCGTCGTCGAGAGGCACCGCGCTCATCGCGCCATATGGACCCTCGGGGTTGAGTTTGAGACCATCGTCGTCGCTTGTCGCGTCGTCGCTTGTCGCGTCGTCGTGACCCTCATGTTCGGAATGATCGTGGTCAGCTTCCTTGGCTTCGGCTTCCTTGGCTTCGGCTTCCTTGGCCTCGGCACGCGCCTTGGAGCGTTCGACTCGGCTGCGACGTGCACCGGTTGCTTGGGCGCTGCTGGAGCGACCTGCTGCGGTTTCGCGCTCACGGAGCTGTTCGAGTGTGGCCTCGGCGAGGCGGCTCACGATGACCGTGATATGACAGGTGCGCTTGCGGATGCGGCTGGCGCGACCACGAGCACGCGGCCGGAAACGCTTGAGCGTCGGGCCTTCGTCGGCGTAGCACGCCGACACGAACAGCTCCTCGGCAACTTGGCTGTCGTTGTGCTCGGCGTTGGCGACGGCCGAATCGAGCACCTTCTTGATCTCATGAGCGATACCACGTTCTGAGAAATCGAGAATCTCGGAAGCTTCGGCATAGCTCTTGCCACGAATGAGGTCGAGGACCTCACGGGCCTTGTAGGCCGAGGTGTGAATATGGCTGGCCTTGGCATGGGTGCCTGGGCGTTCGTTGGTCTTGGCGGCGGTCATCAGCGACGCGCTCCCCGCTCCTGTCCGGCATGGAACCGGAACGTGCGTGTGGGGGCAAACTCGCCGAGCTTGTGACCGACCATCGACTCGGTCACGTAGACCGGGACATGTTTGCGACCGTCGTGAACGGCGAGCGTGTGGCCGACCATGTCGGGGATGATCGTTGAACGGCGAGACCAGGTCTTAATGACCTTCTTCTCACCAGCCTCGTTGAGTGCGTCAACCTTCTTGAGAAGATGGTCGTCGACGAACGGGCCCTTTTTGAGACTGCGTGGCATTCTCGTTACCTCCGCGAACCGCGCGTCCGGCGACGGCGCACAATCAGCTTGTCGGATTCTTGCTTCTTCTTACGGGTACGGCCCTCAGGCTTGCCCCATGGCGAGACCGGATGGCGTCCACCTGAAGTCTTGCCTTCGCCGCCACCGTGTGGGTGGTCGACCGGGTTCATCACAACACCGCGCGACTGCGGGCGAACGCCCTTCCAGCGGTTGCGGCCGGCTTTGCCGATCTTCACGAGCTCGTGCTCTGAGTTGCCAACCTCGCCAACCGTGGCACGGCAGTCGATCGGTACACGACGCATTTCCGAGCTGGGCAGACGAAGCGTGGCGAAATCGCCTTCCTTCGCAACCAGCTGAATGCTCACACCGGCGCTACGGGCCATCTTGGCTCCCGCGCCAGCCTTGAGCTCCACGTTGTGAATTATGGTGCCGACCGGGATGTAACGAAGCGGAAGAGTGTTACCGGGACGGACCTCTGCGTTGCGACCCGAGGCGAGAATGTCTCCCACCTTTAGATCACGAGGCGCAAGGATGTAGCGCTTTTCGCCGTCGTGATAGTGGAGCAGTGCGATTCGACACGTGCGGTTGGGGTCGTATTCGATGGCCGCAACCGAAGCCGGCACGCCGTCCTTGGTGCGATCGAAGTCGATCATGCGGTAGCGCTGCTTGTGGCCACCACCTCGATGCCGTGAGGTCATGCGACCCAAATTGTTGCGACCGCCGGTGCCTGACTTGGCAGCAAGCAGGCTGCGCTCCGGCTTCGACTTGGTGATCTCGGAGAAATCGGACGAGGTCTGGAACCTGCGGCCGGGACTGGTTGGCTTGCGCTTGCGAATTGCCATGGGTCAGGCCTCAAAGAGTTCGATCGAGTCACCCTCGGCAAGAGTGACTAGGGCTCGCTTCTGGTCAGCGCGCTTGCCGTAGCTGCCGGTGCGGCGGTTACGGATGCGCTTGCCCTTGCGGTTGAGCGTGTTGACATTGAGAACCGTGACATCGAAAATTGATTCGACTGCGTCGCGGATCTCCGGCTTCGACGCCTTGGGGGCGACAATGAACGTGTAGGTATTGGCCTCGAGGAGCGCATAAGACTTCTCAGACACGACTGGCCGAATGATCACATCGCGGGCGTCCTTCATCAGGAAACACCTCCCGGCAGGGTCTCTTTGGTGAACACCACGAAATCACTATTGATGATGTCGTAGGTGTTGAGTTCGGATGGGGTCAGGCAGTGAACCGACGGCAGGTTGCGAAAACTCAACCATGCGTTCTCGTTGGCGTCTGCGAGAACCATGAGGACCTTGCCATCGACACCAATGGCCTCCAGGGCCTTGACTGCGTCGCTGGTCTTGGGACCCTCGAACGACCATGAATCGACGACTATGACCTTGTCATCGGAGGCACGATCGGACAGAGCCGAACGAAGAGCCAAGCGAATCATCTTCTTGGGGGTCCGCTGGCTGTAATCGCGGGGGTGCGGGCCATGGGCCACGCCGCCACCACGCCACTGAGGCGAGCGAATCGAACCCTGACGAGCGCGACCTGTGCCCTTCTGACGCCACGGTTTGGCACCGCCACCACGCACCTGAGCACGTGTCTTGGTGCTGTGTGTGCCGGCTCGACGAGCTGCCAATTGTGCGGTGACCACCTGATGCAATACCGGCATATTGGGTTCGATGCCGAAATACTCGTCGGAAAGTTCGACCTTTCCGGCGTCGGCGCCGGTCTGACTCTTGACAGAAACGTTGCCCATGTCAGCTTCCCTTCACAGCGTTGCGGATCACGACGGTGCCGCCCTGGGGTCCGGGTACGGAGCCCCTGACCAGCAAGACCTGCGCCTCAGGGTCTGACTTGACGACCATGAGATTGAGGGTGGTGACCTTCTCGGCACCCATACGACCCGGGAGCTTCTTGCCCCGAAACACGCGAGATGGTGTGGCGCATTGCCCGACCGATCCGGGCTTGCGATGGTTGCGATGGGCGCCGTGTGATGCGGGCGCACCTTTGAAGCCGTGACGCTTCATTGCACCGGCAAATCCTTTACCACGTGAGACGGCGGTGACGTCCACGAGTTCGCCCTGGCTCAGAAGATCGGCCGATATCTCCTGGCCGACCGAGAATTCACTGACATCATCGAGGCGTAGCTCGACGAGCTTGCGGCCCGGCTCCACACCTGCTTTGGAGAAATGTCCGGCCTCTGGCCGGGAAAACTTCGATTCGTCCCGCACGCCAATTGTGACTTGGATGGCGCTGTAGCCCTCGTGTTCAGGTGTTTTCACCTGCACGACTCGACACGGCGACACGCGTAGGACCGTTACCGGGACGATGCGGTTCTCTTCGTCCCATACCTGCGTCATGCCGACTTTCTCGCCGACTATCGCCTTGGTGGCCATGGTTGCTTCCTGTGGTCGTGATGCGTGGGCATCTGCTCACGCGAACGCTCCGCACAGGCAAGCTGGCGGAGCGTCGTTAGGTTTTGCCGTGTGGTACCCGTGGGGCCTTCGCGGACTTCGATTTCGCCAACCGGATAAACCGGTGAGGCGAAGTGACATGGTAGCGCCACGATTGGAATGCACCAACCAGGGTCCGCTTCTCAGTTTCACAACACCACTAGCGTCGCTGGCCGATGACAATGATGGACCAGTTGCCGTCCGGCACCAAAATTCCGCCCTGGATCATTAAGGCGATCGCCCTGTTCTGGCTCGGATGGGTGGCTGTCTACATCGGCACTGGGATGGTCCGCGCCCTCAGATCGTTCATTTTGGTCGTCTTGATCTCACTGTTCATTTCCTTTGCCGTCGAGCCGGCAGTCAACCGCCTCGAGACTTGGGGAATTCGCCGGGGCGCTGGCACCGGTTTGGTGTTCCTCTCCATCATTGCGCTCATGGCCGGATTCTCCGTTGCGGTTGGCGCTGCGCTCTCCACCCAGATCACCGAATTTGTCGATCAAGTTCCGGGCTACCTCGATGACATCGATGCTTGGATCTTCAGAAACTTCAACACCCACGTTGATTTCGACCAGATCCGCAAAGAGTTCGTCACTGGTGGAGGCGTTCAGGGCTACGCAGGCACATTCGCCAACAACATCGTGGGGCTCGGCACCTTCGTCATCGGAATTCTGTTCCAGGCATTCACGGTATTGCTGTTCGTGTTCTACATGGTGGCCGAAGGACCCAAGTTCCGCAGAACAGTCTGCTCATTCCTTGAACCGGAAAGACAGGAAACGGTGCTGGCGATTTGGGACCTCGCCATCGAGAAGACCGGCGGCTACATATACAGCCGCTCGATACTCGCGATTCTGTCAGCACTATCGCACTGGATCGTCTTCTCGATCATCGGTGTCCCGTTCCCGTTGCCGCTGGCGCTCTGGGTCGGGGTCGTGTCGCAATTCATACCCGTGATCGGCACCTACTTCGCCGGTGCCCTCCCCGTGCTCATAGCTGTCATCGACAAACCGAGCGAGGGACTCTGGGCGCTTGTCATGGTCATCATCTATCAGCAGATCGAGAACTACTTCTTTGCACCGAAAATCACTGCCCGCACCATGGAGATTCACGTTGCCGTGGCGTTTGCTGCGGTGTTGATCGGCAGTGCGTTGCTGGGCGTCGTCGGCGCACTGTTGGCCCTTCCGTTCACGGCCACGGTGCAAGGATTCGTATCGGGATATCGCAGCCATCACGACATCGGGGAAAACGCTCTGGCGGCGAGCGCACAGCGACGTAGTCGACGGCGCAAACGGGGTGGGTCCGCTGAGAAGATCGTGCCCTGACTCAATTCGCGCTGTGCTAGTGCAGGTCGGGCCAACTCAGGCGGTCATGATTGCGCTGTCGACCAAGCGGCTCCGGCGATCCTGGTCTGCCCGAAAGTTGGTGAAGTAGACCGCCGCTTCGGTGCGACTACTCATATTCAGTTTCCGGAGCACGTTCGACACGTAGTTCTTCACCGTCTTCTCAGCCAAGTTCATTCGACCGGCTATCTGTCGATTGGTCAGACCCTCGGAGAGGTGATCCAGCAATCGGCGCTCCTGAGGGCTGAGATTGTCGAGAGCGGATCCATTCTGCACGCGTGATCCACCAGAGCGCACGCGCTCCAACAATTGGCGGGTGAGAGTTGGGTCAATGAGTGTTCCGCCTCCAGCTACGAGACGAATGGACCTCACCAATTCTCCGCCGTCGGTGCGCTTCAGCAGGAATCCCGACGCATCGGCCCGGATGGCGCTAAGCAATACGTCATCGTTTGAATAGGACGTAAGGATGAGGCACGCGACGTCATCGGTTTGGCCCATGACGCCACTACACACATCGAGGCCATTACCATCCGGGAGCCTGAGGTCCAGCAGGGCAACGTCGGGCTTCATCGCGATGATCTGGCGAAGACCCTCGACGGCTGTTCCCGCCTCGCCAATCACCTCGATGTCTTCCTCGCGATCGAGCACCGCTTTTAGCCCTTCACGAACCAATTCGTGGTCATCCACGAGAAACACTCGAATCATCATCGGATCCTCTCATCTATCGGCCCCATCGTGCCGCCACCACCCCATCGGTCCCATGCCGCCACTTACTTGACCGCCTTGACCCCCGAGTCATCAAATACGAGTTGCGCGGCCCATGCCCGTCATGACATTAGTAAATGTCTAGGTGGGACGATCGGCCCACGCATGAGCTACCGTCAGGCGGAATGTAGAAACCTATGGGAGGACCATTAACGACCATACGAATCACCAAGCTACGTTTCGGCGCGCTTCTACTCGCCGTAACGCTGCTTGTACCATCCGCAGCGTGGGCAACCCACGTGTTCATCGACGTGCCCGATACATCGCCCTTCGCGGCAGACATCGAATGGGCATCCACGAACGGCATCACATCAGGTCGCGACGGTGTCCATTTCGAACCCGGCATCAACGTGACCCGCCAGGAAAGCGTGGCATTTTTAAAGCGCTACAACGACAACGTCGCCGCTCCGGCCACCGCCGCGAACACCGCTGCGATTGCCGCACTTCCGTCGGTGATGTGGGCGCGAGTGGCCGCGAACGGAACGGTCGAAGCCTCCAGCGGCAGCGTTACCGTGAACCACGCTGGCACCGGGTTTTTCGACGTCACGTTTCCCCAGAACGTCGGGAACTGTGCCATCCAAACCGCTCTATACATGCGATCTAACGGTTTCGCGCTGGGCCTTATCGGGCTTGCGTACTTGCATGAGGGATTCACCTACGCCAACGACAACGATTCCGTAAACGACGGAACTGTTCGCGCCTTTACCGCCACGCACGATTTGACTAGCGCTAGCGGTAACGATTTCGGCGTCAATATCGATCTGCCGTTCACAATCACCGCCAACTGCTAACACTGCAGGACCCCGCACGCGGAAGAGCCCCGGACTTTCGTCCGGGGCTCTTTTCATGTGCAAGCACATTCGGCGTCGCTGCGCCGTTCAATGATCTTCGATCTCAACTCTGCTGGATCTTAATTTCGATGTCGACTCCGGCCGGCAGGTCGAGCCGTTGCAACGAATCGACCGTCTTGGGAGTGGGATCGAGGATGTCGAGCAGACGCTTGTGAATGCGCATCTCGAAGTGCTCTCTCGAGTCCTTGTCCTTGAACGGGCCCTTCACGACCGTGAAGCGATGCTTCTCGGTCGGCAACGGGATCGGTCCCGACATGGTGGCGTTCGTCCGCTTCACCGTCTCGACAATCTTCTTCGTCGACTGATCGATGATCTCGTGGTCGTAGGCCTTCAGCCGGATCCGGATCTTCTGCCCTGTAGCCATTGTCAGCCTTACTTAGTGATCTTGGTGACAGAACCAGCGCCAACGGTGCGCCCACCCTCACGGATGGCGAAACGAAGACCCTCGTCCATGGCGATCGGGTGGATCAGCTCCACGTGCATCGTGGTGTTGTCGCCAGGCATGCACATCTCGGTGCCTTCAGGCAAGGTGATGTTGCCGGTGACATCAGTGGTGCGGAAGTAGAACTGCGGGCGATAGTTGGAGAAGAACGGCTTGTGACGGCCACCCTCGTCCTTGCTCAGCACGTAGACCTGTGCTTCGAAGTCGGTGTGGGGGGTGATGCTGCCGGGCTTGGCCAGCACCTGGCCACGCTGGACCTCGTCCTTGTCGATGCCACGCAGAAGCGCGCCGATGTTGTCGCCAGCGCGACCCTCATCGAGAAGCTTGCGGAACATCTCCACGGCGGTGCAGACGGTCTTGGACGTGTCCTTGATACCCACGATTTCCAGCTCGTCGCCAGTGTGAACGATGCCCTGTTCGACACGACCGGTGACAACGGTGCCGCGACCGGTGATCGAGAAGACATCTTCGATCGGCATGAGGAAGGGCTTGTCGACATCACGCTCGGGAGTCGGGATGTATTCGTCGACCTTCTCCATGAGCTCCAAGATGCCGGCTGCCGCATCGGCGTCGCCTTCGAGAGCCTTGAGAGCGGACACACGAATGATCGGCGTGTCGTCGCCCGGAAAGTCGTACTCGTCGAGCAGTTCGCGGACTTCCATGTCGACCAATTCGAGAAGTTCCTCGTCGTCGACCATGTCAACCTTGTTGAGCGCAACAACGATCTTCGGCACGCCAACCTGACGGGCAAGCAGCACGTGCTCACGAGTCTGAGGCATGGGACCATCGGCTGCGGACACAACAAGAATGGCACCGTCGACCTGGGCCGCACCGGTGATCATGTTCTTGATGTAGTCGGCGTGCCCGGGCATGTCGACGTGCGCGTAATGACGATTGGGTGTCTCGTACTCGACGTGAGACACGTTGATGGTGATGCCGCGTTCACGCTCTTCGGGAGCGTTGTCGATGTTGGCGAATTCGGTGAAGGACGTGCCTTCGACCTTTTCGGACAGCACCTTGGTGATTGCGGCGGTCAGTGTGGTTTTGCCGTGGTCGATATGGCCCATGGTGCCCACATTTACGTGGGGCTTCGACCTATCGAAATGCTCCTTGCCCATTGCTTTTCCTCGTTAGCTTCTTGTGTGAGACCGATTGACGATCATTCGCCGCGTACGCGGGCGACGATTTCTGTTTGGACATTTGCTGGGGTGGGCTGGTACGAATCAAATTGCATCGTATAGGTGGCCCGTCCCTGTGTGCGTGAACGCAGATCGGTACTGTATCCGAACATCTCGGATAGTGGCACCAATGCGTCCACGACTTGGTTGTTGCCTCGCTGCTCGGTGCCTTGCACCTGACCGCGACGGGAGTTCATGTCGCCGACGACATCGCCCAGATAGCCGTCGGGGGTGACAACTTCGACAGCCATTACCGGCTCAAGAAGAACCGGCTTGGCCTTCGGAGCGATATCGCGGAACCATGCGTTACCGGCGATCTTGAAAGCCATTTCCGACGAGTCGACGTCGTGAGTCTTGCCGTCGGTGAGAGTGACCTTCACGTCGACCGTGGGGAAACCTGCGAGCACACCGTTGCTCATGGCTTCCCTCACACCTTCACCCACCGGCTTGATGTATTCCTTGGGAATCGACCCACCGGTAATCTTGCTCTCGAATTCGTAGCCTTTGCCTGGATTCGGCTCGATGGTGGCGCTGATAACGGCGAACTGTCCGGTGCCACCCGTCTGCTTCTTGTGGGTGTAGGTGTATCCCTCGATCGTCTTGGTGATGGTCTCGCGGTAGGCAACCTGTGGCTTGCCCACGGTGGCCTCGACCTTGAATTCACGCCTCATTCGGTCGACGAGCACGTCGAGATGCAACTCGCCCATGCCGGCAATGATGGTCTGTGCAGTCTCTTCGTCGGTGCGGACCTGGAAGGTGGGATCCTCCTCAGCCAGACGCGTCAAGGCGACGCCCATCTTCTCTTGGTCGGACTTCGTCTTCGGCTCGACCGCAACGTGGATGACCGGATCGGGGAAGTCGAGATTCTCCAACGTGATCGGATTGGACGGATCACACAGGGTGTCGCCGGTGCGGGTGTTCTTGATACCGATGCCAGCGGCGATGTCGCCGGTGAAAACCGCGTCCTTGTCGACACGATCGTTGGCGTGCATCTCGAGAATGCGGCCCATTCGGTCCTTGTTGAAGGTGCGAGTGTTGAGAACCGGGCTGCCCTTGTCGAGATGACCGCTGTAGACGCGGAAGAAGGTGAGTCGGCCGACATGGGGGTCGGTGGCGATCTTGAATGCGAGAGCTGCGAACGGCTCACTGTCGTCGGCCTTGCGCTCAAGCTCGGCGCCGGTCTTGGGATCGACGCCCTTCACAGGCGGAACATCAAGGGGAGAAGGAAGGAAATCGACCACGGCGTCGAGCAGCGGCTGAACGCCCTTGTTCTTGAACGCTGAGCCATTCAGAACCGGCACCAGCTCACCTGCGAGCGTTCCCTTACGAATGGCAGCCTTGAGCTGACCATCGGAAACCTCTTCATCTTCGAGAACCTTGATCATCAGGTCTTCGTCGTAGTCGGCCGCGACTTCCAGCAACTCCGCACGGTAGAGCTCGGCATCGTCGGCCAAGTCGGCCGGAATATCGACCTCGTCCCAGCTTGCACCGAGATCCTCGCTGTGCCAGATCAAGGCCTTCATCTTGACCAGATCGATGACGCCCTTGTAGTCGGCTTCCGCACCGATCGGTAGCTGCATGACAGCCACACGGTCAGTTAGGCGTTCCTTGATGGTGTCGAGAACGTAGTAGAAGTCGGCACCGGTGCGGTCCATCTTGTTGATGAAGCACATTCGTGGCACCGAATAGCGATCGGCCTGACGCCACACCGTCTCGGTCTGGGGTTCGACGCCGGCGACGCCGTCGAACACAGCAACTGCGCCATCGAGCACACGCAGCGAGCGCTCCACCTCGACGGTGAAGTCGACGTGGCCGGGGGTGTCGATGATGTTGATGCGGTGATCCTTCCAAATGCAGTGGGTGGCAGCCGAGGTGATGGTGATGCCACGCTCCTGCTCCTGCTCCATCCAGTCCATCGTGGCTGCGCCATCGTGGACCTCACCGATTTTGTATGACCGGCCGGTGTAGTAGAGAATCCGCTCGGTGGTCGTGGTCTTGCCCGCATCGATGTGGGCCATGATCCCGATGTTGCGGGTTCGCTGGAGGGGGTAGCGCTTCTCGGCCATGTTGATTTCCTTGGGTTGCGCCACTGCGGCGCCTTGCTTGAGATGTTTGGGAGGCGGACACACCACGACCGGGCATAGTGCCCGGTCGCAGATTTCTTTAGATGTAGTTTGACGAAAGCGCGGGTTGGCCAGCTGCTACCAGCGGTAGTGAGCGAAGGCCTTATTGGCATCCGCCATCTTCTGAAGATCTTCACGGCGCTTCACAGAACCGCCGATGCCGTTGCTGGCATCAAGGATCTCGTTGGCCAAACGTTCGGCCATGGTGCGCTCGCGACGGTCGCGGGAGTAGCTCACGAGCCAACGCACGGCAAGGGTGGTGGCACGGCGAGGACGAACCTCGACCGGGACCTGGTAGGTGGCGCCGCCAACACGACGGCTGCGAACCTCGAGCTGCGGACGAACATTGTCGACTGCTCGCTTGAGAGCACTCACAGGCTCGGTGCCGGTCTTGGTCTCGACGATTGAAAGAGCGTCGTAAACGATGCGCTCAGCAAGGCTTCGCTTGCCACGTTGGAGGACCTTGTTGATGAACTGGGTTACCAGAACCGAATTGTGAATCGGATCGGGGCGAAGTTCGCGGCGTTGGGCCGGACCTTTACGAGGCACGTCAGCCTTCCTTCTTGGCGCCGTAACGACTACGGGCCTGCTTGCGATCTCGCACTGCGGAAGTATCAAGCGTGCCACGAACGATCTTGTATCGGACACCAGGAAGATCCTTCACACGGCCACCGCGCACCAGCACGATGGAGTGCTCCTGGAGATTGTGACCCTCTCCCGGAATGTAGGCAGTGATCTCCACGCCGCTGGTGAGGCGCACACGGGCGACCTTACGCAAAGCGGAGTTCGGCTTCTTGGGGGTGGCCGTATAGACACGAGTGCACACACCGCGACGCTGTGGGGCGCCCTTCAGAGCGGGGGTTGCCTCCTTGCGTCGCTTCGACTGACGGCCCTTGCGGACCAACTGCTGGATTGTGGGCACTGAAAATTCCTTAGGTTAGATCTCGAATTAGGCACGGCGGCGCGCACACACAGTCGCGCGAAATGGCCGGCGGAGAAGCATACGAGCGGCTAAGCAGAACCTCAACCCTCAGTAACGAGGATCGCAAGCTCTACCAAGCACGTCGTCAGACTGTTCCAACATTTCCCGGGGCTTGAGTCGCCTCACCCCCGACAGCCGACTCGGCCCGACCAGCCAACCAATCGGCGAGGTCTTGGTCTTCGTCAGCACCGGAGTAGTACTCAACGGGCTCATAATCCGGAGCACTGGTCACGAAGTTGCGATAGCGACCGATTCCTGTGCCTGCGGGTATGAGCTTTCCGAGGATGATGTTTTCCTTGAGCCCAAGCAACGAATCGCTCTTCGATTCAATGGCGGCCTCGGTGAGCACACGAGTTGTTTCCTGGAACGAAGCTGCTGACAACCACGAATCGGTGGCAAGCGATGCCTTCGTGATACCCATCAACTGCGGGCGTCCCTCGGCCGGTTTACCACCATCTTCGACAACACGTCGGTTGGTATCAGCGAACGTCTTCTGATCTACCTGGAAACCAGGCAAGAAGTCGGTGTCGCCAGGACCGCTGATGACGATGCGCTTTGTCATCTGGCGGACGATCAACTCGATGTGTTTGTCGTGGATCGACACGCCCTGATCGCGGTAGACCTTCTGAACTTCATCGACGAGATACTGCTGTGTCTCACGGACACCCTTGATCTCCAGAAGCTCCTTGGGGTCACGTGCGCCCTCCACGACAGCGTCGCCAGCTTGGATCTCGGCGCCATCGAGCACCTCGAGGCGTGCACCAGACGGAATCGTGTATTCGTCTTCCTCACCATCGTCAGACACGATGACGACCTCACGGCCGCGGCCGTCGTCTTCACCTAATCTGATGACACCAGAGGTGCGGGCCAACATGGCCTTGCCCTTCGGGGTACGGGCCTCGAACAACTCGACGACTCGCGGAAGACCACCGGCGATGTCCTGGGCGCCTGCGACGCCACCAGTATGGAATGTACGCATCGTGAGCTGAGTGCCAGGCTCGCCAATCGACTGAGCGGCAATGACGCCAACAGCTTCGCCGACTTCGATGTTGCCACCGGTAGCCAACGACATGCCGTAGGACTTGGCCGAAATACCAGATTGGCTGTCGTCAGTGAGCGGCGACAAGACTCTGACTCGATTGAGCGTCGAGTCGTCTCTCATCGCATTCATCTCATCGTCTCGGACCATGAGACCAGCCTCGTAGACGGTGCCGTCGGACAGTTCCACGGAATCTGCCAAAACACGGCCCAAGAGCCTCGACTCGAGATGAGTCCGCTTGTTGGCGGTGTCGGGCATCACATCATCGATCCAGATACCGCGGACCACACCAGGGCGGTCGAAGGGATCTTCGTCGTTGATGATGAGTTCCTGTGCGACGTCGACGAGTCGGCGAGTGAGGTAACCAGAGTCTGCGGTACGCAACGCCGTGTCGACCAGTCCCTTACGGGCCCCAGGCGTGGCGATGTAGTACTCGAGCATCTTCAGACCTTCGCGGAAGTTGCTCTTGATCGGACGAGGGATCATGTCGCCGCGAGGGTTGGCCACCAGGCCACGCATGCCCGCGATCTGACGCACCTGCATCATGTTTCCGCGTGCACCCGATGACACCATCATGTTGACCGGATTGAAGTCATCGGCCTCGAGGCCTTCCTTCATCCTGGCCGTGACCTCTTCTGTTGCCTCGGACCAGACCTCGACCTCCATCTGACGACGTTCGCCGTCGGTGATGATGCCGCGCCGGAACTGCTTTTCGATCTTTTCGGCCTTCTTCTCGTGCCGTTCCAAGATCTCGGCCTTCTCGACCGGTGTGCGAACATCGTCGATCGAAATCGTGACGCCTGATTTCATGGCGAACTCGAAGCACATGTTCTTTACCGCGTCGAGGCTCGAAGCCACATCGCCCTTGTTGAACCCGCGAGCCAGATCATCGACGATCTGAGACATCGCCTTCTTGTCGACCTTGAGGTTGACAAAGGGATATTCCTCGGGGAGGGCCTCGTTGAAGAACACTCGACCGACGGATGTGGTCGTGTATTCAGCAGCCTTGCCGTTGGCCGCAGACACAAGCAGGAACTTGCTCCCGCGCCACTCAATCGGCGTGTGGAGACCGACTAGTCCGGCCTCATAGGCACGAGTGAGTTCATAGACGTTTCTGAAGACTCGACCGGCCTCATGATCATCGGCGATGATCTCGGTGAGATAGTAGGCACCGATGATCATGTCCTGGGTCGGCGTGACCAAGGGACGACCATTGGACGGGTTGAGCACATTGTTGGCCGACAGCATCAGCACTCGCGCCTCGGCTTGCGCCTCTGACGAAATGGGCAGGTGGATAGCCATCTGATCACCGTCGAAGTCGGCGTTGAACGCCGTGCAGACCAGCGGATGAAGCTTGATGGCCTTACCGTCCACAAGAACCGGCTCAAAGGCCTGGATGCCAAGACGGTGAAGGGTAGGAGCACGGTTGAGCATCACCGGGTGTTCTTTGATGACGTCTTCGAGCACGTCCCACACACGCTCGTGGCGCCGCTCGACCATTCGCTTCGCCGACTTGATGTTCTGGGCGAGCTCGACATCGACGAGCTTCTTCATCACGAAGGGCTTGAACAATTCGAGGGCCATGATCTTGGGCAGCCCACACTGGTGGAACTTGAGTGAAGGGCCGACCACGATGACCGAACGGCCCGAATAGTCGACGCGCTTGCCCAACAAGTTCTGGCGGAAACGGCCCTGCTTGCCCTTGAGCATGTCGGACAGTGACTTGAGGGGGCGATTGCCGGGACCGGTGACAGGCCTGCCGCGTCGGCCATTGTCGAACAACGCGTCGACGGCTTCCTGCAACATCCGCTTTTCGTTGTTGACGATGATCTCAGGTGCGCCGAGATCAAGGAGCCGCTTGAGACGATTGTTGCGATTGATCACACGGCGGTAGAGGTCGTTGAGATCTGACGTGGCGAAACGGCCACCGTCGAGCTGAACCATGGGCCGAAGGTCGGGGGGTATCACCGGGACGACATCGAGGATCATGGCACGAGGGTCGTTGATTCGACGGTTGTGTTCATCACGGCGATTAAACGCCGCGACAATCTTCAGTCGCTTGATGGCCTTCTGTCGACGCTGAGCCGACAAGCCCTTCTCGCCTTCGGGAGGATCGATTTGTGCCCGAAGCACAATCTCTTCCTGATCGAAGTCGAGAATCTCGACCAGTCGAGCGATCGCAGCGGCACCCATGCCGCCTTCGAAGTAGTCGCCCCATCGATCTTCAAGTTCACGCCACAGCATCTCGTCTTCGATGATCTGACGCGGGAACATGCTCTTGAACTCGGCCCAAGCCCGATCGAGGATTTCCTTCTCGTATTCGAACTGCTCCCGAATCTCGGCGAGATCCTTGTCGGCGGTCTTTCGACAGGCCTTGAGTTCGGCCTCCTTGGCGTGTTCGGCCTCCAGGCTGGCGAGTTCCTTCTCGAGCGCTTCGTGACGACGCGCCAGGTCGATCTCCATGTCGTTGTCGATGGCCTCGCGCTCGGCGACAACCTCAACCTCGAGATTTGGCAGGTCGTTATCGCGGCGTTCCTCATCGACGCTGACCACCAGGTCCGCGGCGAAATAGATGACCTTCTCGAGCATCTTCGCTTTGAGCTCCTGCTTGGGGGTGCTCCCCATGAGGAGGTAGGCCAGCCAAGAACGAGTACCACGCAGATACCAGATATGAACCGCCGGGGCGGCAAGCTCGACATGACCCATACGCTCGCGGCGAACCTTGGAGCGCGTGACTTCCACACCACAGCGTTCGCAGATGATGCCCTTGAACCTGACCCTCTTGTATTTGCCACAAGAGCATTCCCAGTCCTTGGTCGGGCCGAAAATCTTCTCGCAGAACAGACCGTCTTTCTCAGGCTTGAGAGTGCGGTAGTTGATGGTCTCCGGCTTCTTGACCTCACCGTTGGACCACATGCGGATGCTGTCAGCGGTGGCAAGTCCAATTTTCAGGGTGCTGAAATCATTGACGTCGAGCATTTTGTTCCTAGTCCTTCGTCGTCGCCGGTATCAGGCGCGAGCCGCACGTGCGGCGGCGCGGGCTGCGTCTTCTTCGTCACTTCCACGTTCGGGGCGTTGCAAATCGATTCCCAGCTCGGCCACGGTGCGGAAGGTCTCTTCGTCGAGCTCACGCATTTCGATCTCTTGACCGTCGTGTGAGAGAACCTCAACGTTGATGCAAAGAGCCTGCATTTCCTTGATGAGAACCTTGAAGCTCTCAGGGATGCCGGGCTCTGGAATGTTTTCACCCTTGACGATCGACTCATAGACCTTGACTCGGCCGAGCACATCGTCGGATTTGATCGTGAGCAGCTCCTGCAGGCAGTAGGCGGCTCCGTATGCCTCAAGCGCCCAAACCTCCATCTCGCCAAATCGCTGGCCACCGAACTGCGCCTTACCACCTAGCGGCTGCTGGGTGATCATGGAGTAGGGGCCGGTGGAACGAGCGTGGATCTTGTCGTCGACCAAATGGTGGAGCTTGAGGATGTAGACGTACCCGGTCATCACCGCGTTGTCGTATGGCTCCCCAGTGGCACCGTCGAAGAGAACCTGCTTGCCGTTGGCCTGAATCAGGCGCGTCTCACCATCGGCGCTCTCGGGGTTGATGTTTTGGAGGATGTCGACGATCACCGGCTTGTCTCCGGCCAGATCGTGCTCATCCCACTTTGCTCCGTCGAACACAGGTGTGGCCACGTAAGTGGACGGCGTGGTGGTGGGCCGAGTCTTACGTTCGGTGCCACTCACCGGAGGTACGCCGACCTTGTTGCCGTCGAGATCCCAGCCCCATCTGGCGCAGTAACCAAGATGAGCCTCGAGCACCTGCCCGATGTTCATACGTGACGGCACACCCAACGGATTCAAGATGATGTCGACCTGCTGGCCATCAGC
The DNA here is from genome assembly GCA_041687805.1 of Acidimicrobiales bacterium. Classification (GTDB taxonomy): domain Bacteria; phylum Actinomycetota; class Acidimicrobiia; order Acidimicrobiales; family Aldehydirespiratoraceae; genus SZUA-87. Next base: position 39,114 of record JBDNJK010000031.1, read on the forward strand.
GTTATAGGGCATGTCTTCTATCGGAACGATCCGAGAAATGACGCCCTTGTTGCCGTGGCGACCGGCGAGCTTGTCGCCCACACTGATCTTGCGCTTCTGGGCGACGTAAACCCGCACGAGTTGGTTGACACCTGGCGTTAGCTCGTGGGAGTCCTCGCGGTCGAAGACCTTCACGTCGATGACCTTGCCGGTCTCGCCGTGAGGGACCTTCATGGAAGTGTCGCGAACCTCGCGAGCCTTCTCACCGAAGATGGCACGCAGCAAACGCTCCTCGGGAGTGAGTTCGGTCTCGCCCTTGGGGGTGACCTTGCCAACCAGAACATCGCCCGGTCCGACTTCAGCACCAACACGAATGATGCCACGCTCGTCGAGATCGGCGAGAATTTCCTCACTCAGATTGGGAATGTCGCGGGTGATCTCTTCAGGACCCAACTTCGTGTCGCGGGCATCGACTTCGTGCTCCTTGATGTGGATCGACGTGAGAACGTCGTCCTTGACAAGGCGCTCCGAAAGAATGATCGCATCCTCGAAGTTGTAGCCATGCCAAGGCATGAAGGCCACCATAAGGTTTTTCCCGAGGGCCAACTCTCCGCCATCGGTGGACGGGCCATCGGCGAGGACATCGCCCTTCTTGACCTTTTCGCCCTCGCTCACACGAGGCTTCTGGGTGATGCAAGTGTCTTGATTTGATCGCTCGAACTTGTGGAACTTGATTGCCTTGGTGCCGAGCTTCTTGTAGTCGATCACAATGTGATCGGCATCGAGTTCCAAAACCGTGCCATCGTCTTCGGCGGCGAGCATGTCGGCAGCGTCGAAAGCACAACGCTCCTCAATGCCAGTGCCCACGTAGCCGGCTTCGGCTCTGAGCAACGGCACAGCTTGACGCTGCATGTTGGCACCCATGAGCGCGCGGTTTGCGTCGTCGTGCTCAAGGAACGGAATGAGTGCGGTGGCTACAGAAATGATCTGCTTCGGCGAAATGTCCATCATCTGGACTTCTGCGGGCGGCACCGAAGAGATCTCGGTGGTAGCGCCGAAGAACACTTCTTGCTCCAACTGGAGCCTGAGATCGCGCAACGATGCGGCCTGAGGTGATCGGCGCACAAGCACACGATCGTCAAGTAGACAGCCATGTTCGTCCATGCGAGCGTTGGCCTGGGCGACCACGAACTCCTCTTCCTCATCGGCTGTGAGGTAGACGATCTCGTGGGTGGCCACACCGTCGACAACCTTGCGGTATGGCGACTCGATGAACCCGAAAAGGTTGACCTGGGCGTAGCTGGCCAGACCGCCGATCAGGCCGATGTTGGGACCTTCAGGCGTCTCAATCGGACACATGCGGCCGTAGTGGGAGAAGTGAACGTCACGGACTTCGAAGCCGGCCCGCTCACGACTGAGACCACCCGGGCCGAGTGCCGAAAGGCGACGACGGTGGGTGAGGCCCGAAAGCGGGTTGACCTGGTCCATGAACTGCGACAGCTGCGAAGTGCCGAAGAACTCCTTGATGGCCGCCACAACAGGGCGAATGTTGATGAGCGTCTGAGGGGTGATCGCCTCGACATCTTGGGTGGTCATGCGCTCACGCACAACACGTTCCATGCGACTGAGGCCGATACGAACCTGATTCTGGATCAACTCTCCAACGCTACGAATACGGCGATTGGCGAAATGGTCCTGATCGTCGAGGCGGTATCCAGGCTCGGCTTTTGCCAAGTTGAGCAGGTAAGTGGTGGCCGCGAGCATTTCGCACTGGGCCAGCACCGGCGAGTCGAGATCGGGGCGATCGAGTTCGAGGCCGAACTGATTCTCAAGGAAATCGAGTTCCGGGCCCAGCTTGCGGTTGAGCTTGTGGCGTCCGACGCGGCTGAGGTCGTAGCGGCGCGGCTCAAAGAAAGCATTGCGGAAATAGGAACGAGCCGACTCGACCGTGGGCGGTTCGCCCGGACGTGCACGCTTGTAGATCTCGAGCAGAGCCTCTTCTTGAGTCGGGGCAAGCTCTTTGTCTTTCTCCCACTGGCCCTCGAGGAAGTCGAAGTACTCGACGAAACGCTCAAGGAATCCGGGATGGCTGACCTCGTCGTAGCCAAGGGCACGCAACAGTACGAACAGGCTGATGCGACGCTTGCGAGCCACGCGCGCTCCGGCGGTGACGTCCTTGCCGGGCTTCTGCTCGACGTCGAACTCGATCCATTCACCGCGGTACGGGTGGACGGTGCCGGTGACAAGCTGATGCTTCGACAGGTTGCGCAAACGGAATCGTTCACCCGGCTGGAAGATGACGCCAGGGGAACGAACAAGCTGCGACACGACGACACGCTCGGTGCCGTTGATGATGAACGTGCCCTTGTCGGTCATCATGGGGAAATCACCCATGAACACCGTCTGTTCTTTGATTTCGCCAGTGTTGGCGTTCATGAACCGAGCGCGCACGAAGATTGGCGCGGCGTAGGTGATGTCCTTCTCGCGACACTCCTCAACCGTGAACTTCGGAACGGGCTCCAGATCCGGACCGTTGGGATCGAAGTCCAACTCGAGCTGGAGAGTTTCCGTGAAGTCCTTAATAGGGGACATGTCACGGAAGGTCTGCGTGAGACCCTCTGCCAAGAGTCGTCTGAACGACTCACGTTGAATTTCAATCAAATCCGGAAGCGGTAAAACCTCAGGAAGATTGCCGAAAGAATAGCGATCGCGATTAGCGGCGCGTGTGGTCACATGGACTCCCGTTGAGCGCACGAAAGAGGTCGACCGTGATCTTCGAGCGCGCGCGTGAACGATCTAAAAAGATAGGAAACAGGCGCGACGACGACCACGGTAGATGGCAGGATACTGCGCCGGACATGGCGGGGCAACCTGAACCTGCACCGCCGAAAACCAACGGTGCACTTGCCAGAGCCGTTGAATCGGCTGTGACGTTCGCGAAGAGTACGTATTTAGAGCGCAGAGGTCAAGGACTTGCCGCGTTAATCATTCTGTCGGTCGTACAACATCTGACGGCGTACGGCTTCCGAAGCTGACTTTGTGATACCGGCAAATCGCAGGTAACCGTCGAAGCTGTCCCACCGATCTTGCATTCCCTCGAGCACAGCGCGCATCACTCCCCGAGGTGCCATCCAGAGCGTCTCGAACTCCCGCGGTTCAAGTCCCATTGCTTGCAGCGCCGTCGAAAACTGGGGACCATGAGGTGGGGCGTATGAATTGGTCAGCTCGTAATCGTCGAGAACATCACCGGCGTCGACCCCGCACATGGACAACAGAACCATCGCCATGACGCCGGTGCGGTCCTTCCCAGCGGTGCAGTGAAACAACACTCTCTCGCCCGCGGCAACCGCCGCGGCCACCGTCGAAATATGGTCGGTAAATTCGTCGAGCATCACCAGATAGCCGGTGGACATCTCGGGTTGACCAAATTTCGTGAGCTCACCCACCTCGATTCGTTCCATGATCGTGCGCGCTTGTACGCCATCGCTCGACATGGGAAGCCGTACCAACTCGACCCCCTCGGGGAGGCGATCCGGAGCGTCGTCCACTTCGGCATCGACCCTCAGATCAAAAATCTTGGTGATACCAAGGTCGAGAACCCGCACATGGTCTTCATCAGACATCGCGTCGAGCCGATCACTCCGAAAAACTCGACCCCACCGGGTATTGCCGCCCGACGCCGAGCGATATCCACCGAGATCACGAAAGTTTCTCGGCCCATCCATTTCAAGCCGACGTTCCGCTGCCACCACAAAACCCGTGTGCGGATCGAACAGGTGGACATACGGCCGCTTGACCCCGCCGATAGGGACAATCGCGACACCGGGTGAATCAGGTGCAAAAACATTCACTCCGGCGTCATCTGGATCGAGTGAGACAAAGATCGACAAGGACTCGCCGCCGCCTCGCCAAGTAACCACCAGTTGATCGCCAGACGACACGACGTTGACATTGGAAAGCGGCGCTGGCACGACGGAAGACTAGCGAGATTGTTGCAGAGGCGACGACACCAAAGTGTCGTCGCCTCTGCAACAATCTCGGTCTCCGGAATGTCCGGAGGTGAAAGCGGTATTACTTGACTTCGACGGTGGCGCCAGCAGCTTCGAGGGCCTCCTTGGCCTTCTCAGCGTCTTCCTTGGAAGCTCCCTCGAGGACAGCCTTCGGTGCGTTGTCAACGAGTTCCTTGGCTTCCTTGAGGCCCAAGGATGTGAGGCCACGGACCTCTTTGATGACCTGGATCTTCTTCTCGCCGGCGACCATGAGCACAACATCAAATGCTGTCTGCTCTTCGACTTCAGCAGCCTCAGCAGCCGGGGCAGCAGCCGCGGCGGCAGGAGCAGCGGCTGTGACGCCGAACTTCTCTTCGAACTCCGAGAGCAATTCGCTCAGTTCGAGAACGGTCATCGACGCGATTGAGTCGAGGATTTCTTCTTTAGTTGCCATGATCAGGCCTCCTGTGGGTCGGCGTCAGCCGACGCCTGGTCGTCAGCGTCGTTCGACGCATCTTCTTGTTTTGTGTCGGCATCGTCTGACGCCTGGGTTTCAGTGGCCTCGGCTTCATCAGATGCTTCGGCGGGTGTTTCTGTGGCTTCGGCATCGTCAGATACCTCGGCGGGTGCTTCTGTGGTCTCGGCTTCGTCTGAAGCCGGGGTCTCGGCCGGCGCATCGGCTGCGCCGCCCTGATCGATGAGTGCCTTGAGCCCATAAGCGAAATTACGAGGCAGGGCCTGTAGCAGGCCTGCCATCTTCGCAATCGGGGCCTGGAATGCACCAGCGAGTTGAGCGAGAAGAACATCCCTGGACGGAAGTTCGGCCAGCGCCTTCAAGTCTTCGCTGCTCAGCAGCTTGTCGTCGAGGATGCCCCCCTTCAGAACGAGAGCTTCATTGCCTTTGGCGAAATCTTTGAGCGCCTTCGCCGCAGCAGCGACATCACCGGGTGTTCCATCAGCTTTCTCGCCTACAAAGGCAATAGCTGTCGGGCCAGTGAGCAACTCATCAATCTCGAGTCCGATCTCACGGGCAGCCAAACGCACAAGCGTGTTCTTGTAGATCTTGTACTCACTGCCCGCTTCGCGAAGTGCACGACGCAACTCAGCCATAGCTGCCACATCGAGCCCTCGGTATTCGGTCAGCATCACGCCGCCACTGTTGGCCAGCTTCTCGCGAACCTCTTCGACGATCGCGACCTTATCCGGTCTTGGGTCTCCCATTTCACCTCCTTATTCTCTGTCGGGTGCGCCAAGCGCACTGTTGATGTGCGTAGAACGCACTCGGGCGCCCACCAAACAGGCGGACGCCTCGAGAAACCTGGCCGTGGATTACCGGCTCGGTGATACGGGGCTCCCCCTACGCCGGCGGGACAAGTCCCATTGATGCTCATAATGAGCGCACCGGAGGTCTTAGGTGAGCAAGATTTTCAGCTGTAGAGCGGTGAGGCTAACGGCCTCACCGCTGTATTACTCGGGTATTCAGTCCTCGATACCAACGATGAGGCCCGGGTCGACACTGACTCCCGGCCCCATGGTGGATGAAATCACAACCTTGCGAACGTACTTGCCCTTGGCCGAAGCCGGCCTCACCCGTTCGAGTTCGCCAAATGCTGTCCGGAGATTGCTGAGCAGAGCTTCTTCGGTGAACGAGGCCTTGCCAATCGGCACATGAACATTGGCAAAACGGTCGGTGCGATATTCAACCCGGCCACCCTTGAATTCACCGATTGCCTTGGCGACATCAGGGGTGACGGTGCCGGTCTTGGGGTTTGGCATCAGACCACGCGGTCCGAGCACGCGCCCGAGCTTGCCAACCACCGGCATCATGTCGGGGGTGGCAATGGCGAGATCAAATGCGGTCATGCCGCCTTCAATTTCGGCGGCGAGGTCTTCGGCACCGACAAACTCTGCACCGGCTTCGCGAGCAGCAGCAGCAGCTTCACCTTGGGCGAACACGGCGATGCGAACATCTTTGCCGGTGCCGGCGGGTAGAGCGACAGTGCCGCGAATCATCTGATCGGCCTTGCGGGGGTCTACGCCCAGCCGGACAACCAGATCGATTGTTTCGTCGAACTTTGCCGAAGCGAGAGACTTGACCAGCGCAACCGATTCCTCATCGGAATGTTGGTGGTCGTGGTCGTAGCGTTTCGCTGCGTCGGTGTACTTCTTACCTTTCGCCATGATGGCTCCCTCTAGTAAGTGTGCCGCCAGCGAGGTCGTCTGGTCGGTCACGTTGATAGGTCTGTTTGGTCGAACCTGCAGCCGTTAAGCCGGAAGTGGAAGAAAGAATCAGCCCTCGACCGTGATGCCCATGGAACGAGCGGTGCCCGCAACCTGAGCTTTGGCGCCTTCGAGATCGATGGCGTTGAGATCTGGCATCTTGATCTCAGCGATTTCGGCAACCTGCGCATCGGTGATCGACGCGGCAACTTCTCGACCAGGATTGCTGGCAGCCTTGTCGATACCGGCCGCCTGAGAAATCAGAAACGGAGTTGGGGGAGTCTTGAGAATGAAGCTGAAGGTGCGATCCTCGAAGATGCTTATCTCGACTGGGATGATCTGACCACGCTTGTCTTCGGTGCGTGAGTTGTATGCCTTGCAAAAATCCATGATCGCGACACCGTGGGGACCAAGCGCGGTGCCGACCGGCGGCGCGGGAGATGCCTGACCGGCGGGGATCTGAATTTTGACTACAGCAGAGACCTGCTTTTTTGCCATGGCTAATGTTCCTGAGAGAAAGGGGGACGAAACAGTGTGGCGCCGGCCGCGGCCAGCCACAACCTCAGAGTCGCGCGACCTGCGCGAATTCGAGTTCGACCGGAGTTTCCCGGCCGAAGATATTCAGTAGGACCTTGACCTTGAGTTGGTCCTCGTTGATTTCGATGATCTCGCCAAGGAAGTCGGCGAACGGCCCCTCGACAACTCGAATGGTTTCGCCCATTCCGTATTCGAACATGGGCTTCGACTTCTTGGCTGCAGCGCGCTGGCGTTCGGCCTCCAAGCCCAGGAATGTCTCGACATCTCGGCGACGAAGCGGCGATGGCTTGCCACCCTGATTGACGAATCCGGTTACTCCTGGCGTGTTGCGAAGGACATACCAAGCATCATCATCGAGCCGACAACGCACCAGCAGGTAGCCGGGGAACAACTTCTTCTCGCTGACGACCTTCTTCAGATTCTTGAGTTCGGTCACCTCACGAGTGGGAATCTGGACCTCGTAGATGCGGTGATCCATGTTCATCGACTCGGTGCGAGCCTCGATGTTTCGCTTCACCTTCTTTTCGTAACCCGACTGGGTGTGGACCACATACCACTTTCCCGGGCGGTCGAAGGGGCTGAGGTAAGGCTCCTCTTCCTCGACTTCACCATCGGCGGCCAAGAGGGCATCCTCATCGACAACTTCGGCGACAACATCGACTGCCCCGATGGGACCGGTCCACTCGTTGGACAGAACTGTTGGCGCAACCTCAGCAACCTCAGCAACCTCAGCCTCGGCGGCAAGAGCCGACTCGACCTCGTCCATAGGCGCGGCGTCGGCCGGTTCTGTGGGCTCTGGGGTGTCGATGTCGGTGGACTCTGGGGTATCGGTGGCCATGTCTTCTTCTTCTGGCATGAGATTAATTGGCGAACAAGTCGAGAACCAATGTCGAGAAGAGCCAGTCGAGGCCGTAGATCATCGACGTGAGAACAACGATAGTGACCAGAACGACTATCGAATAGTTGAATGTCTCAGCGCGAGATGGCCACGCGACCTTCCGAAGCTCGCCACGCACTTCCCCGAGGAACTGAATGGGGCTCGTTCGCTGCTGAGGCGGCGCAGATGAAGTCGGCTGGCGACGTTTACGAACGGGCGCGCCATCGGCGTCGACCTCGCCCTGCTTTTGCAGCATTCTCTTTTGTTGTCGGTTCATCGACATTTGAGATCCCTCGAACTATCGGCGAAGCCACCACTTGGCGGCACCATCTCGCAGGGGCGGCAGGACTCGAACCTGCAACCGCCGGTTTTGGAGACCGGTGCTCTACCAATTGAGCCACGCCCCTGAGAACGGCACCCAAGGCTAGCAGCAGACATTCTAATATCGACCGGCCGTTTGGGTGGCACTTCGATCGCCTCAGCCGGCAAGTCGAGTGGCCCGAGCCTGCCGTGACGCCACAACGATCACGCCGGCTACGGCTGCCAACCCTCCCAGGGTTGCAGCCGTGGCTTTGGCCAACCGCCGATTGGCGTGATCGTCGAAACGGTCGAGGTCAGACAGGATCTCGTGGCGTATTGCCGGATCTAGGGCCACCGGCACGCCGGCAAGTTCACGCAGCGACCGGCTGAGGCGACGAAATCCCGAAAGTTCGGCCTGACATCGCAAGCACTCTTTCACGTGGCGTCGGGCCGCAACCGGCAACAACTCCACATCGCCGTACTCGGCAAGCACATCAGAGATCGAACCGCAGTCGTAGTTGTCAGGAGACATTGGTCTGCTCACCTTCCCCTGGAAGAGGAAACACCCGTTCACGAAGTTGACGGCGTGCCCGGTGAAGCCTGACCTTTGCGGCACTGACCGAGATGCCCAACTCAGTGGCGATGGCCTCGTGGGGCATGTCGTAGACATCTCGGAGAACCACCACCGATCGTAACTTGATAGGCAATTCGACTATTGCGTCGTCGAGGCGTGCTGAGAGGTCGGAGACCGCAGCCAAAGACGCTGGGTCGTCCACCACCAGAGGATCCGACATGATCGCCTCGTCGGGAAGATCGAAATGGCGATGGCGAGAACCCTTACCCATGTGAGTGGCCGAGCAGTTGGCGACGATGCGGTAGAGCCAAGTGGAGAAACGCGACTCGCTACGGAACTTCCCAATCGCCCTATAGGCCCTTAGGTAAGCGTCCTGTACCACGTCGCGCGCGTCCTCCTCATTGCCGGTCAGGCGGAACGCCAACCCGTAGGCATCGCGATAGGTGCGCCTGACCAGTTCGTCGAATGATTCACGATCTCCGGCTACTGCCAGCCCGACCAATTGATCAGACTCGAGATCCAACAGTTTCGACCGACCCGAACCAGAATGGTTACTCGACGTATCTGTGACGACCCGAAACTTGCGACATCGGATTGACTTGGATGTCATCTCGCCGCCCAACGTTCGATCGAAGAAGTAGCGACGGACAGATTCGAACTGTCGACCTCTCGATTATGAGTCGAGCGCTCTCACCAACTGAGCTACGTCGCCGCCCGGGTCGGTGGCCCGGCCCGTGGAGCTCCCTGTCAGAATTGAACTGACGACCTTCTCCTTACCATGGAGACGCTCTACCGACTGAGCTAAGGGAGCCTGCTCCGCGCCGCCTTCTGGGCCACGATGAGCGTCGGCAATGATGCCACGGGTGATGGCGCTATCCAACCCGTCGCCATCTTTCATCTGATCATTGTCACTCCAGTCCTCATTTCTTGCCGGGGGTTTATGACATTCGTCATATAGGTGAACCGTTCGCCCCATGAGACATGAGCCAATTGACTCAAGTTGTTCTCAGAGCGTGCCGATTCAAACGGCATGCGATTCGAGAGGCTTGTGATCGAGGCAGAAGACACGACGTTCTCCCTCCAGTTTCATCCACGGCTCACCGTGATCAGCGGGGTTGGTCCGCTCGAGCGTGAGGGCCTGACGACAGAGCTGATCGGTTCACTTAGCTCAAGCCGCCCGGGTGTCCACGCTGAGATCATGGCCGACACCGGCAGTCACCTCGCGATATTTCGTCCCCACGGAGCACGACACCGCGTGATCGACATCGACGCGGCAACGGATGTGAGCGACCGCTTCGCCAATAACGACGGATCCATCGATCTGCTCGCCGTGGCCGGACTCGACCCGCGCACCGCGAAACGCAAGATACATCTGACAGCATCGGACCTGTCGACCAGCACCAAACATCAACAGAACATCAGTCAACTCGCTGTCCACAACCCCGCAGAACTCTGGGAAGCGGTCGATCGGGTCACCAAAGCACAGAGCGCCATCGACAAAGCCGCAGAAGCGGCCGGTACCGCCCCCGAAGACATCGCCGTAGTTGAACAGATCGAAAAACGACACCGAAAGTTCGAATCAGCTCAGACATCCGCGGAGAGGTCCCGGCGCGCGTCGTTCTTCGCCGGCGCATTCGCCGCGCTGGCCGCGTTCCCATCAGCGATACTCCTTGACAGGACGATCGCCATGGGGCTGGTGATCGTGGCTGCATTGGTGACCGCCGTTTCCTTCATACAGAACCAGCGAATGATCAAAGCCCGTCACTTCGAGGACGAGGCGCTGGCCAAAGCCGGCGTCGCGACATACCTAGGTTTCCACCTGCAACGAGTCAACGGCCTGCTCGACAACGGTGGGGCACGGCACCAACTCGCCAAGGCATCTGCAGAACTCGAAGAGGCCCAAACCGCGTGGGACGAGATCGCCGGAGACGTATCCGCGGACTGGGCCGTCGAATTCAAGAACGACATCCAGAGAGCCGCAGAGCCGCCCAAGGCAACAGAAGTCACCAGCACAACCACGTACGGCGAATCGTCGACCGTCACAGACTCGACAACTCTGACCGGCGCAATACTCGACCGACTCGCCGCCGTGCGCTCAATCGGGCCTGCAGGCGAAAGTCTCCCATTGATCCTCGACGACGCACTCAACGGGCTCGACTGGGAAGCGAAAGCACCCCTTCTGGAGTTGCTTGTCAGGTCATCTGAGTCGCAACAGATCGTGTTCATGACCCAAGACGCCGACGTGACCGAGTGGGCTCGCCTGGAAGCCATGACCGGAGCGGTGTCAATCCTCGAACCGTCACCGGACCAAGGCCGTTCGACCATTAACCACCAGACAATCGCGACCGGCTGACCCGAAGCTCACATCACTGGCTTGGACGCACCCAGCTATTGGGTGTGCGGCGGCGGGCTCCAAGTGGAACACTTCGTGAGTGGATGAAGAACCAGAAACAATCACTCGTTCGATATCGGGATCGATCGGTCACCTGACGCTCTCACGACCCGAATCTCTCAACCCACTCTCAGCACAATGTCTCCAAGAGTTGGTGGACGCAGCGGCGTGGTTCGACGCCCGACCTGAAGCGAAGGTCGTTGTCGTCTCCGGCGAGGGAAGAGCATTCTGTGCAGGGGCCGACCTGACGGCATTCGTCACAACCGGACCTGGCACACCACGGGAGGCGGCAGATCTCGGCCGACTGATGGTCGAGGCCATCGAAATGATGAAGGCAGTCACCATCGCCGCTGTCCACGGACACTGTGTGGGAGGCGGTGTACTGGTCGCCGCGGCTTGCGATCTCAGAATTGCCACCGAGACAACCCGGTGGTCCATCCCGGAAGTCGACATTGGCATCCCACTGGCGTGGGGAGGTATTCCCAGGCTGGTTCGTGAAATCGGTCCAGCGGCCACCCGAGAACTCGTCCTCACTTGCCGACCATTCACCTCACAAGAAGCATTCTCTCTGGGCATGCTCAACGAAGTCGTGGCAGACGACCACCTGATGGGCCGGGCGCAAGAACTCGCGGTCAATCTGGCGTCGAAGTCGACCCTGACCTTACGGGCGACACTGCAGGCTGTCGACGCCGCCGCCGAAGCCCTCGTAGGAACCAGCGGGTGCTGGGCCGATGCGGACGCTCTCCTTTCGGCAACCCACGACCCCGAGTCACGCGCGGTCGCTGCCAGGTACTTGAGTGGCCGAGCCAAATAGGGCAGAAGCCAGCCGCGACCTGGCTCGGCAAGCGAACAATTCGGCTGCCAGATCGTCGCATCTCGGTACGGCCTTCGCCGCTGTGCTGGTCTCGTTCGTGGTGCTGGGATTGCCAGTCGGAATACTCGGCACAGCCTGGCCAAGCATTAGATCCGAGTTCTCAAGAACCGACAGCGGGCTGGCCGTGCTGTTGGCCGGGTTCACCGTCGGCTACACGATTTCGAGCGCAATCTCCGGGCACTTGAGCGACCGCATTGGTTCGTCACGCCTGCTGTCGCTCGCCATAGCCACCAGCGCCACCGGAATTGTCGCCATCGTTGCGTCGCCTGGTTTCATCGCCATGGTCGCCGCACACGTGATTCTCGGCATCGGCAACGGCTTCATCGACTCGGTCGCCAACACATGGACGGCGCTCACACGCGGGCCGCGATCAATGGGGATGCTCCACGCCGCCTTTGGGGTCGGAGCCACGATCGGGCCGGTGCTCACCGCCGGACTCGTGTCGAGAGGTTCGTCCTGGCGATGGCCGTTTCTGATTCTCATCGGCGGGCAGATAGTTGCGTTGGCGATGGTCGTATCGAGTCGGCGATCGCTCGACAACGCTCCCCGAAGATCGCAATTCGTGACGAAGAACGTTGCGGCTGTGCCGCCACCAAGACGGCTACCAACGCTGATGCTGGCTTGGTTTGCGGTCTACCTCAGTGTCGAGGTTGCCGTCGGACAGTGGGGATACACACTGCTCACCGAAGGCAGAGGCATGTCAAAAGGCACTGCCGGCCTGCTTGTTGCTGCCTACTGGGGCGGCCTGACCATCGGCCGTTTCATACTCGGCGCAATCGGTCATCTGGTGCAACCCGAACGCCTGATGACGGCCACATCGGCGCTTGCCGTGACGATGGCCGGACTTCTCTGGCTCGACCCCGCCGGCGTCGGCGCTGCCGTATTTCCGATCATCGGACTGGCATTCGCACCGATGTTTCCGCTGATGGTCAACCGCACGCCCGTCTATCTGGGTCCGGATAGATCAAGTCGAGCAGTGGGCTACCAACTGGCGGCTTCGAGTCTTGGATTCGTCACCACGCCGTTGCTCATCGGGCTGCTCGCAGACCATCACGGGATCAGCGTCGCACCGCCGGTCGTGTTCGGTGCGACAACCGTGATGGTTGCCGTATGGCTGTCTGTGGCAGACGCCTCGAAGTCAGTATTCGACAGTGGTGAGCGCACCGGCGAGAGATGAAATAGCCGCACCACGATGGGCGTGGACAAAATCGTCGCGGTCGAGCCCATTGGTCAGGAATGCCAGAGAAATCCCGGTGGACGGATCGGCCCAGCCCCTCTGGCCTTTGGCGCCACCATGCCCGAACGTGCACGGTCCATTGTTGTGGCCATAGCCGCGCATGAGCGTCTGGCCATCGTCGCCGCCGAGCACAAACGCCCGCGTGCGGTTGGCGGGAACCCCCATCCAGTCGGGATGATTCTGACGAACCACCTCCAACGCATCGTGTCTCACCTCGGGACGGAGAAACTCGCCGTCGTCGTGGAGAATCGCCTGATACCACTTCGCAACATCGGCAGCCGACGCGATCCCACCACCACCGGGATGTCCGGCAGCGCGCACAGCAGGGTCGTTGAACGCCAGGAGAGCGTCGTCAGTTACTTCGGTGAGAGGTATATCGAATCCGAACTCGCGAGCGCGGGCCTCAAGATCTGGCGCCTCTCCAACATTCACCACATCGACAACGTCACCCTGATCTGCTGGATCGATGGCAAGGAACCTCGCCACGCCAGCCGGCGTCATTACGCACTCGGTGATCACATCGGCAAAAGGTCGGCCCGTGGCTGCCGTGATCAGATCGGCGAGCACCCACTGAGCCGACGATGGGTGGTACTCGTAGCGGGTGCCGGGCTCCCAGTTGAGACGCCACGTGCCGTAGCGCTCAAGTCGGGCGGGACGATCGGCCCAGATCGCCGGCGGCATCGGCGCCGACGGAAATCCACCGGCATGAAGCATCACTTGTGAGACCGTGACCTGCTCTTTCCCGTTGGATGCAAACTCCGGAATGAGTTCGGCAACGGGAGACCGTAAATCAATGAGACCATCGGCGGCGAGCTCCAAAACCGTGAGGCTCACCGTGGGTTTGACTATAGAGAAGAGAGGGAGACGGTTGGACGTAGTGACGTCGCCGAACGCCTCAAAAACCGCCACCTCGCCACGAAAGCCCACCGCCACCTGGCAGCCAGGGATGCGACCTTCCTCTACCTCGACGCGACAGCGGTACACCAGTGCATCGACTCGGGATGGGATGAGACGGGTCATTCGCGCGCGACCGTAGTGTCGCCAACCGCATCTCGACGACCCGGCCACTCCGCAAAACTCGGCAAAATTGGGGCGAGCGTGCGTTCGGCGATCACTCCCTTCCAAACTCCGACGCCGTAGGCCATGTCGTCGACAGTGTGCAAAGCCACCGACCGGACAAAGCCAGCCGGACGGCTGCCCCTCACCCAATCGATCACGGCCGGCGCGAGAACCACCGCGGCAGCTGCCGGGCGACGGCGCGGGTGACGGATCGCAACGACCGCAACCAATGGCCACCACACGCGGCTTGCGGCGCGCGCCAAACCGAGTCCGGCCAACAAATGTCCTCGGCTGGCAAGTCGAACCGCTTCTGCCCCCGGGTGGGGAAGCGAGTCGAGGCGCTGGGCCAGCGCCGCGGTCGAACCGACGGCCACGCCTGCCCCCACAACCGGATGACCGGCTACGGCAATAAGCCACGCAGCGGCGCTCCACCGCGAGCATCTGGCCGGAGCCACATTTCCGGCGTGACGGCGGCCCAGTGCGGCGGCCGATGACCCATACCGGAATCGCTGAGACAACCACGGCAACCATCGCGAACGTGGTTCGTGTAGCACCTCGACGGCCGGGTCGTAGCGAACGACTCCCCCACTGTCGACCAACTTCCAGATCAGGTCGACGTCCTCACCCCACCTCATGTCGGGATCGAAGCCGCCGACCGAAATCACTGAGGCGGTCCGCGCCAGCATCGCAGCAGTGGGTACGTAACTCACCCGACGTCCGGGGCCCACCGGCCCTGCGACATCACCGAGATCGAGCGGGCTGTGTTGTCTCTCATAGGACGCCAGATAACCCGATCCAAGACGACTCCTGACTCGAGGGGACACGGCAACGACGAGCGGATCCGCGAAGTGCCCGAGCAGGCTGGACAGCCAACCCGGGCGGACCTCGACGTCGGAATCAACAAACGCCACGAATTCGGTGTCGATCACTTTCAGCCCGGTCGATCGAGCCGCACCCGGGCCACCGTTGATTTCGCGACGGATGTAAGCGGCGCCATGGGCCTTTGTGATCCGTCTATGAGACACGGCATCGCCAGACGCATCGTCGACCACCAAAATGCCGACATTGCCGAGCGCCCCTAGGCAACGATCAAGGCCGGCCGGATTGTCGTGCACGGGAATGATCACTGTGACGTCGCCAGCGATCGTGCTCGCCACCTTCGGGTGCACCATTCCTGCATCGAGCAACCGTCTGGCCAGACGTCGATGCGACTCGGAGTCATCGAGCGGATCGTGTTGCTCCCATGAGTCGACAGCGTCGGCTCCCGCGTCGGTGAGCTTGACGATTCTCAACGGCGTTCCGCCCACGAGAATTCGGCCGCGGTCCAGCCTGCGTAGCGACGGGTCGAGTCGCAACTCAAACCCGGCCGGAGGAAGTGTGTCAGCCACAGGCGGGACCGTAGCGCCGACATCGCCCACTCCCGAAGGGCATCAGTTGATGCGAAGGGGCCTGATCATCTCTGCTCTGCTCGTCGGACTTGGCTTGGTAGCAGCTCCGGCGATGTTCCAAATGTTCACACGATCCCCCATGGCGCGGAGATGATCAATGATTTCGTCCGTTCATGACACAGCAGAAGGTCGACACGTTTCGCGGGTATCTCACGGAGATCGATGGTGGCTGTTGCATGCGGCGACTCGTCGTCAGACAACACCGACCAGGCAGGAACCACCGTTGCTTAGACCATCACTGTCGCACCGCCTCCGTTCTTCGGCGTCGCCTTCGCGGTCTCCATCGATGACGGTTGACGGCGGTTGCCGATCAGCCCCCCAGAACCTCGGCCACACCGGCTGAGACATCTGCCGGGCCGGTGACCGTCGTCAGCCGCGCCCCTGTTGCTGCAGCGAACTCGCGTGCGTCGTCGGCATCGTCGGCCGGAGCGATGATGCACAATTCCTGAGCCCGACGCGCCGCCACAACCGCGTCGGCGCCAGCTGTTGAGCGACAGTCGGACAACAGCAGGATGATCTGACGTTTTGCACTCGATCTCGCCAACTGGCTGCGCGCCGATTCGAGCACTGCAGCAAGATCGGTGGTGCCGTGACCCTGCAATCGCAAAATGTCGTCGACCACCGCACCCGCCGAACGATGACGATCCTGAGACTTCACCGCCACGACCTTTTCGCCGAACGCCAGAACCGACCAGTCGGCGGGGGCCCGCCACGAACAGGCCGCGGCACACACCGCCGCAGTGGCGAGACGGTGCCCGCTCATCGAGCCGCTGCGGTCGACCACCAACGCCACCGCCGTGGCTGGGCGGCGCCAGGCTCTCACACGGAGGGCATCGACCGACACAGGCTCCGATGACGCACCAGCGCGAACAATCTCATCGAGGCTCCTGTCGAGGTCGAGATCGCCTTCGGCCCTACTTGCAGGAAGGCTCTCCAGACGGCCAAGCCCGCGGGCTGAGACTGGGCCCGACCGGGCGACATCGAGCACCAACCGCCCTGCAATTTTCGCCGCTAGCGCGGACAGACGTCGGTCGGTGGCACCGCTCATTGTCGCCAGCATCTCCAAAGCTGCATCGAGATCTTCCTGAGTCAGCTCGGCCAACGCATCATCGTCAATCTCACCCAGCTCCGGACTCAGCTCCGCGAATCTCGGATCACGCGACATCTCACGGCGAGATTTTGTTCCCCGACGTTCGCTCTCAAGCTGCTCTCTGGCCGCGTCGCCTTCGAGGGTCAGAGACGATCCGTCGAGGCCCCGGTCGGGGCTCGGCGTTTTGGGTCGTCGCCACCTTCGGTTTCGGCTTGGATCACGGCCGCCCAAAGTTCGCAGATCACGTCTTCGGGGGTGCTGTCCCCGCCCTCGTGGAGCCGTATGCGACCCGAAAGTGCAACCAGCGCCGCGTCGAGCCCCACATTGGAATCGTCGAGGGGCATCTGGCGAATACCGGCGAGCCGCCTCGCCACCTCGACCTGATCGATGGCGCCGCGCACCGACGAACCCACTCTGACATCGGGGTGATGACGTGTGGCGCGAGTGACGGCCACGGCCCTCGTTCGCAAAATTTCGTCGCCGGTACCAGCTCGCTGCTCGACGATGTCCTCTTCATCGGGCGCCGATTGGTAATCCATGGTTATGCGGCAGATCCGGTCGTAGATGGCACCGGCGACACGTGAGGTGCCGACGTTGTCGAACGGGTTCATCGCGGCCACAATCCGGAATCCGTCAGCGGCCGCTACCCGCCCGATACGCGGCACATTGAGCTCACCTTCTGACATCACTGTGATCAGGAGGTTGACCGTCTCCTCGGGAACCCGGTTGAGCTCCTCGACATAGAGCAGCGAGCCCTCCCTGAGTGCCTCCAGCAGCGGCCCATCGACGAACACGTCGGGCACATAACCCTCGCTCATCACTCGCGACGGATCGAACTGTCCGGCAAGACGCGCCGGGGTGAGCTCGGCATTTCCCTCCACGAACACGAACCCGCGGTGGGCGGCATCGGCCGCGGCACGCAACATTGTGGATTTGCCTGTGCCCGGAGGTCCCTCGAGCAAAACATGTCGACCTGCGGCCAGAGCTGCCACGAGAAGTTCGAGCTCGCGGCGGCGCCCGACGATGGCACGGTCGAGCGCGTCGAGAACGCTTCGATCATCGAGTCGGGTCACAGGACTTTCACCGGTTGGGAGGAGATGGTGGCGGAGTCGGAGTCAGTCAAACGTGATGACGCCACGGATGTTCTTGTTGGCCAGCATGTCGTCGTAGCCCTGGTTGACCTCGTCGAGGGCGTAGGTGTTGGTGATCATCTCATCGAGCTTCAGTTGGCCAGCCTGATACATCGACAAAAGGTGGGGGATCTCCTTGCGAGGAGAGGTGGACCCGAATAGGCAGCCCTTGAGCTCCTGGTTCATCATGGCGAAGGCAAAGAGATTGAGCTGCACATCCATGCTGGCCTCATTGGCAACGGCGGTGGCCACCACGGTGCCGCCCTTGCGAGTAAGGAACTGCGCCGGGAGAATCATGTCGCCGGTGAGCTCCCCAGGGGTGAGAATCGTGCTGTCGGCCATCACACCCAAGGTGAGACCGCCTACCAATTCTGTCGCCTCGGCCATTGACGTAGCCGTGTGGGTGGCGCCGAAATTCATTGCGCTCTCGCGTTTGAACTCAGATGGGTCCACCGCAATCACGTGCTTTGCGCCGGCGGCGTGAGCGCCCTGAACCGCCGACATGCCGACCCCGCCGCATCCGACTACGACAACAGTGTCTCCAGCGGTGACATCGGCACGGTTGACCGCCGAGCCGTATCCGGTGGTGACACCGCAGCTCACGAGAGCGGCAGGGCCGGCCGGAATGTCTTTCTCGATTTTGATGGCGCTGTCGACGCTGAGGATCATGTGTTCGGCGAAGGTGCCGAGCTTGAGCAGCGGGGTGATGTCTTCGCCGGAGGCAGAGTGGTGACGGAAACCGCCGGCCATCATTCCCGGCTCTAATAGATGAGCACCGAGATCGCAGAGGTTCTGCATGCCGCGGGCGCACCAAGTGCATTTTCCACACGATGGGATGAACGAGCACGCGACGTGGTCGCCGATCTCAAATTCGGTGACACCCTCGCCGAGACCGATCACCTCACCCGCGCCCTCATGGCCACCGACAACGGGGAGCGGGACAGTCATTGAACCGTTGTGAGCGTGCTCATCGGAGTGACACATCCCCGCGGCGAGAGTCTTGACCAAGATCTCCCTCGGTTGCGGATCGTCGAGTTCGATTTCCTCGACCTCCCACGGTGTGTTCACCTCACGCAGCACTGCGGCCCTGGTTTTCATCGATTTACCTTCCCCACTTGAGCGACCCGGCACGAATCGACCGGACGCCGCGAAAGTATCAGTGACGCCTCACATCGTCAGTATCGCCACCGCCGGTCAGTTGGTGGCGGTCATCCCACCGTCGACCGGAATCACCGCGCCGGTGATCGCCGAGGCGCTCTGTGAGCACAACCAAGCGATCGTTGCGGCCACCTCTCCCGGCTCGATCAGACGGCCGAGCGGCTGTTGATGGACCACGAAATCCTCGGGGTCGGCGAGGTGATAGATCTCCGCTGAGGCATCGAGGATAGGAGTGCGGGTGGAGCCGGGCGAGACTGCATTGGCTGTGATCCCGGTGCCGGCAAGATCAGCGGCCAGCGATCTGACCAAGCCGATCACGCCGTGCTTGGCCGCGGCATAAGCCGCCATGTGATGAAGCCCGAGCGACCCCGCGGCTGATGCCACCGCGACCACTCTGCCTCTCCCGTACGACGAAGTCTCCAAAATCACCGGCACTGCCGCCCGCACCGTGCGATAGACGCCGGTGAGGTCGACATCGAGGACCACATTCCACGTGGGATCGTCGGTCTGCCAGAGTGGATTGCCACCCGCGGCCACGCCAGCGGCAGCGATCACCGCGTCGAGATGTCCAAACCGATCCACCGCCACCGCGACCGCAGCATCGAGTGCCGTCTGGTCGCGCACGTCGGCTATCGCGCCCACCACTGAGCCGCCACCTGCTTCGACCACTGCGTCCAGATCCTCTGCTGTCGCCAGCGGATAGGCGAGCGCCGGGTCATCGGCGCATGCGTCGACGGCAACCACCCCCCATCCCGCGGCAACGAGATCCGACACAGTGGCCGCGCCGATGCCTCGGGCGGCGCCGGTTACGAGTGCGACTGGCTGATTCACCACACCAGCGTGGCATTTCCAGAACCCTCAGCGGGCCATGCCCGTGCCATCGATCTGGACTCAGGACCTACGGTTCGCTACTGCCGGCTACTTCTTCCGCTTTGGCACACTTGGCCGCATCCTGCAGCACCACCCGCACGAATTCACTGTCGAACGATTCTGATGTGTTGGTCGGTTCCCTCCAGATCTTCTTGTCGGGCCGAAACCAGTCTCCGCCGTAGACATGGATGGCGCCGGTCCATTCGCGCGATGGATTCGTCACTGAATGGATCGCGTCGTCTCCCAAGAGAATCGTGTCGCCCCTTCTCAGCGACGCCGACTTCCGATGCTCCAACGTGCCGTCGTCGAGAGAACGAAACAAGTCGTTGTCTTCGCGCCCTCCGTAGATGCCGATTGCTGCCCACATCAGGTGGTCGTGAGCGGTAAGACTCACCGTCGGGGGCCAGACCATGTGGAGCACAGTCATTTCCTGGCTTCGGTACCACGTCGTCATTGACGGTTGATCACGCGGATGTCCAATCGCTGACTCGATGGCGTTGGGATCGCTGATGGTTCGATTGAGCACTTCCTCAACCGCCACTCCTGAATGCCCTGGCGAGTCGTTCACCGCCTCGAGACAATCGGAGATCAGATCGTCAATATTGAACATGGTTCGTGGTCTCGTTTCCCCGTCGTGTCAGTGCAGTTTGAGAGATTGTACGGCATCGGTCAACAGGCGACCGAGAAGCGTGCGGCCCTCCTGCGCGGTGGCACCAGTCGGATCACCTAGAACACCGTTGGCGGTAACGCCAGCCAAGCCGTGGTGCCTCAACTCCGGCAGAAGATTCTGTATCGGGTCGGTCACCCCGGGCTCCAGCAGGTCGAGGCGCACCAAGTCGGGGGCGATAGCCAGCATGAGCGACGTCTCGGTTCGACCGGCATGAGCGTCAGATCCCGGGATCCGGACCGTCCACGCGACCAACTCGCGGCCCTCGGACGCGCAGATTCGACAGGCCTTGTCGATCGCCTCGACATTGCCGCCGTGAGCATTGACCACGGCCACCCGAACTACTTCCGGGCCAGCAGTCCGGACAATTTCGACAAGAACCGACACCAATACGTCGGTTCCGATCGAGAGGGTGCCGGCGAATCCTTTGTGCTCGCCCGAGGCCCCGATCGAGATCGTGGGGCCCACTAGTGCATCGGGCATCGCCGCCGCAACACGTCCCGCGAGTTCCTCGGCGATGCGGGTGTCGGTGTCGAGGGGCAGGTGAGGCCCGTGCTGCTCGGTTGCGCCGAATGGCACCACCAGCGTGAATGGCGACTGCTGGTCGACTTCCGGGGAAGTGTGAGCGCCAAGCTGACGCTTCGTGGCCTGCGATCCCGGCGGCTTGATCACGAATCGGCGGCGGTTGGCTGGACACCCAACTCGGCCAGACGTTCGAGCAAAAGGTCGGCTGCCGCTTCCGGATCCAGGTGAATCGCGCGGCTGGCCTTCGGTTTCACCATGGCTCCCGACACCGCTATGAGACGCAATCGAAGGTCGTCGCCCTCGGGAGGCGGTATCTCACGTGATCTCGGTCGAAATGGACCGGATTGCACGGCCCGATGCCCGGGATCCGCGGACGAAGTCGCGCCAACGACTTCGATCTCGAGCTTCGCGGCGGTCAGCATCGACTTGAGAGAGGCACGGCGCAATTTTGCACCGGCTTCGACTGACACGACTGCCAGAGGCCGAAGCTGCAACACCTCGCGTCGCCCACCGTCGAGTCGACGGGTGGCGGTGACGAGTCCAACGTCGCTGATCGACACCATCGTGCAGCCAAGAGCCTGAGCGGCTCCGATCGTGTGCGCCAGAAAGGCCGGGAATGACCCGCTGCCACGGTCGAGGCTCCAGTCGCCACACACGACCAAATCGCAATCGGCCACCACCGGAGCCACCGAGTTGGCCACGTCGGCTGAATCGTCATCAGAATCCATGTCGACCCGCACCGCCCGGGTGGCGCCCGCAGCCAATGCCCCACGCAACATTTCGTCGGCCTCGATCGGGCCCGCACAAACCACCAAGATTTCGCTGACCGCTACCGTCTCACCCAATGACAAGGCGGTCTCGAGTGCTGACTGATCTGCTGGGCTGGCCGCGAACCAGCGTCGATCTTCGCTAACCACACCCGTGACCGGATCGACCTCGGGTCTGGTGTCGACCCACTTCATGCAAACAGCCAACTTCACGCGTCAGCTCCTCTTGAAGACCACACCGTGGCCCCCCTCTGGATACGACCATGAGATGGCGCCCTCGTTGTTGCACACCATGTAACAGGTGCCGCATTCGAAGCACTGCTCGTAGTTGAAGAGAATTCCGCCGTCGCTCGTGGGCACGAACAAGTTGGCTGGACAGGCGGTGATGCACGCCTTGGCCGGGCAGTGGCTGCACACCGCTGAGTCGACGATGATGTGGGCTCGCGTCGACACCCTGAAGTCGATTGTGGCCATGCGAGCCTCGAACGAGACCGCACCTCTTGACATGTGCATGGCCATCAGCCGTACGTCCGCAGGCCGAGCCATGCATCCTTGATTACATGACGCAATTTCAGCGGCGAGTTCTTCAGCGTGCGGAAGAACAGCTTGACGATGCCGGGCTTCGGATTCGGATTGTCGACCCAGAAGACACCCTCGAGAAGGTCACACACCAACTGCGGATACCGGAATTGGACTCGATCCGACAAGACGAGACCGGGGGCCTTACGGAGTTTCTTGTGATCGGCCAGCACGAACGTGCCGTGCAATCTCGACCTGTAGTCCGCCACCATTGCCTTCGATCCGGATCGCCCAGAATCCAGCGCAGCAACCGCAGCATCACCCGCCGCCTTTCCCCCACCGATAGCAAAATTGACTCCTTCGAGCCATAGCCCACCGCTCAGGCAAAACGCCGCGGCATCCCCCGACACAAGCAGCCCAGGTGAACCGAGCGTGGGCATGGTGTCGTAGCCGCCCTCGGGAATGAGATGGGCCGAATATTCCTCGAGCTGGCCTCCCTTCACAAGAGGCGCCACCATCGGGTGGGCCTTGAGATCTGCTATCAGATCTTCGGCACGGCGCTTCGACTCGGCCAGGTCGGTGAGGCGCAGGACCACGCCCACCGCCACAGAATCCAGGTTGGTGTAGATAAAACCGCCGCCCGCGATGTCGCCCGTGCAACCGATGATCTCGTAGTCGGCGCCGCCATCGCCCGTGAGACCAAAGCGTTCCTCGATCACCTCGCGAGGAAGCGACAGCACTTCCTTGGCACCCAACGTGAAGTGGTCGGAATCCTCAGCGTGAGGGTAGAGGCCCATCTCCTTGGCGATGAACGAATTGACCCCGTCACAGGCGATGACCACATCAGCAGTGAGGTCGCCATCGGGGCGATCGGTGTGGACGCCCGTGACTCGGCCTGATCCATCTTGAATCACGCCCGTGACCGTGGTGCTGCACACAACAGTGGCTCCGGCGGCCGCCGCGTGATCGGCGAGCCACGCGTCGAAGTCGGGGCGGAACGCGGTGGCACCGTTGTAGGGCGGCTCTCCCCATTTGGTAGAGCGGTAGTCGATCATCACACTCTGGGTCGGGGTCATCACAACAGTGCCGCGGCGGGTAACCCATCGCTGCACCGGTGCCTCTTCCCACCACTTCGGGATGAGGCCGTCGAGCACCCGTCCGTAGATCACGCCGCCGTACATGTTCTTCGATCCGGGGAAGGGCCCACGTTCGATCAGGCACACGGATTTCCCAGCGCGAGCTGCAACCAGAGCCGCTGTCGAACCGGCCGGGCCGGCACCTACAACGATGATGTCGAAGTCAGTCATGTGACGTCTCCCCTGCGTGGTGGTGCGCCGAATAGACATTCTGGACCACAGCTCGTAGCCGAACCTCGACCTCGATGTCGAGCCGGTCGGCCAACGCCACGAGCGCCGCTCGAGCATCGACAACCAGGTTGGTCTCGGCCATGGCCGCCATCGGGCAGTTCCCGTCGGTGTTGACGCTCACGACGTGTTGCGGCTCACCCAGACCGGATATGTGTTGGACCGCTCCGCTGATGGCAAGCGCCACGTAGATCTCCGGGTCGACCATCACCCCGGTTGTGCCGATCTGTCGTTCGAACGGCAGCCAGCCCCGGTCGGTGACAACGCGGGTCGCGCCGAGCGACATCCCCAGGGCAGCAGCGACCCGGACGGCGAGGTCGACGAAGCCTGCGTCTCGCAGCCCAGCGCCCGCGGCCATGATGTTCGTTGCCTCGACCAGGTCGAGGTCGGATGCGTCTGGGGTGGTGACGTCCATCACCACCGGATCTGCGGATCGGTCGGACCCGACCAGCGGAGCGTCGGTGCGGGTCGAAACAAGCGGCCCGATTGCGGCCGGGACTCCTCGCACACCCGGCTGCAGGGTCGCCACAAACGGGCCGTCGACTTCGTGACGTTCAATGACCAACCCCGCCCGGCGAGCCAAGAGCACCTCGCCAGGGCTCACCGCTATCGCTCCAGCCAGCAGAGGACGGCTGAGCAGGGCCGCCAGCCGAGGCGCCAGATCACGACCATCGGGTGATGCCGGGAGCACCACCACCTCGAACTCGATGAGGTCGCTGACAAGCGACGCCGCGAGAGCTGCCGGACGAAGTCCATCGACGTCGATGACGATCGCCCGGCCTGAGCATTCGGCAACCGCCTCGTCACCACCGACGGGAGGCTTACCGTCACGAGTGATGACCACCGCGACCATCCCGACAGGTTGGGCCGTGCCACTCACAATGCCCGTCCGATCCGGTCGCCGTCGATGACGGCCGAGTGCACCCGGCGCGGCGCCACGGCATCACCAACCCGGTGGACGTCGAGGTTGAGCTCGCTCTCCATGGACTTCAACTGGAAATACAAACCATCTGAAGCCCGGGGTGGAAGGCTCATCACCACCCAGTCGGGTCGACGAGTCTCGACTTGGCCGGTGAGGTGATACATCAACCCGACCTCGCCACGACCATCGACAGTTCCCGCCCTGGTGACGATTCGGTCAGTGGTTTGCCGAATGCCCTTGGCCTCGGCTCGCATCCACCAGTTTTCCATGTCGAGCGTGATCCCCAAATCTTGGCCGACGACCATGCCAGGGGTGACAATTTCGACGTCGCAACCACGATCAGCCAACAATTCGGCGACCGAGGTAGCTTCGTGAAAGCCGAGATGATCCACCACCAGAACGTCGCCCTCGGGGTCGGCCTCGCCACTGAGCACGGCGATCACATCTACGCAACGCTGCCGGAATTCGTCGTCGTCTGGTGGCAACCAGTACGGAGCGTTGAACTCAGATCCCGCGGCCACGATCACGGCGTCCGGGCGACGCGTTCGGACCAAGTCGGCGTCGACCTCGACACCGCATTCGATCTCGACACCGAGCCGCTCACACTCCACCAGTTGATTGCGGATCACATCGCCGAGCTCCGCACGGTTGGGAACCGAAGCCGCCCAACGCACCTGCCCCCCCACCATTTCGGATCGCTCGACAACGCTGACTCGGTGGCCATGCGCAGCCGCTGATATCGCCGACTGAAGTCCAGCGGGTCCGGCGCCGACCACCAACACGTCGCGTGCGTTGCTACGACTCGTGGGCGCCGGCAGCACGCTCTCGCGGCCGGTCATCGGATTCTCGACGCAACCGAGCCAACGATTGAGCCCCATTCTCCCGACACATTCCTGGTTGCACGACAGACACAATCTCGTGTCGCCGGCCATACCAGCTCGCGCCTTGGCCACGAACTCAGGATCGGCGATCTGCCCTCGCACCACGCCGACCAGATCACAATGACCGTCGGCAATGGCGCGGTCGGCCTGCAAAGGGTCCTTGAAACGTCCGACACCAACCACCGGTAGGTCGACCTTGGCACGGATGGCCGAGGGAATGAACAGTGCGTACCCCGGCGGTATGTGCATCGACGCCTCGATGACAAACAACGATGACGTGGCCACCCCGATGGAGGTGTTGATGTAGTCGACCTGTGCACGTCGATCCAACTCGACGGCCACGTCGACTGCCTCGTCGATACGCGTGCCGTTGTCGATCAACTCGTCGCCACAGAGCCTCACACCCAACGCCACATCCGAGCCGACCGCGTCGCGTACGGCGGCCACGATCTCGTGAAGCATTCGGCTGCGATTCTCGAGAGAACCGCCGTATTCATCGCGGCGCTTGTTGGTGGCAGGCGACAGAAACCCTCGAACGATCGAGCTGTGTGAGCACTGCAACTCCACGCCGTCGAAGCCGCCCTCCACACATCGTGCGGCCACGTCTGCGTAGCCACGAACGATCTCCGCGATCTCGCGATGGTCGACTTCCTTGGGCACCTCGCGAAACATCGGATCGGGCACGGGAGACGGAGCCCAGACCGGAAGTCGCGAATACATCGATGATGCCTGACCTCCGTTGTGGTTGATCTGGGCAAAGATCGGGGTGCCGTGGGCATGGACAGCGCGGGTGATCCGGCGATAGCCGTCGACCACCTCTGGGCGGAAGGCATGAATCATCTTCTCGTAGGGCCAATCGGTGGGGTGAACCGAATGCTCCTCGGTGATGATCAGGCCAGCCCCTCCCCTGGCCCTGGCCTCGTAGTAGGCAACGTGTTGATCGCTCGGCATGCCGTTGTCGGCATAGTTGGTGAGGTGGGCGCTGAAGACAATCCGGTTGGGGATCGTGACCGGACCCAGCCGTAGAGGCTTGAACAGGTAACGGTATTGCCCTGCTCCGCTCACCTCGTCACCCCCTGCGTGCCCGGCATCGCTCTCGCGGCCGACATTGACGACTCGGCGGAGAGCACTGCTCGACGCGCCTCAAGAATCGCTTCGAGAATCGTGCGAGGAGCCACGGCATCGCCCACCCGCGGAAGTGAATGGCCGCATTTCTCCCACAGGTCGGTGTCGGGAAGCCGGTGGCCGGCATCGATGATCGTGCCGGTGAGGACGCTTCGTTCGCCGCTGAATCGGTGTTCGACAGTGACCGTGCCATCACCGATCGACAGGACCTTCACCCGGCGCACGATCTCGATCCCGAGCTGCGCCAACCGACTGTTGCATGGGGCTAGATCCCCGCTGGGCGCCAGCATCTGACCAGCGAAAGCATCGCCGGTGACCATCGTGACCTGACGTCCGAGGTGAGAGAGCATCTCCGCCACGGACACGCCGATTGGACCGCCGATCGAGTCGAGAATGACCGCGTGACCACCGGCTGGCACGAGGTCGTGGAGGATGCCGAACCGTGATCCATTGAGGACGGCTGCGGCAGTGAGCGGCGGGGTGGTGCCCTCGATTGGTGCGGCCGACGGACCGTCAACGGAACCGGTTGCCAGAATGACGGGCCCCTCATGGGCCTCTATTTCGAACGGTTCAGCGATGTGGCCGGTGATGGCCTCAACGCCAAGACGCCGAACCTCCGACTCAAGCCAATCGGCTATGCCCTCGAGCGGTCGACGTCCCGAACCCTCGGCCGCGGTTCGCACCATTCCACCAAGATGGTCGGAGGCCTCCAGGATCCGAACCCGGTGGCCGCGCTCGGCCGCGACCCGCGCAGCTTCGAGGCCGGCTGTCCCCCCTCCTACCACCAGAAATTGTGGGGTGTCGTCGCCACCTCTTCGAGCACCGGCAGACTCTGACCTCGCACACGGTTCCGGATCGTCCAGCTCGTGGCCCGACCTGGGGTCGACCACACAGGTGACGATGGGGTTGCGGTTATCACGGACCTGGCATGTCTGATTG
The DNA here is from genome assembly GCA_041687805.1 of Acidimicrobiales bacterium. Taxonomy (GTDB): domain Bacteria; phylum Actinomycetota; class Acidimicrobiia; order Acidimicrobiales; family Aldehydirespiratoraceae; genus SZUA-87. The sequence goes on from JBDNJK010000031.1 coordinate 66,557, forward strand.
CAGAGAACGCATGGGCGGATCAGCGCTGGATCGACAGCAGCCTTTGCCGCGAGTTGAGCGTCGGCGATCTGGGCTCTGGTCATCTCGACCAAGTCGCAGCGACCGTCGCCCAATGCCCGCTCGGCTTGTCCGACATCGACTATCGAGCCCTGCGCTATCACAGGTATCGACTCGCCGATTCCGATTCTGATATCGCGCACCAAGTCGAGGTTGAACCCGGCGGGCTGGTGGGCATCAGGGCGCGTGGCCTCGACCGAGAAGATCGAACCCTTCACCACGACGAGATAGTCGACAAACCCAGCCAGTTCCTTGGCAATTTCGACCGCCGACTCGGGGGTGATGCCCGCCCACGGCGCCAACTCATCACACGACAGCCTGAGGCCGACGATGCCATCACCCACCGCTGATCTCGTTGCCTTGATCACCTCACGGGCGAATCTCAATCTGTCGGCTCCGTATTCATCATCACGACGATTGGTGAGCCCCGAGATGAACTGACGGACCAGCGAATGCTGACCAGCGTTGATCTCGACGCCGTCGACACCTGATTCGGCGGCCAGCGCGGTCGCGGCACCAAAGCCGCTGATCACAGCCCGAACATCATCGGGTTCCATGATCTTGGGAATCTCGCGGGTGTTGACCTCGGGCTCATCGGAAGGCGCCCACAGCGGATCCTGAGACCAATGAGAGGTTCCTTGACCTCCGCTATGGCCGATCGCAGCGACCACCAGAGCTCCGTGCTTGTGGCACGCGTCGGCGATCGAGCGCCACCCGGGCCCACAATCGGCAGCCAGCGGGGCCCGTTCATATGGCCAATCGGACTCGTGAACGGAGGCTTCCTCCACCACGATCACCCCAGCACCGCCGATGGCACGACGCTCGTAATAGGCGACGTGCCGGGGCGACAATGCGCGGCGAACACCAAGGTTGGTCGTGTGCGGACCAAACATGATCCGACTCGACGCCTCGGCGTTCCCCAATTTAACAGACGAGAGAAGTTTCATCGACGGGGCGACCGTAGCTCTACTGTCGCCTGTCACGACACTTCGACCCGCCTAGCAGTCACTCGTCGTCGGCGAGACCCTCAACAACTTCTTCGGCCTTTTCAGCGGCCATTTCAACCTTGTCGGCATGCTCCTCGGGGACCTTGTCCTCGATCACGTCGGCAGCTTTGTCGATTCCGTCTTCGACCTTGTCGGCGTTCTTGCCGACGAGACCCTTGACCTTGTCGAGAAATCCCATAGTCCATCTCCTATTTCCAATTTGCGTCCGGATGTATGGCGACAGAGTACATCTAGACAGCTCAGATAGTCTCTGTGGCAAGCGAAAGAGGAACCGCCATGAGCCACGACCCTTACGGAACGACCCTGACACAGCCGGTGATCACACTCGGCGAAGAAGCGCGGGGCGAATTTGTAGTGCGGGTCTACCAGCATCTACTGGGCGCAGTCGTGGCGTTCATTGCCATAGAGGCTCTGTTCATCAATCTCGGGATTGCCGAGGGCCTCTACAACTTCGTGTCGGGCAACGGCATGGGGTGGCTGCTGATTCTCGGCGCGTTCATGGTGGGCCAATGGTTCGTGGCCCAAGCTGCAGCCGATCTGCTCAACCCGGTTCGCCAGTATCAGGCGCTCTTCGCCATGGCCGGACTCGAAGCTCTCATCTTCGCCCCGTTTCTTCACTACATGTTCAACGTGCAGGACAACGGCACCACCTCAGTTGCTGCGGCCGCTCTCATCACCACGATCGGCTTCGCCGGATTGTCGCTGGTGGCCTTCGTCACTCGCAGAGACCTTTCATTTCTGCGTCCGATGGTCATGTACGGGTTCATCGGAGCGCTGGTGCTCATCGTTGCTGCCGTGATATTCGGACTCAGCCTCGGGATCTGGTTCTCAGTAGGAATGATCCTGCTGGCCGGTATGGCGATCCTTTACCAGACCCAAACGATCATCCGTCACTATCCCGCCGACGCTCACGTGGCCGGAGCGCTCGCCCTGTTCGGCTCGCTCATGACCATGTTCTGGTATGTGCTGCGCCTTGTTGGCCAGGTTTCTCGCTGACACACAGTCGGCGCCGACATCGATCGGCGATTCAGCGTCGAGCGCCCAAGCTCACCGACATGGGCCGTGAGTGGTCGGCGTCCGACGTCGGCAGCGGACCGGCTGATTGCAGCAGCGCCTGACCGTGGCCGGTGACGCACTCAGGGTCGGGGCCATCGAGAGGTAAGCCGGTGAAGAACTTGGCCGCCATGCATCCGCCCTGGCAGGCATCAAATTGCCCGCACGAACTGCACGCCCCTGCTGATTGCGGTTCGCGCAATTCGGCGAAGAGGCTGCTCTCACGCCAGATCGAGGCGAACCCGCCGGCATCACAAACGTTGCCGGCTCGGAAGTCTTCGTGGAGAACGAACGGGCAGGCGTAGACATCCCCCACCGGATCGACCAGACAAACCACCCGACCCGCGCCGCAGAGATTGAGGCCGGGCAACGGGTCCCCCAACGCAGACAAGTGGAAAAACGAATCGCCGGTGAGGACATCGGGCCGTTCGACCAACCAGTTGTAGAGCTCGATCTGTTGAGCGTTGGTGGCGTGAAGTTCGTTCCAGGAGTCGGCGCCCCGACCCGACGGGCGCAGGCGGGTCAGCCGTAGCTGCGCACCGAAACGATCGGCCAGAGCGGCGAATTGATCGAGTTGTGGAATGTTGTGTCGGGTCATCACCACAGAGATCTTGAACTCTCCGAAGCCAGCTTCGTGAAGATGTGCCATGGCGGTGACTGCCGTGTCGAACGAGCCTTCGCCACGCACTGCGTCGTTGGTCGCAGCATCGGCACCGTCGATGGAAATCTGGACATCGACGTAATCCATCGTGGCAAGATCACGCGCTACTTCTGCATCGATGCGCGACCCATTGGTCGAGAACTTGACGCCGACGCCGTGGGAAACCGAGTAGTCGACCAGATGCCAAAAGTCGGGACGAATGGTGGGTTCGCCGCCTCCGATGTTGACGTAGAAGACCTGCATTTCTTGCAGCTGGTCGATCACAGCCTCGGCTTGAATGGTCGTCAACTCACGCTTGTCGCGAATGCCCGATGACGACAGGCAATGCACGCATTGCAGGTTGCAGGCGTAGGTGAGCTCCCATGTGAGGCAGATCGGTGCGTCGAGCCCGGCCTTCATCTGATCGGATAGAGCGGTCATGCGGGAATCAACAATTCAGACTCTGCCAGTGATCTCAGCGCCTTCTCGAACGATGGCCATCGTCGGCTGTCGATTCCGGAAGCTTGAAAGGCCTCACGCACACTCGGATGGTCACCGATCGACTCCACCAACGCCACCAGCTCCGGCGCACGTAGGAAATTGAGCCGGCGATTGTCGTAGTGGTAGGCGAGCGCGCCGAAAGGTTCAGGCCTGATAGCGACCTTGGGGTGGAGCCGATACGCCAGGTCGGCGTCGAACCCGGTGGATGTCATGCGGTTGTGGTCATGGCTCATGGTGGTGATTCGACACCGTCGCTGGGCTCAGTAGACCCCGCACATGCCGTCGATTGATATGTCCTCGACTAGCAACTCCTCGACTAGCAACTCGTCTTTGATGAGTTGATCAGCCTCGGCTGAATCTCCGGAATCGACTGACTTGGTCTCATCGATGTGATCGCTGAGATCGGTAGGTGCCATCATGCCTGTGCCGTGCCTCCGTTTCGAATGGGGGGCAGGTTATCAGCGAGGTTCGGGCCGTCACCGAGGAGTACCAGTGGAACTCGACATCATGTCCGGCGCTTTGGAGCTCAGCGCCATGCAGGCTCACGCCAAAGCTGTTGAGGACGCTGGCTTCGGGTCGATGTGGCTGACCGAGTCGGGCCGCACTGCCTACCTTTCGTGTGCTGCTGCCGGGCTGGCCACCGAAAGTCTCGGCGTCGGCACCGCGATCGCTGTGGCGTTCCCGCGCAGCCCGATGGTCACCGCGTCGACCGCTTGGGAATTGGCCGACGCGACCAATGGTCGCTTCACCCTCGGCCTTGGCACCCAAATCAAAGCCCACATCGAGCGTCGTTACTCCACCGAATACTCCCATCCTGGGCCCCGTCTCAAGGAGTACGTCGAGTCGGTGAAAGCGATTTTTCGGGCATTCCGAGGTGAAGAGAAGCTCCATTTCGACGGTGACTACTACCAATTTTCTCTCCTCCCGGGACAATGGTCACCCGGACCGATCTCTGCACCTGATCCGCCCGTCTACGTTTCTGCTGTACTCCCGTGGATGAGCCGGATGGCAGGTGAGGTTTGCGACGGAATCCACATCCATCCGTTCAACTCACCCGCCTACATATCCGAAGTGCAAGTTCCTGCGATCGAGGTTGGTCTGGGCCGCTCAGGCCGGTCTCTCGACGACATCACCTTCGTGATTCCGGTGATGACGGCTGTGGGAGATACCGAAGAAGAGATCATCTCCACACGTGAGCACGCCCGCATGATGATCGCCTTCTACGGCTCCACCCGCACCTACTCACCGGTGTTCGAGACCCACGGATTTCACGGTCTGTCGGAACATCTCCATAGCTGTCAACGAGAGGGCGACATGGCAGCGATGGTCGCCGCGGTCACCGACGATGTGCTCGACCACTACATCGTGTCGGCCACCTGGGCCGACGTTGGTGAGGCATTGGTCGACCGTTACCGCGCTGTCGCTCCCAACGTCCGAATTGTCACTTATACGGCGGCCCACCAACTCTCCTCTGACCCCGAGGTGCTCGACAAATGGGCCGACGTAGCAGCGGCGGTGAATCGGCGGTCGCGCGAGCCAAACGCTCCCGACTAGATTCAGCGGCCTACATTCGACGATCATTGGAGAAAACATGCCTCGCTGGACCCGAGCGCTCGTAACCGGTGCTTCGAGTGGAATCGGCGATGCCATCGCCCGTCGACTCGCAGCCGACGGAACCGATCTCGTAATCGTCGCCCGCAACGTTGGGCGGCTCAACTCACTCGCCAGCGACCTCTCGGAACGCGATGTCGAAATTCTTCCGGCCGATCTCGGCGATCGTGAGCAACTGTCAAGGGTCGAATCGCGTCTCGCTAACGAAGACAAGCCGATTGATTTGCTTGTCAACAATGCGGGGTTCGGCTTCACAGGCGACTTCGTCGATCTCGACGTAGAGCGAGAGACCTCTGTCATCGACGTCAACATCGTCGCCCTGATGCGTCTTGCCCACGCTGCCGGTTCCGTAATGGCTCACAGGGGCACGGGCGGGATCCTCAACACTGCTTCGATCGCCGGACTGGTGCCGTCGCCGAGCACCGCCACCTACGGAGCATCAAAAGCATTCGTCGTGAGCTTCGGACTGGCACTCAACCAGGAACTCGGACCCAAAGGTGTGAACGTGAGCACCATCTGCCCCGGATTCACCCGTACCGAGTTCCAGGAACGTGCCGAGTATGACGCGTCGAAAATCCCCGGTTTCATGTGGCAGAGCGCGGACGACGTTGCCGCTGCCGCTCTCGCTGGGGTCGACCGTGGCACGCCCCGCGTCGTGCCCGGCCTCAGCAACAAAATGGCAGCCAACACGACCAAAATCCTTCCTGGTTTCATAAACCGTCGGATCGCCGGCTTGTTCTCGGAAGACTGACCATGGACATTCGCCTCGCCACTCTCGAGGATGCCCCCGCCATTCTGGCGATCTACAACCACGAGGTCGAGAACACCACCGCCACGTTCGACCTTGTCGGAAGAACGCTGTCGGAACAACGCGATTGGCTCAAGGAACGCAGCGGCGCTTTGGGGGTGCTCGTTGCCGAGATTGACGGTGTCGTTGTTGCGTTCGCTTCGTTGTCTCCCTATCGAACCCGCCCCGCCTATCGCACCACAGTTGAAGATTCGATCTATGTCAGTGGAGGGGCCAGAGGCTCCGGCGTGGGCAAGTCGATGCTGAACGCCCTGATCGATCTAGCTGCCCAGCGGGGGTTCCATACGATCATCGCTCACATCGCCGGGGGATCAGAGGCCTCGGTATCGCTTCACCAAGCTTGCGGCTTCACGATCGTGGGATCCGAACGTGAAGTCGGGCGGAAATTTGGCAAGTGGCTCGACGTGGTGGTCATGCAATTGATGATCACCTGAGCTCAGCTGGCTATCGGGCCGCATAGTCTGAGCTGGCAAAAATGTAGAGGCCCGACGCAGATGCGCCGGGCCTCGTTTCGCGTGGGCCGAGAAGGATTCGAACCTTCGTAGGCGAAAGCCGACGGGTTTACAGCCCGTTCCCATTGGCCGCTCGGGCACCGACCCGCGAACGAGGAACGATAGCGGGCTACAACTCCTCCGCGACCATGCCAACGCTGTGAGTTCTGTCGGACGGCTCGATCTCGCTTGTCGCCTCTTCAGATGTATCAGTCGAGTCGGTGGCATCAACAAGTGGGGCCAGTTCTGCGACCTCTGTAAATCGGGCACCGCCACCGTTGACGTGTTGGCGACCAGCAACTGCAGAGCAGTAGATGATGATCTGATCGAACTGCTCGTCACTGAGTTGCGAGAACCTAAGGTAGGCGACGAAGTGACGGCCGGAGCGCGACGATCGCATGACGGAAAGCGACGACGTGAACTTGACCGGAATTCCATCACCCTGAGGCAAACGGAACGTCAAGGTCAGCGTGTCACCGACCGTCATGGGAGCCCTCGATACAAGGTCGATCCCAGATAGAGAGACACCGATAACAGCCATCTTCGAGCCAACCTGAATCACCCCGAGCTTCTCGAAGGACCGGAACGTCTGTCTCCCCTGGCGAAGCTTCATCCCCCACATTGAATGCAACGACACGATCAGCAGCCAGAGAGCGAACCCCAACGCAACGCCTGATATCGCATCGCTGTGGGCGGAGCCCACCATCCCGAGACCGAATACGACCAGGGTTGCCATCAACGCTGTCTGCAAGACAATCATCAGAGTGGAACGCTGCGTCCTTCCTGGGCCACGATCGACGAGCTCTGTCTCAGATTCCGAATTTCGCAACACGCGCCATCCGACGATCATGTTGGTGGTCATGAGACGCAGGTCGCTCGTGATCCAAGGCGTGAAGCCGATCTCCCTGCTGGCCGTCCAACGCAATGCGATCGACGAAGCGTGCCAGGCCACCCAAAGCGCGATGAGCGGTGCGAAGTCCCCAGAAATCGGCATTGAGGGCGTGTAGAGCGTGGCGAACAGGACGCCGATCAGCATCACCTTTTGCACAGGCTGGAAGACGTGGACCAGGTAGGAGGACCGAATCCGCCGGGCCATGCTGGGCGACTTGCCATGAGCACGACCAGGTCGACGCATTCGTGCCACCGTCAACTGCTCATGAAGCTCTCGAGCCCAACGATGTAGTTGTCGATCGTCGTTCCACGCTGCGAGTTGACGGCCAACGATCGCGTCGGACTGCGAAATGGACCAGCCTTCCGCTCGAAGTCTCCGACCAGCATCGAGGGTGCCGCCCGAACGCCCGGATCCCCATCCGCCGGCCGCTAGCAACTCCTGTCGCTTGGCCACGGCGAGACCGGGATACCAAGGCAACTCACCGGCAGCGTGCAACGAAGGTCCGATCACACGATCTCTCTGCTGGTCCACGCCATATCCGCCATAGTCGATACTTTTCGAGGCATTCGTCAGCTCAACTCGGCAATTGACAACCACAACCGAAGAGCCGGCCAACGACGGGACGGTTTGCTTGATCACGTCACGGAGCACAACCACATCGGCCGGAATCAGCACCAGATAGTCGGACTGTGAGCGACGCAACGCCTTGTTCACCAATGGCCCGATATCGCAACCGGGGACGCCCGGAATCCGATCGACCAACAGCCGTCGGGCCAGTTCCGTCATATCGCGGCGGTCGTCCCGGTCAACAATCCAGATACTGCGAATTCCCTCGGCCGAGCGGGCCGCAAGAACGGCCGCACGGACCTCGCTGGCGGGCTCACCGGTGACGATCACGATGGCGTCGGCGCCAGAGTCCTCTGACGATTCGAGGCCATCGCCATCTGGTTCGTCTGGCGACGAATCCGAACCCAGGGCACGAGGGGCACCAACCATCGACATCTCGACTCCTAGTCGCCACATGCCGAAGATCTCTGCCGCGAGCAGCAGAACGAACAGTACGGGATTGGTGTCATGCCACGTGAAAACCATTCGCGCGAACAAATACGCGATGGCTGTGATGGTTGCCGCCATTTTCAGTGGAATCATGACCTACCTGTCGGCAGCCGAAGAGCAACTTTGAGCGGCCCTCATTCGTTGCCTTTCCAGGTCCTCATTTGCGACTGGCACTGTCCGCGGTAGTTTCCATTCCATGCCGACATTCGATGTGGTTTCAGAGGTTGACGACCAAGAGGTGCGCAACGCTGTTGATCAAGCAGCACGTGAGGTGTCCCAGCGCTACGACTTCAAAGGCACCGACTCGTCGGTCGCACTTGGTGACGACGTGATAAATCTTGCCTCGGCATCTGAAGATCGCTTGGCCGCGCTCCGACAGGTACTCGAAGAAAAGCTGGTGAGGCGAAAGGTGTCGTTGAAGATCCTCGACTACGGCAATGTCGAACCGGCAGCCGCAGCCTCAGTTCGCCAAACTGCCACCCTTCAGGCTGGCATCAGCTCGGAGAAAGCCAAAGAACTCAACAAGTTCATCAAGGGTCTCGGATTGAAGGGCGTTCAGTCGTCAACCCAAGGAGACCAACTTCGGGTGCAGGCAAAGAAGCGTGATGATCTGCAGTCAGTGATCGCCAAGTTGAAAGAAGGCGACTTCGGGTTGCCCCTTCAATTCAATAACTTTCGCGATTAGCCAGGTCATGCCCAGCTGAAACGACTCAGGCCCAGTTGCCGTTGCGCAACCGGGCGATTCTCTCCGCGGTCGGTGGGTGGGTGCTGAACAACTTGCTCATTCCGCCCTGGCCACGGGCCTGAGCCTTCAACGGATTGATGATGTAGGCCGAGGCCTGGTTGGGGTCGACGTTGCCGGGGATGCGAGACGCGTAGGCATCAAGTCGCTCCAACGCACGAGCCAGCGGTTCGCCAGTGCCGATCATTTTGGCGGCGGAAGCATCGGCCTGAAATTCGCGGCTTCTCGAAATTGATGCCTGGATGAGCATGGCCGAAATCGGGGCAAGGATCGCGAAGGCAATCTCGCCGATCGGGTTACGGTTGCGATTGCTGCCACCGGTGAAGATCGCTCCCCACATGGCCATACGAGCAGCGAAGGTGATGCCCATGCCTATGGCTGCAGCCACCGACCCGATCAGGATGTCGCGGTTGCGGACATGAGATAGCTCGTGAGCCAACACGCCGCGAATCTCGTCCCACTGCATGGCCTCAAGCAGTCCAGCCGTCACCGCTACCGCAGCGTGACTCGGGCTGCGGCCCGTGGCGAACGCATTGGGCTGCGGATTGGGCGAGACGTAGAGCTTGGGCATGGGCATTCCGGCCCGGCCGGTGAGTTCCTCCATGATTTGGAAGAACTGAGGCATCTGATCTTTGGTGACCGGCTGGGCGCGAGCCGATTTGATAGCGAGCTTGTCGCTGAACCAGTAGGAGCCTCCCACCATGACCAAACCGATGATCATGCCGATGACGAGACCACCCGAACCGCCCAGCGCGCCGCCGGCGACAATGGCCAGCCCGCCGAGCGCGGCGAGAAGCGTGAATGTCTTGGCTGTGTTGACCATGGCTCAACGATACGTGCGCGGTGCGAAAGGTGAGTTCAAGGGCTAGTCGAGATTGATGTCGTAGTAGCCGGAGTAGACGTAGATGGTCTCGACATCACATGAGCGATACATCTCCACATTGGACGGGTCGTCGTCCACCGCCAGCGTGATGACGAAACCGGCCGTACGCAGCAACTCGACCTCGGCTCGTTTGAACGCTGCAGACGATCTGGTGTCTGACCGGGGCCGGGTGATCACCAGATCGAACGGAACACGATGTTTCTTCAACCACTCAACCGTGTCGGCATGAACGAAATTCGGTCGGGCACTCAGCACAACGATCGGCAGTGTCACCAGTCTTGCCAAAGTGACACCAGCGTCGAGAGGCTCGTCGTGAATACCGGCTCCGAAAAAGGCGTCCCAGTCTGGTGCACCTCCGCGCAAATGAACCTGACGCGGAGACGCGTCGGACATCACCCCATCAAGGTCGAAAATAACGACCTCGCCAGGAGGAGCAGCGCCCGGCCTGCGATACCAGTTGACCGGGTCGGTCACTCCTCGTCGGACTCGGCGGCCCGGTCGCGAATCTCCGTAACCACGTGAGGATCGGCGAGCGTAGTGGTGTCGCCCAGATCGTGACCATCGGCGACATCGCGCAACAACCTGCGCATGATCTTCCCGGAACGAGTCTTGGGCAGATCCGGCACGAGGAAGACGGCCTTCGGACGTGCGGTAGGCCCAATCTTCTTGGCGACATGTTGGCGAATTTCCTCACGCAACGTGTCGGTGACCTCCGCCGCACCGATCAGAATCACGTAGCCGACAATCGCCTGGCCAGTGATTTCGTCTTTGGCACCAACAACCGCGGCTTCAGCCACCGCAGGGTGATCGACCAGCGCTGACTCCACCTCAGCGGTGGAAATACGATGCCCCGACACGTTCATCACGTCGTCGACCCGGCCGAGGAGCCAGAGGTAACCGTCCTTGTCGACTCTGGCACCGTCGCCGGCAAAGTATCGACCCTCGTATGTCGACCAGTAGGTCTGCATGTAGCGCTCGGGGTCGCCCCAGATGCCACGAAGCATCGCCGGCCACGGGTGGGTGATCGTGAGATATCCGCCGCCCTCATGAACAACCTCACCGGCATCATCGACAACCTCGGCGAATATCCCTGGCAGTGCGAACGTCGCCGAACCCGGTTTGGTGGACACGACACCCGGTAGCGGAGTGATCATGTGGCCGCCGGTCTCGGTCTGCCACCAAGTGTCGACAATCGGGCGGGAGCTGCCACCGATGTGTTTGTGGTACCACATCCAAGCCTCAGGATTTATCGGCTCGCCGACCGTGCCCAGCATCCGAAGGCTCGACAGGTCGTGCATTGCAGGCCACTCCCCGCCCCAGCGCATGAACGTGCGGATAGCGGTTGGAGCGGTATAGAGCTGCGTGACGCCGTAGCGCTCAATAATGTCCCAGAGCCGATCCTTGCTCCACTCCGACTTGTCGGCCGAGCGCTCCTCTTCGCGAGGCGTGTCGGGCGTCCCTTCGTACATCACCTGCGTTGCGCCAAGGGTCAGCGGGCCATAGACGATGTAACTGTGTCCCGTGACCCAGCCGATGTCGGCCCCACACCAGAACACGTCGGTGTCGGGTCGAAGATCAAACACATACTTTTGGGTGAACGCCACCTGAGTGAGATAGCCGCCCGTGGTGTGCATGATGCCCTTGGGCTTTGCCGTGGTGCCCGACGTGTAGAGGATGTAAAGCAGATCTTCAGCATCCATCGACACCGGCGGGCAATGCGGAGCTGCCTCGGCCATCACATCGTGCCACCACAGATCGCGGCCCTCGACCATCTCCGGGTCGGTGCCGCAGCGGTCAACGACCACCACATGTTCGACGGTCGGTGCGCCCGCAACGAGTGCGGCATCGACGTTTGGTTTGAGTGCCGACGGAGCACCCCGTCGATATCCGGCGTCGGCGGTGATGACCACCTTCGCGTCGGCGTCTTCGCACCGATCGGTGATGGCGTCAGGAGAGAAACCGCCGAAGATCACCGAATGAACCACACCGATTCGGGTGCAGGCCAGCATGGCAATCGGAAGCTCCGGGATCATCGGCATGTAGATCGCGACCCGATCGCCCTTACCGACGCCGAGGCTGAGCAGCACATTGGCGAAGCGCTCGACATCTGCCAGCAGCTCGGAATAGGTGATGGTGCGTTTGTCGCCAGGCTCGCCTTCCCAGTGGTATGCGACCTTGTCGCCGCGACCCGCATCGACGTGGCGATCGAGGCAATTGACGGTCATGTTGAGCTTTCCCCCTACAAACCACTTGGCGTATGGCAAGTTCCACTCGAGGGTGGTGTGGAAGTCCTCGTCCCAGGTGAGCAGATCTCGCGCCTGGCGAGCCCAGAACGCTTCATAGTCGGCGGCGGCTTCGTCGTAGAGCGAGCGGTCGTTGGTGAGTGCGTTGGCCGCGAATTCTGGCGGTGGGGCAAAAACCCTGTTTTCACTCTCGTAGATCTCGATTGATCCCTCGGCCATTTGAAGTCCTCCACGATCCAGTTCCGACGGAGACCTTAGCCAGCCTGCGATTCACCGACAGGATCGAGCCCCTGTACTTCAATGTCGACGGGGATCGCCAGTTCATCACCGAGCTTGTGTCTTCGTTGATCACATCAGGACGTCGGAACAAAGGGAGACCCGCATGCTTCAGGAATTCAAGGACTTCATCAACAAGGGCAACATCGTCGATTTGGCCGTAGCCGTGATCATGGCCACAGCGTTCAAACCAATCATCGACTCTTTCGTCAACGGAGTGATGATGCAGATCGTGTCGGCAATATTCGATCAGCCCAACTTCGACAATCTCACTATTGATCTCGCTGGGACACCACTCTTCTACGGGTCGGTGATCACCACGATCATCAGTTTCCTGATGGTGGCCATAGCTGTCTTCTTCGTGCTGAAGGCTTACAACGCTTCACAGAACGACGAAGAACCGGCAGTCATTGCTCCTTCCGGGCCCAGCGAGGTGGATCTGTTGACCGAGATTCGAGACGCCCTGCAGACCCGCTGACCCGGAGCCGCTTCACCCAACAAATATGCACTCCGTGGTAAACGTCGCGCCTGCGACAAGCGTCTTGTGGACAGGACATCGCTGGGCGATCTCGGCGAGTCGCGCTCGCTGAATTTCGTCGAAGTCGCCTTCGATAAAGATTTCGCTGCGAATCCGGTCAATGCGACCTCGGAGTTCGTCGTCGCAATCTTCGCAGTCGTCGACGTGAATCTTGTCGTGCTCGTATTTGGCTGAGATCGAGTCGAGCGCCCACCCTTTGCGCTGGCAATACATCGACAAGGTGATGCAACTGCACGCCGCCACCGCCGACAGCAACAAGTCGTATGGGTTGGGCCCCGTGTCGGTGCCGCCCGCTTCGACCGGTTCGTCGGCGAGCCAGACATGGTTGCCGCTACGAAGTTCAACAGCGAAACCAGACTTCAGATCTGCGGTGATGGTGGCCATCAGCTGAGGATAGATCCCAGTGGCAACACCACCGTGACAGTCGTGCCCTTGCCCGAGACCGACGAGACCATGATGTCGCCACCCCACGACCTCACGTTGCGACGCGACGCTGCCAGGCCAATACCATTGCCGTCAGCCTTGGTGGTGAAGTACGGCTCGAAGATTCGCTCAATCATTGAATCGGGTATCCCGCAGCCGTCATCCTTGACCGATATCGCTGCGTAGGCGCCGGCGGCACCGCCGGGCGGGGCTGATGCCTCATCGAGTTGAACGTTGGAGACAGCCAACTCGATACGCCCGCGCGGCTCCATCGCGTCGCGAGCATTGACCACAAGGTTGGTGAGGACCCGTTCAAGTCCGGTGCGCTCGGCCATGGCGACTATTCCCGCCCCATCGGAACTCACGATCAGATCGGCTTGATGTTCGACGAGAACGCCGAGCGTCCCCGCCAAGCCCGTGACGACAGGGCCCAAATCGATTGCGGCGAATCGACTACGTGATGGCCGGCTGATCGACATCAGATCCTCGGTGATGTCGCACGCCCGATCAATCGCCTCGTTGGCAGCTGACACCCGTTCGGTCTCTCCCGGAGAGTCGAGAAGCCCGAGTTGGAACCCGATCGAGGCCAACAGATTGTGGATGTCGTGGGCCGCGCTACCCACGACCCCGGCCAACGAGCCGAGCGCGGCGCCGTCGATGAGCATCTCGTCGAGTTCACGCCGGCTGGTCACATCTTCGATCGTGCCGACTATTCCTGCATTTCGGGGACGGGTGATCGTGACCCTCGCTTCTCGTGCGTCAGGGACATCGCGGGTTCTGACTTCGGTAGCCAGGCGCCCGTTGCCGTCCCAACGCGCCAGCTCACTCTTGAGGCGGACGAGGTCTGCGGCATCGAACAATTGCTCCCAGCCTCGACCGAGCAGATCAGCTGAATCGATATCGAATTCCGTTGCGACCTTGGCATTCACATAATTCCAGTTACCAGAATTATCTGCCAGAAAGATCCCGATCGGGGCCATTTCCACCAACGCGTTGAACACGTTCTGATCGCGAACGCGATCACGTTCCACCTGGCGTCTGACCGTGACATTTCTGGCATTGAGCACGATGCCTCGAACAATCGGATCAGCTTGGAAATCGGTTATCAGCATCTCCAGCGTGAGCCAGGTGCCATCAGGTCGACTCATTCGAATATCGACGGGTCCCTGAGGCACACCGGAGTTCTCAAGAGCAGAGTTGAACAACAGATCGAGCGCCGGAAGATCCGCCGGGTGGACGAAGGTCATCCACTCAAGCTTGACCTTGTCGGTCGATCTTCTGAGCAATGCAGCGACGGTGGGAGTGATGTATTCCGCGTTGCGGGCAGCATCGAGAATCACGACGACATCACCGGCGCTCGACACGATCGAGCGGAGTCGGCGTTCGCTCTGAGAGAGCCGGCGTTTGGCTGCCACCCGACTGGTTACGTCACGCGTGGTCGACACGACACCGTTGACCTCTGGCGAATCGATCAGGTTGATCATGTCGGTCTCAACCCATCTCCAGGTTCCGTCCGAATGCCGCGCTCGGTACTGCAGACGTTGCTGGCTACCGGGGACCTTCAACAAATCATTTTGGGTGGTGACGAATCTCTCGAAGTCGTCCGGATGAACAATCGACTGGATCATACGGAGCATGAAATCCGAGCTGCTGTACCCGAGAACATATTCAACCGAGTCTGATACCCAGACGCGGCGGTTGTCGGCATCTCTCAACACGTTGAATTCATTGGTTTGCGCCGACACCGCTTCAGCCACGCCCGGAGGCCAAGCGTTCATTGAACCGCCGGTGCCGACCCAGTGAGCCGAAGTCAAGTTGTTTGCATCTCGGTTCATCTACCACCCCGAGCCATGTACGAAACAAGGCTCATCCCACACCACCACCTCAATCGGATCGCCGACGGCGCTCTTGACCGAACCCCGGAGAATATTCCAGAAATAGGTCCTCCGACCTACATTTCGTGAGACTTCACTCAGAATGTATGAGCAGTTGCCGATGGGTCCGAGTCGGCCGGTACATAAATCGGCACAGATCGACATGTGTTGAAGGGACTTGGGAAATGGCGATTCGCATCTACCTGCTTGATGACCATGAGATGGTGAGGCGCGGCCTACGAGACATCCTGGCGGCCGAACCCGACATCGAAGTTGTCGGCGAGGCCGCAACTGTGGCTGAGGGCGTCAAGGGGATCACAGCATCACGACCTGACGTGGCTTTGGTCGATGTCGTGCTACCCGACGGCACCGGCATCGAGGTGTGCGAGGCCGTCGCCAAGCTCTGCCCAGATGTGAAGACGCTCATTCTCACTTCGTTCTCAGACGACGAAACGCTGTTCGCAGCACTCGATGCTGGAGCCTCCGGCTACGTGCTCAAACGCGTAGCCGGTAGCGAATTGGTGAGTTCGGTACGCGCCGTATTCGAGGGACGGTCGCTGGTTGACCCCCGCCTCACAGATCGAATGTTCAACCGCCTCCGGTCTGGCATGTCAGCGGAGGAGGAGCGACTCTCGGTTCTCAACGATCGCGAGCGAAAATTGCTCGAGCTAGTAGCCGAAGGGCTCACCAATCGCAGCATCGGAGAACGCCTCCACCTCTCGGAGAAGACCGTCAAGAATTACGTCTCCGCCATACTCCACAAGCTCAGGATGGACACCCGCACCGAGGCTGCCGTCTTCGTCACACAACTCACTGCTCGTCACCACAGATATATCTCGATGGCCCGGGGCGGCTGACGCCGTTGCAGTCCACCATTTCCGACGAGATCTGAGCCGAACCGGCCAAGAGCCAATCTGTACCGAAACGAACACTCTCAGAATCCACCGCCCTCCGACTCCGTTCCGTGTGTGTCCCCCCGCACACGACACAGACCGGAAGGCAGATGAGCACTCTGACCGTCACCAAGAGGCAACGACACGGCATTGTCGCTTCGGCGCTCGCGTTGCTTGCCACAGTTGTGATCTCGATCAGCGCCTTCGGCGGTAGCAGCCTGATCTCGAGCGACAGCGACCTACCCACCGCGTCATTCGAATTGTTCAACGGCGGCGACACAGCGTTCGCCGACTTCGCCGGCAAGCCTCTGGTAATCAATTTTTGGGCCTCTTGGTGTCCGGCCTGTGTAGGTGAACTACCGGACATTCAGGCAGTTCATGAACAGTTTGGAGACGACGTGACCATCCTCGGGATGGCCAACGCCGACCAGCGAGATGCGGCGCTTACGCTCGCCAATGAGGTCGGCTTGACCTACACCCTGGGCGACGACCCCGCCGGGGAGCTCTTCCGCTCGCTCGATCTGTTCGCCATGCCAAGCACGATCTTCGTCAGCGCCGACGGCCAGATCCAAGAGGTGTTCGGAGGCCAGCTCAACGAGAGCGCCCTCGTTGACCGAATCAGTAATTTGATCGAGACATCATGATCGACGCACCACTCGGCCTGGCGTTCGCGGCGGGGCTTGTCGCCACGGTTAACCCATGCGGATTCGCGATGCTGCCCGCCTACTTGTCATATTTCATGGGACTTGAGGGCGCCGAGGACGACGAGAAGACAGGCGCCGGAATCGGGCAGGCGCTCAAGGTCGGAGCGATCGTGTCGCTCGGATTCTTGTTTGTATTCGGCACCACCGGCCTGCTGATCAATGCCGGAGTGAGATCGATCATCGATTGGATCCCCTACGTCGCTCTCGGAATCGGCGTGCTCATGTTGATCCTCGGTATCGCGATGTTCCGCGGCTACCAGCTTTCGATCGGGTTCCTCAAGGTGCAGGGTGGCACCGGCAGCAGAGACAACAAATCTGTCTTCACCTTCGGGGTTTCATATGCCTTGGCTTCGTTGTCATGCACCCTGCCGGTGTTTTTGTCGGTGGTGGTTGGCTCGATCGCCAGCGCCAACTTCATCTCCGGCTTTCTCACCTACATCGCCTACGGGATGGGTATGTCGGTGCTGCTGATGGCGCTCACCTTGGCCGTGGCTTTCGCCAAGCAAGGGATAGTGGGACGGCTGCGGTCCATGCTCAAGCATGTTCAAAGAGTGTCTGCCGGATTCCTGATAATTGCCGGCGTATACATCACTTGGTTCTGGGCCAACGACCTCTCGTCCGATGCCGGTGAGCAAGGTGCAGCAACCGGAGTCATAGACGGATGGTCGGCGTCGCTCACCAATTGGATGGGTGACCATTCCGGTTCGATCGGCGTGTCGCTTGGCGGATTGGTGGCCATCGCCATTCTCTCCTCGGTGCTGAAGAAGTTCGAACCACCCGAGGTTTCTGATCCAGCGCCAGCCACAGCTTCGCAATCGATTCCCGTCTAGAAACGGAAACACTCATGACCCCCAAACGTCTCACCGCCCTGGTAGTCGGGCTGTCTGTAACCGCCGTTGCGTGCGGCGGCGGAGCGGCCCTCGATGCAACGAGCTCCACCACCACGCCAAGCAGCTCAGCGGCCGCCGATTCCGAGGCAGTCGCCGATTCAGGCGATGCCACAGAGATCGAATTGTTCTCACCCACCGAAACCGATCGACCCCTCGACCTGTCCGGAGGTGTGACCAGCAGTTCCGAAGGCGTCACCATCGTGACCGAGACCCCGCGTGATCAGCTTCGGCGCGACGTCCTACTCGCCACCGGATTCTTCCCCACCGACTGGACTCGTCAGACGGTCGATCCGGGAGAAATTCTTCTCGGCATTCAGTCCGAAGATCCCCGTGATCGGATCCCGCCGATCGACACTCCTAAGTTTGAGCCACTCTCGTCTGCCTCCTGGCTCAGCGAACGCGAACCCGGCGCTCTTGTGCAATTCAATGGCGACGTTCGCTTCTACCCATTGTCGATACTTACCCGTCACGAGATCGTGAACGACCGGTTCGGCGACGTTCCTGTCGTCACCACGTTCTGCCCGCTGTGCAATACCGCCATCACATTCGATGCGAGAGTCGATGGCCAAGCACTGCGCTTTGGCGTGTCGGGTCTACTGCGCAAGAGCGATTTGGTGATGTGGGACGAAGCAACCACGTCGCTATGGCAACAGATCACCGGAGAAGCAGTCGTCGGTGAGTTCGCCGGTACCCAGCTGGAACTGATTCCCACTTCCATCGTCTCCTACGGTGACGCTCTCAAAAACTTCCCCGATGCGGTGTCGCTTTCACGTGACACGGGTTTCAACATTGCCTACGGCTCCAACCCATACGTGGGATACAGCTCCAGCGACAGGCCATTTCTCTTCGATGGCGACACCAACGACCGGTTCCCCGCTCTCTCGCGGGTGGTGGGCGTGAGCTTGGAGAATACCGACAGGGCCTATCCGTTCAGCCTGATCAGCGAGGAGAGGGCAGTAAACGATGAGCTGGACGGAATCCCGATCGCCGTGTTGTGGGGCGGCGACACCGCCGACGCACTCGACTCAGGAGCAATCGCCGACAGCCAATCCATCGGCACCGGCATCGCGTTCAGCCGCGAGCTCAACGGCGACGTGCTGACCTTCTCGAGCCTCGGTGATGATCTGTTCACCGACGCCGAGACCGGCACCACCTGGACTCTGCTCGGCCGAGCCATCGACGGACCACTCGCCGGCGAGCAGCTTCAGACTGTGCAGCATCGAAATGAATTCTGGTTCGCCTGGTCGAGCTTCTTCCCTGATGCCCCGGTGTACGGCGACGCCTGACAAATCCCATGGCGATCCGGTCGGTGACAACCGGAAGCACAGCCCTACACTTCATCCGTCCGGAAATTCGCTATGCGAATGCTCTCGGACGGGCCCCCGTAGCTCAGGGGATAGAGCATCGGTTTCCTAAACCGTGTGCGGCAGTTCGAGTCTGCCCGGGGGCACCACAAAACACCAGCTCAGAGGGCATGCTCTCCGAAAGAAGATCCTCGGAGTTGCCCATCCAGAGGTGAAATTGCCCATCCAATTGCCGAATCGTGGCATGCTGGAGCCCATGGCCGGGTCGATTCGCAAGCGTGGTGAACGAAGCTGGGAGCTTCGGGTCTACGCGGGCCGCAGCGACAAGACCGGCAAGAAGCAATACGTGTCTCGCACGGTGAAGGGCTCTCGGCGTGATGCCGAGAAGCAGCTCGCTCGTTTGGTCACCCGGGTCGACGACGGGGTGATCACCGCCAACGCCGGCACAGTCGGTGAACTCGTGGAGCTGTGGTACAGCCGGGGTGAGCTCGAGTGGTCGCCGACCACGGCAGACGGGTACCGCTCGATCATCGACCGACGAATTCTTCCACGGTGGGGTGACCTACCGCTGCGTCGGCTTCGCACCGCCGACCTCGATGCCTGGTACACCCAGCTTCGTCGCCAAGGTGGCAAGGGCGGGCGACCGTTGGCCCCGAACTCGGTGAAGCGGATCCATGCTGTTCTGCGCACCGCTCTTGCCCAGGCTGTGAGGTGGGGATGGATCGCCACCAATCCGGCCGCCGTCTCCACTCCGCCCCAACCGAAGGGTCGGCCAAGACACACGATCCCCTCATCCGACGATGTCGGCCGGCTGGTGGCCGAGGCCCACAAGACGAACCCACCGCTCGCGGTGTTTCTACGACTGGCCGCCGCCAGCGGCGCCCGCCGAGGAGAGTTGTGCGCGCTTCGATGGCGAGACATCGACCTAGAAGGTGCTTCACTCACGATCAGTCGCAGCGTGGTCAACACCCGGCATCAAGGGGTCGTCGAGAAGGACACCAAGACTCATGCCGAACGTCGGCTCTCACTCGATGCCGGAACAGTCGCGGTGCTTGTCAAACATCGAGACCATCTCATCGGAATCCTCGATGCTTGTGGGGCCGAGCTCGACCCGGCCTCGTTCGTCTTCTCCCACGAGGTCGACGGATCCGAGTCTTGGCGGCCCGACTACGCATCGTTGTCCTTTTCGCGGCTACGTGATCGCTGTGACCTGTCCGCTGTTCGCCTCCATGACCTGCGCCATTTCAACGCCACTGCGCTGCTGGCGGCCGGCACCGACATCCGCACCGTGAGTGGCCGGCTCGGCCACGCCGACGCATCCACGACACTCGACATCTACGCACACTTCGTGCGCCACGCCGACGAGAAGGCCGCCGGCAACATCGGCAACGTGTTGGACGCCTGACCAGGACATTTCGGTCGGCGGTGCAGTGGTTGGTGCAGACATCGGTGCAGTGGTTGGTGCAGCCAGGCCGACGCTCATCGCTGTGCGCTTCACCAAGGATTCTCAGTATCGATGTCGAGCTGGACGAGTTCGACGGCTCCGTCCCGGGCAAGCTGCCCGATCACCGAGAATCCCGGGACGAGTGTGCCGGATGCAATGAATACGCGATAGTCGTCGCGGCCCTCGATGAGCCGAGGCATGTCATCGAAACCAGTGGCGAATCGTTCCACAATTCTCAGCAGTTCAAATGTGTGGAAATCAGTTGTCGAGGGCTCGCCGTTGGAACCCCGTTCGGGGCGGAGTTGCCGGTCAAGATCCTCGAAGAACGCTGAGGTCGAGCGAACAACCCGGCGTTGCTCGCTCAACGGTAATCGCTGGTATCGCTCGCGATCCGCTCGCCGAGACGCTCTCTCACATGGGCGAGGAACTCTGGTGGCACCTCGCTCAGGTCCCTGACGACGCTCCCATCAAAGAGCTCATCCTGCTCGGCCGGCGTCAGCTTCTCGATCTCCTCAGCTGTCCAAACCTTCTGCGTCATGACCTAAGACTACTGCACGTCTCTGACGCTCGACCCTGGTGGCACATGCATCACTCTGCTGCGAGGTCACCGAAACGAAATCGCACCCCCAAAGCAAACACCGAGTCGCGTTTCCGTCGCTCGATGCGCCTTTGGGGGATGAGACACGCCGCTCCAACCGGCGGCACGCCAACAACGAACCGGAGATCCATGACCAGACGACTCACATATACCGTCCACGAAGCCGCGGTGATTCTCGGAATCTCGAGGACCCTCGCCTACGGGAGCATTCAGCGGGGCGAGATACCTGCCATCACGTTCGGCCGACGAATCGTGATACCTCGCGCGGGCATCGAAGAGCTCGTCGGCCGGCTGCCGGTGGATGATCCGAGAAGGACCACCGCATGACCGACCCGAAGCCAGGCGATGGCCTCGCCGGCACCCCTGAGCAGCCCGCTCTGGTGGCCGGACCGACTGCACCAGAAAGCGTTGACATGAGTGGCACAGACTTGCCAGGTGCGCTTCGCGGACCTGGCGGAATCATCCTCGACCGCATCAACGCGCTCCTCGACGCGGCGCGCGATTGCGTGCCGGCCCCTCCCTTGCATGATGCTTCTCCGGCTGCCGTGCGCCGATGGATCGAAGACGCTCAAGCCAAGTTCGTGTTCCGATACGAAAGCCGGGCCCTGGCCCGTGAGGTCCGAGAGTTCCTGAACCGGGAGCGGTCGACCGCCGACAGACTCGAGGAGGCCCGCCGGTTTTTCCAGCACGACGAATGGGTCGCCCAGATGAAACGCGACGGGAACTACTGGGCTCTCGACGACCGTCAACGCCAGGCCCGAAGGCCGTGCAGGTTCCGAGTGGACGACGCCGCATGGGAGCGTCTTCGAGCCGCAGCTGATCGATCAGGTGCTCCGCTCGGGGTGTACCTCGGTGCCATCCTCACCAGCGAGGCCTCACGATTAAGCGCCGGCGGTGCACCCTTGGCAGTCCGGGACGACGACACCGTCGCCACCCGGTTCATACGCGTGAAAGTGACCGACGACGATTGGCTCGCACTTCGATCAGCTGTCCGCACGGCCCACACGACGATCACCGCGTACGTGTCGCAAGCCGTTCGCCGAGCCGATCGACGGCAGCCGCGTTCGGCTGATTGACACCCATCGAATACGAAACCATCATGACCACGACTGCCCAAGCGACATGACCAACAGGGCACCTGATCGTGAACCAGACTCGTTTGCTCTATCGCGTAGGCCCCAAGATGAGATTCGGTCTGTGGCTTACAGCCATGTTCGCGGTGGTCTTGGCCTCGTGCTCGACGGACTCTGCGGACCGCCCGGACGCGATCGTCGGCCAGGCGGTTCGGAGCTTCTGCGCTGAGCAGTTCGACTGTGCGCTCCCGACGACGCTGTACATCGTGTCGGCGTATATCGACTCCGATACCGAACTCGGCGACGAGGTCGCTATCGATGACGCGACAAGAGCAGCGATCGAATCGGCTGTTGGCAGGTCGTTTCGATGGTTGGAGACTTCGAGCGAGGTCGACGCGGCGGTGCAAGAATCGCCTGAGCCCACCATTCTGACTGTCGGGGAACCCGTGTTGTTCCAGTACGTGGCCGAGGTCGATGTCGGCTGGAGCCGAAGACCACTGGACGGCGAAATTGTCACTATGAGCGTGGACCTGGGAAAGCAAGACAATGACAGCCCGCAGACACCCCGCACCACATCCGTGCCGTAGCGGCTCATCGGATTCTGACGGGTGTGCTGGTGGCGAGGATCCTGGGTGCTGCAAGTCCCATGACTATCGCTCTCGGGGGCCGTGAATTGATGACAGGCAGACGACACCCAAATGCGACGGGAACCCGGGGTCATCCACGGTCGTATAAGTATCAGAACCCTCGGCGAAAGGCATGAACATGACAACATCCAGCCCACCCGACAGTCAGCTTCATACGCGTTCATCCTGGGTCGGCATGAGTCTTCCTCTTGTCACTCTGACCGTGATCGCTTACGCGTGGTGGGTCTCGCAGTTTGATCGCTCCCCTGGCTGGAGCGGCCCGGTGTTCGCGGCGGTCACGATGCTCGCTCTTGCGGGAATCCTCACGCTGACGAGATCCTGGAGTGATCGACGGGCCCTGCTGGGTGCCGCCGGATTCGCACTTGTGGCTCTCGGGTCGGGGATTGGTCGTCCCAGAGACGAGTTCCTCACCGGTATCGGGAGCGGCAGTGGTATCGGGAGCGGCAGCGGTGACGTCATCGGTCGGCTCGACACGTGGACGCCGGTGGTCGTGATCGGTCTCGTCCTCGCCCTGGCAGCGCTGATCTCGTGTCTCGTCGCCAACCGGCGCACGAATCCGAGTGCATGGCGGGCCCCGGTGTCGCTGTTCGCCACGAGCATTGGCTACATCGCAGTGACGGTGATCGCGAGAGACCTGACCGTAGCCTTCTGGACCGCCTGAGATGCGACTTGGCTCGGCGTGCCGGCAGCGGCCGAAAGCGGTAGCCGGCGCCACCGACCGGAAGGCTATGAGACATCGCGACTCTTTTGTATCACGTTTGGTAATACCCTGCCGATCATGGCTCAGGCAATATCGGTTCGACTCGACGACGACGCTTTCGGTGCTCTCACCAGACTGGAGGCCACCGGGCTCAGCCGATCGGAGGCCATTCGCCGTGCACTGGTGAAAACTACCGACAGGATGCGCAACAAGCAAACCCTCGCCGCTGAAGTCGCTGCCCTCGAAGCAGACGACGACCGAGCAGAGATGCTCGCGGTGGCCAGTCTGATGGAGCAGATGCGTGCACCGATGTGACCTCTTCCGCCTGCGACTCCCCAAGGGCACCGGGCACGAGCGACGCGGCAACAGGTTCGGCGTAGTGGGCCAATCAGATGCCTTCCTACCGAGAACGGTCGTGCTCATGGCCCCGACGTCGATGAGTGCCAAAGCTGCATCGTTTCGCCCGGAGATCCACATCGACGGAACCGCCACCCGAGTCCTAGTCGATCAGACGGGCGCAGTTGATGCCACCAGGCTCGGCGATCTCGTCGGCCACCTCAACCCCGAAGAGCAGTGGGGCGTAGACGAGTCTCCCCTCACAGTGATCGACTTGAGATAACCACCAGTTGGCCTTGCCCGGCTGATCAGGACGACGTGCTGGTGGAGGCTCCGCCGGATGCGCGCGTCGATGGGGTCGGGCCGACGCCGCACCCGGCCACTCGACCAACGCCGGCTTTGACAACAGCAGAATATACCTGATTAACAGTTGATATTGCTTGATAATAGGACGATAGTGGAGGTATGCGACTTGCAGCCCCAGCCGTCCTGCCCATCTTTCGCTCCAAGCTCCAGGGTGAGGTACTCGCGCTGATTCTGATCGACCCGACACGCACTTGGACCATCGACGAACTGGCCGGCAGGACAAAGCATCCCTATCAGACCGTGGCCACCGAGATTCGCCGACTCCAAGAGGCCGACATTCTTCGGGTTCGCACCATCGGACGGACCAAGATGCTCACCGCCGACGAATCCAGCCCCTACGTCGCGCCTCTCACCGACCTAGTGATGACGGCGTTCGGGCCGCCGCTCGTGATCGGCGAAGAGTTCGAACATGTCGATGGAATCGAGCAGTTGTTCATCTACGGGTCATGGGCCGCACGAGACGCCGGAGAGCCCGGCCCCGCCCCCAACGACATCGACGTGCTCGTGATCGGCCAACCCGATCGCGACGCGATCTACGAAGCCGCCAAGGCCGCGCAACACCGCATCGGACGCGAGGTCAACACGACAATCCGAACTGCGGAGCAGTGGGCCGCCGCAACCGACGGATTCACCCAGAAACTAAGGGAGTCGCCGATGGTCGAGATTCCGTATCATCACGACGATGCCTAGATGGAATCAGGGCAGTGCGGCCTCTCCGTCGCAACCACGGAGGTACGATCGCGACCATGCACCTCGATCGCATAACGGTTGACCCAAATCGAATGGGTGGCATGCCGTGCATCAGAGATCTCCGGGTCACCGTCTCGACGGTTCTCGGTCAACTAGCGGCCGGGCAGTCCCGTGAGGCGTTGCTTACGGATTACCCATATCTTGAGCCCGAAGACATCACCGCAGCATTGGAATTCGCTGCGGCCCGCGTGAGTGAGCGTGACGTTCCAATTGCCCGCCCGGCGTGAAGCTACTGATCGACGCCAACGTCTCTCCCAAGGTCGTGGCCGCGCTGAGTGCCAGCGGATACGAGGCCGAGCATGTCGGAGAGGTCGGCCTGCTGGCGGCGCCCGATGACGAGATCTTCCGGTGGGCCAAGAATCACGGTCAAGTGGTCGTCACCGCCGATTCGGATTTCGGAATGATGCTCGCAATCGGCGGGGCGTCGAGGCCCTCGGTGCTGCAACTGCGTCAGGTCGCCGACCAGGTCCCAGCCGTTCACATTTCGTTGCTGTTGGCGAACTTGCCATCCATCGAGGAAGCGCTCGAGACGGGAGCCATTGTGTCGCTCAGCCCCACGAGACTCAGCATCCGCGACCTCCCGATCGGATGACAGACCGGCAACCAACACGAAGTTGCCCATCCATTTGCCCATCCAC
>JBDNJK010000032.1:0-23634 GCA_041687805.1 Acidimicrobiales bacterium
CAGATTTTCTGAAGGCGGTCTAGATGAGCGACATGGCACCCCCACCTCCCCCACCTCAAGCGGAGGCAAGCGAATCAGCGAAACCAGCCCCGAAAGTGTGGTGGAAGCGTAGGTGGGTTTGGATCACCACCGCTGTGGTGGTGTTGATTGGCATCGCAGGCGCGGCCGGCGGCGGAGACGATACAACTACGGCGGCGGAGACGCCAACCACAACGAGCACGGTCGCAGCAACCACGACAACCACAGCTCCGACTACGACGGAAGCACCCGCCACCACTGCTGCACCAACGACGACCAGCACAACAACAACGACGACGACTACCACTACAACAACCACAACCGAGCCGCCGTTCTCGTTCGATGAGCTGCAAGCGATCGGGTCCGCACAGGACTACCTCGACTACTCTTCGTTCTCACGACAGGGACTCATCGAGCAGTTGGAGTACGAAGGCTTCACGACCGCGGCCGCGGAGGTCGCTGTCGACAACGTCGCCGCCGACTGGTCAGAGCAAGCAGCGTTGTCCGCACAGAGCTACCTCGACTACTCTTCGTTCTCACGACAGGGACTCATCGACCAGTTGGTGTACGAAGGGTTCACGACCATCGAAGCGACCTACGGTGTCGACCAAGTCTACGGCTAGAGCCGAGATCTCGACGCTCTGAGATGTGGGCAACCGGTGGTCTGTATGTGCCCGTCTGGTGGAAAACGTTGCATTGCTGCCCGGTTTGGCCGATACTGGAGATGCTTATAAGGCACGAACGCGCAGTCCACTTGGTCGACGGGAACATCAACCTGACGGCACACCAAACAAGGGGAAAGCCCAAAGTGTGAGAAGAGGGAGCCTTTCGGGGCTCCCTCTTCGACGTTTGTGGCGGAGGGGATGGGATTCGAACCCACGGTGCTTATAAGGCACTACGGCTTATCAGGCCGCCACATTAGTCCACTCTGTCACCCCTCCACGGCCCGCCGATCGCTCGACGGGCGTGCCGCAATTATGGCACGGCAACGATGTGGACCGAAAGAGGATGCAGTGTGGAGAATGAGTGGATTCTCACTGGACTGTCCACAACTTCGACACATCAGCCGCTGACGATCTTTCCGAGGATGTCGGCTGCGGCACGGTCCGCGGCTGGGATCACATGCGAGTACGTGTTGAGGGTCATGGCGACGTTGGCGTGGCCGAGCCGGCTGGCGACGGTGCGGATGTCGACGCCGGCTGCGAGTGCTTGGGTGGCGGCGAAGTGGCGCAGGTCGTGCAGCCGTACGTGTGGGTGGCCGGCTGTGGTGCGTGTGGCTGTCCACCATCCGGTTGGGCTGTCTGGCCCCCACGGGATGACTCCGGCAGGGTCGTCGGTAAACCAACGGTGCTGCTCGAGGTCAAGTCCGACACCGCATGACAGGGCGCGTGTTGCAAGCATGGTCCGGTGGGCCCGCATCGATGCGACAGTGAACGGGTCGATGGCGATCCGTCGTTGGGTCCCGGTTTTGGTTGATTTCTCGACGAGGCGCGGATGGCCGGCGACGGATGTCCCGTGATGTTTGGCTTGGTCTGGGGATGCACGGGTGAGGGCGCGGCGTACGAGGATTTCGGCTGCGTCAAGGTCGACGTCGTCGCCGCGTAACGCCACCATCGCTCCACGGCGGATGCCGGTGACGGCTGCGAGACGACAGTAGGTGCCGAAACCGGGGTGTGTGTCGGCGGCTGCGGCGAGGAGCTCGGCGACCTGTTCGGCTGTTGGAGGTTCGATCTGATGTTTCGACGTGGCCGGCGCCGTCACTGCTGTCACTGCTGTCACTGCTGTCACTGCTGTCACTGCTGTCACTGCTGTCACTGGCGAGTACGGGATCAGATGCCATCTGGTTGCGCGTTTGAATGCTTGGGACAGGATGACGTGCACCCTGCGGATCTGGTTGGTTGACACTCCGGTGGCGGCGAGTTTGATGTAGAGCCGGTCGATGTCTGCGGCTGTGATGTCGGAGTATTCGACGTGGCCGATGTGCGGCAGGATGTGGAGCCGGATGATTTGTTCGTATCCGATGGCGGTGTAGTCGCCGATGTCTGCTTGTTTACCGTCGAACCATTGGCCGACGAGGCCGGCGACGCTGCCGGCGGTGACGGGTGTCGACAGTGACAGTTCAGCCAGGACTTTGCGTGCCTGGGTGAGTGTGGCGACGGTTCGTGTGATCCGTCTGCCTTGGACGCTGGCCCTGACCCGGTATTTGCCGGATGGTAGACGGTCGATTCCTGTTGGTAGTGCTGGCATGTTTCCCCTTGTCGCCAGCCCGTACAGTAGCCTTGGTGGTCACGGATTGGTCACACAGGGATGGTCACAGATCCTGGTTAGCGTCTTGACCTGCGGTTATAGACGTTCCGGTGGGGTCGCATCGGCATTCGCTCAGTGTGCCGCATGAAGCAGCCATAACGGGTACACCGGGGTTCAATTTCGGCTCAGCCGACGCTGCCTTCCATCTGCAGTTCGATCAAACGACTCCACTCAACCGCATATTCCATTGGGAGTGTGCGGGTGACGGGCTCGATGAATCCATTGACGATCATGCCCATGGCCTGCTCTTCGGTGAGGCCGCGGCTCTGAAGATAGAAGAGCTGTTCATCGGCCACACGGGAGACCGTTGCTTCATGGCCGACTACCGCGTCGCCCGAACCGACTTCCATGTATGGGTATGTGTCGGAGATCGAATCTTCGTCGAGGATCAATGCGTCGCACTGCACGTGGCTCTTGCAGCCA
This sequence comes from Acidimicrobiales bacterium, assembly GCA_041687805.1. Taxonomy (GTDB): domain Bacteria; phylum Actinomycetota; class Acidimicrobiia; order Acidimicrobiales; family Aldehydirespiratoraceae; genus SZUA-87. The sequence continues at coordinate 2,749 of JBDNJK010000032.1, forward strand.
TAAGCATCAGGTTCGACATGGACCAGACCGCGGTAGCTGCTTCGTCCGCCGCCCTTGGAGATCGATTTCGACACGATCTTTGAGGTGGTCTCCGGCGCGAGGTGAGTCATTTTGGCGCCCGTGTCCTGGTGCTGGTTGGGGCCGGCATAGGCCACGGACAAAACTTCGCCCGAAGCCTTCGGTCCGGCCAGCACGACAGCGGGATATTTCATCGTGAGGCGCGATCCGATATTGCCGTCGATCCACTCCATGTGGCCTTCGGCCTCAACCCAAGCCCGCTTCGTGACCAAGTTGTAGACGTTGTCGGACCAATTCTGAATTGTGGTGTAGGTGACGCGCGCCGACGGTTTCACGATGATCTCGACCACCGCTGAGTGCAGCGAATCGGAGGTGTATGTGGGGGCCGAACAGCCCTCGATGTAGTGAACCTTGGAACCCTCATCGGCGATGATCAGGGTGCGTTCGAACTGTCCCATGTTTTCAGCGTTGATGCGGAAGTAGGCCTGCAGCGGCATCTCCACCTCGACGCCTGGTGGCACATAGATGAACGAGCCGCCGGACCAAGCGGCCGAGTTGAGGGAGGAGAACTTGTTGTCGTTGGGAGGAATGATCTTGCCGAAATACTGCTTGATGATTTCAGGGTGCTCACGAAGAGCCGTGTCCATGTCGGAGAACAGGACGCCTTGGGCTTCAAGGTCTTCACGATTGCGGTGGTAGACGACTTCGCTTTCGTACTGTGCGGTGACACCTGCCAGATATTTCCGCTCGGCTTGGGGTATGCCCAGCTTCTCGTAGGTGTCCTTGATGGCCTCGGGGACATCGTCCCAGTCGTCAGAAAGGTTTTCAGTGGGCTTGATGTAGTAATAGATGTCATCGAAATCGATGCCCGACATGTCGCCGCCCCATGATGGCATCGGGCGTCGTCTGAAGCGCTGCAGAGACTTGAGCCGGAAGTTGAGCATCCATTCGGGCTCGCCTTTCAGCCAGGACATCTCGCGCAAGATCTCTTCGTTGAGACCCTTCTTGGGCTTGAAGACGTAGTCCTCTTCGTCGCTCCATCCGAGCTTGTATCGACTCAGATCAACGCCGATATCGGCAGTGGTCATCGGAGCATCTCCATGCATGGTGAGAAATTAATTTCTACTACGTGGATAGTAACAAACCCCAATGCCCGTTCGTCACCCCGAAATCAACGTCAACTCCCTGTCAGGTCTGAAACAGACCGTCGAGAACAGCATTAGCCAACCGATTCAGCTGATCCGCGGTCTCGCGGTGGACTCGACGATGCCGACCATGAGGATCGGAAATCTCATCCGGGCCGCTGCCCAAAAGAGCCGAATCGGATCGAGTGGCCGCCACCGCCTCGACAATCGAATGCGGGCCGGAGGCTGATGACAGCCCATCCAACCCGTAGGCAAAACTCCCGAGCGTATGAATACGTGACGCCGACTCGGGGCTGGCCAGAACCAGGCGACGCGCATGTGAACGTTCCATGGTCAAAACGAGGTCGGCGGCCTTGACGATCTCGGCGTTGACGATCCTGCTTCGGTGCGGTGCCGGATCGAATCCACGTTCGATCATCACCTCGGACATGGTCGGCGACACGGCTTCGCCGTCGTACAGAAATCCGGCTGACGACACCTCGACGTGGAGCCCACGTTCTTCAGCGATATTTCTCAGCATCGCTTCAAGCATCGGTGAGCGGCAGATATTGGCAGTGCACACAGCCAAGATTCGAAAGCGGTCGGAGCTCAATCTTGATCGACCCGACGAAGTTCAGCCCGATACTGATGGCCGCGGTTCACATACTTCTGAGCGTTCTCGTCGTTGTCACCTTCTGCGATCGCGTCGGGCCGAATTCTCGCCGGTACTCCCAATGCCATCGCACACCTGGGCACCACCACACCTCCCGGCACGAGTGCCGCTCCCCCGACCAGAGCGTGTGACTCGATCAGCGCATCGTGAAGCACGATCGCTCCGGACCCGATAAGTGCGTGGTCTTGCACTCGACACCCTTCGAGATGAGCAAGATGCCCGATAGTGCACCAATCCCCCACCCTCGTCGGGAACTCGTCTGTGCAGTGAATGACCGCACCATCCTGAACAGAGGTAAACGAGCCGATGGAGATCTGGTTCTCATCGCCACGCAACACCGCGTTGGGCCAGACGCTGGATTGTTCTCCGATGATCACATTCCCGATGATCGTCGCTTCAGGGCTGACGTATGCGGTTGGGTGAATGTCGGGAACGTGATCGCCGAGTGCATAAATCGTCATCTGTCGAGCCCCTCGAAGCGGCCGTAGCCACCCTTGAAAAACAAGAGCGGCCCACGGTCGGATTCGGCGCCCAGATCCTTGACGAGCCCGACCACAATGTCGTGATCACCGCCGTCGTGCACAGCATTGATCTCACAATCGATCCACCCGATTGAACCTTCGATCCTGGGCGAACCGGTCGATGCGGGATGCCAAGCAATCCCCGAGAATTTGTCGGGGTCCTTGCCGGCGAACACACCGCACACATCCTTTTGGTCATCCCCGAGAATGTTGACGCAGAACCTGCCGCTTCTGGCGATTCGGCGCCATGTGGAGGACGTCTTGGCGGGGCAGAACATGACCAACGGCGGGTCGAGCGACACACTCGAAAACGACCCGATCGCCATTCCCACCGCACCTTCATCATCGACGCTCGTAACCACTGTCACCCCGGTCGGGAAATGACCAAGCATCCGCCTGAATTCGTTGCTGCCAATCGTCATCTTTGATGTCCCCTCTTGTCGCGCGCCGTACGGTAGCGGACCTACAAAGGGGCGGGCGTACGCCGTTGCTCAGATCCGAGGTTCGACCATGAGCTTCATGCCCTCAGCCGCCGTCACCACCGACTCGATCCCGCGGGAGTAGGCACGATCGAGAATGTCATTTCGCATCTGATCGAGAAGATCATCGTCGTGAGCAGGGTCGTGATGGAACAAAACCAGTTTCCGAACTCGACTTTGTGCGGCCACTTCCAATGCGTAATCGATGGTGCAGTGACCCCAATTGGAGCGCGGCCCGAATTCCGACGCGGTGAATTGCGCATCATGGATCAAGACATCAACATCTGAGCAAAGATCAAGCACCTGCGGAGCGACCCACGTGGGATCGTCGAGCGGTTGTTGATGATCAGGAACGTAAGCGATCGACACTCCGCCGAACGTGACGCGATACCCGTGGGTGAGCCCGGTATGCGGGACAGGGGCCGATCGCACGACCGCGTCACCAATCATGAATTCAGCACCATCGTCGTGATGGAACTCGATGGTGGAAAGCAGATCGTCGAAGTGAATCGGAAAGAATGGCGGTGCCATGAAGCGGTCGAACGCCGCACCCATGGTCTCGTCGAGGTGGCCCGGTCCGTAGACGTGCATGGTGGTGTCGGGCCGGTGCAGAGGCAGAAAGAATGGTAATCCCTGGATGTGATCCCAATGCAGATGGCTCACAAGCGCATGAATCTCAAGATCTGGCTCCTCGGCGAGATCAGATCCCCAAGGGCGAAGGCCGGTGCCAAGATCAAACACGATCGGGACATGGCCGTCACAATGGATTGAGACGCAGCTCGTGTTACCACCGAACCGTGCCAATTCCGGGCTGCTGCACGGAGTCGAACCACGGACGCCATGAAATGACAAGTTCACGGCGCCTCCAGATGCTGTCCCCATGTGCGGCGAAGCTACCGCGCACGCGGCATTTCGTCGATAGCTGTGTGACAGATATCTCAAAATCTCAATTCTTTGACAGCGCCCACCATTCGATCCACCGGCAAATCCACATACCGGATCATGTTGTGGGAGAGTGCTGGCATGACCGAATCTTCCCCCGGGGCGACCGCTGCACCCCCGCTACCCGATGGCCTGGTCGTCGTCGTCAAACGAGACTGCCCCACATGCGTTCTTGTAGCCTCCGTGTTGAGCGACTTGGCTCACCGCTCCAACGCAACAGTGATCACCCAAGATGATCCATCGTTCCCGACCAGCGCCGATTGGGTGGTTCACGACGCCGAACTCGAGCTTTCCTGGCATCACGACATCGAGACCGTGCCCACCTTGTTGAAGGTAACGAATGGTCAACCCACTGAACGCATCGTCGGATGGAACCGCGGGGAGTGGGAGACGTTCACCGGCCTCGATAATCTTGGCCTCGACTTACCGGATTGGCGTCCCGGCTGCGGTTCGCTCAGCGTCGACCCCACGATCAGCGATCAACTGGCCGTCAAGTTCTCTGGATCGGTGATGAAGAGCCGCCGAGTGGAAATAGCAGCGCTCGAAGACGTTTCGGAGTCGATGTATGACCGCGGTTGGAGCGATGGCATGCCACTCGTCCCCCCTACCGAGGCGCGAGTGATGAGAATGCTCGCCGGCACCACACGCTCCCCCGATGATTTGGTGGCCCTTGTGCCCCCAGATCTCGTGGAATGTACTGTCGAAAAGGTTGCGGTCAATGCGGTGATGGCCGGTTGCCGACCCGACTATCTACCTGTGGTTATCGCGGCTCTCGAAGCAGCATGCACCGACGAGTTCAACATGCACGGCCTGCTGGCAACCACCATGCCGGTTGGCCCCATCATCATCGTCAATGGCCCGATTCGCCAGCGCATCGGCATGAACTCGGGCATCAACGTGCTCGGCCAAGGTAATCGTGCCAACAGCACCATCGGGCGTGCCGTGCAGTTGGTGATACGCAACGTCGGTGGCGGTCGACCCGGTGGCGTCGACCGAGCCACTCACGGCAGCCCCGCCAAATACGGCCTGTGCTTTCCCGAGGACGAGGAAGGCTCCCCTTGGGACTCGCTCGCTGAAAGCCGCGGGTTCACCAACGGTGAATCAACCGTCACGCTCTTCCCGGGTGAGAGTCCTCGCATCATCGTCGATCAGATCTCACGGAGCCCGGAATCTCTAACCAGACATCTGGCCCTTGCCCTCAGGTCCAACATCAGTCCGAAGCTTGCGATGATGTTCGACTCAATCCTGGTGCTCTCGCCAGAACACATGGCGCGCTACCGCGATGCGGGATGGGACCGCCAACGTTTCGATCAGGAGATCGGAGAAATGCTCAACCTCCCCGGAGATGAACTGGTGCGAGGTGCGGGCGGAATCGAAGAAGGGCTACCCGAGATGTTTGCGGGCAACCCTGTACCCAAGTTCAGACCGGGTGGATTGCTCGTCGTCCACGCTGGCGGCGGCGCCGGGCTATTCTCCTCGATCATCGCCGGATGGGTCAACGGCAACACCGGCACCGACCCCGTAACCAGGGAGATAAAGCCATGACCACGGTTCTCGACCCCACCGGGGAGCTTTCACCGCAGACACGCCAGCGCGTGCCGCGTCCTCAGTCGCTCAACGGCCTCACGGTTGGCTTGCTTGATATCTCCAAGCCCAGAGGTGATGTGTTCCTCAACCGGGTCGAGGAAAAGCTCATCGGCCTCGGAGCCAAGGTCAACCGTTATCGCAAACCAACTTTCGCCAAGCCCGCTCCGGTCGACCTGCGCCACGAGATCGCCAGTCAATGTGATGCGGTGATCGAAGCGCTGGCCGATTGAGGTTCTTGCACGACGTGCAGTGTGCACGACATCAACGATCTTGAACGAAGAGGCATCCCAGGCGTATTCGCCGCCACCGTGCAGTTCAGCGACGCGGCCGAGACCCAGAGCGCCGCTCTGGGGCTTGACGTAGCCAGGGTGCTCACCCCGCACCCGATTCAGGACCGCACCGATGAAGAGATGATTTCGATAGCCGATGCGGCGATCGATCAATTGATAGATGCGCTGACCGACCCATCTTGATGGGTCGCAAGGCTCAATTGGGTAAAGCACCTATGTCACTCGTTCCGTAGATACCTCTGGCCCTGATACCGGGGCTTTTGATCGAGGGACGGCGATAGCGACGATGAAACAACCCGAGGTCAACGACCTCGAACTGGGCGTATGGAGATTGTTCCTCAGGACCCGCCTGATCGGGCTGTTGCTGCTCGGATCCATAGCCATGATTCCGACGATCGGGGTGGATCCCCGTATTGGGATTTTCACGATTCTGGTAGGTGTTCCGTCCGTTCTCGCTGAGCTCGCAATACTCGTCAAGACACGTCATGCCCCATGGATGACGCCTGCGGTCGATGCAGCACTTCTGGCAGTCGCCATCAGCATCGACCCGAAGATCGCGCCCGTCGTTGGATTGATTCTGATGGGGTCCAACAGCCAAGCGGCGATGGTCGGGTGGCGGCCCACGTTCGTTTCAGGGCTGGCAGGGCTGCCGTTTATTGCCGTCGCATTGTTCCGTTGCTCCCCCGGCAATGCCGCGATGCTGCTGATTGTCTACGTCATCACATCGGCATCGGTGGCCGCCTTCGTTTCGATCATCGCCGGCTCAGAACGTCGAGAACGCCACGACCGAGACCAGATGCTGCAAGGAATCGACGCGATCGTCTGGGAGGCCAACCCGTACCCCTTCGAGCAGATCAATGCCAGCGGTCGTTCACTCGACATCATCGGGATTTCGACCGAGGCGCTTTCACTGCCGGGAGCATGGCTGGAACGACTGCCAGCGGTCGACAGAGAGCGTGTGGCCGCGATGTCACGGGCTGCGATCGACAATGGCGATGACCACGAAATCAGCTACCGGGTTGTCAACACATCAGGAGAGATCCGCCACATTCGTGACCGCGTCCGGGTTGAGTCAGATGAGTCGGGCCGCCCTGTCAGAACGCGAGGGGTAGCGGTCGATATCACCGAGCAGGTCCGTGTCGGAGAAACCAATCGGAACCTCGTAGAACTCGTCGAACGGGTTCCGGTGGGGCTGATCGTTGCACGACACAACCCCACCACACGCGAATTCACGGCTGTCACGGTGAATCCTGCATACGAGAAGTTGGTCGGTCGCAAAGCCGTCGACCTCATAAATACCTCAGTTGCCGACGCCGTCGGCGGGCCGGGTCGCAGCGAGATCGAAGGGATCATGCGGCGTACGATCGACACGGGTCAAGGCGGTCGAGTCGACGAGGCCGCTGGCCTGCTTGCGGACGAAACACGAGTATCGAGTCTCGAATCGTTCCTGATCGCTCATGATCTGGTGGGAGTAAGCCTCACAGACGTCACCGATGCGGTGGATGCATCCGAGGTAATCAGACACCGTTCACTTCACGATGAATTGACCGGTCTGCCAAATCGGGCGCTATTCGAGGACCGTCTTGCCCACGCCATCGCGGCATCGCAACGAGCACACGGAAATGTTGCCCTTCTGGTGATCGATCTCGATCAGTTCAAAGACGTCAACGACACATTTGGACACGCCCATGGTGACGATCTGCTGGTGGAGGTGTCTCAGCGCCTCAAATCGACACTTCGGACATCCGACACGGTGGCTCGACTCGGCGGAGACGAATTCGCTCTCCTTCTCAGCGAGAACGTCACGAGGCAGAGTGCGGTCTCGGCCGCGGAGCGGGTAATGGGTTGTTTCGACAAGCCAATCAATCTCGATGGCATGGCAGTCCAATGCGGCGCGAGCATCGGTTTGGCCTTCCACCCCGACGACACGGGCGAAATTCTGACACTCCAGCAGCGCGCCGACGCCGCCATGTACGTCGCCAAACATCGCGGCGGTGGAATTTCCGTTTATGAACATCACCACGGCCACGACCAACACGATCGTCTTGGAATCGTCGGAGACTTGGGGCGAGCCATCGATAATGACCAAATCATTGTGTACTACCAACCACTGATCAATCTTCGAACCAACCAGGTTGATCGGGTCGAGGCGCTGGTCCGATGGGACCACCCCACCCGAGGACTGATATCACCCGCCAATTTCATTGACGTGGCCGAGGTGTCTGGCGTCATTCGCCCGCTCACCCGTTTTGTGATGAGACGGGCGATCAACGACGTCTCCGATTTTCGGCGAGCCGGCCACGACATCGGACTGGCTCTCAACATCTCGGTGCGAAATCTCTACGAACCGTCGTTTGTTGACTCCGTGCGAGACAGTCTCGCCGCGGCAGGACTGCCAGGCAGCAACATCACTCTGGAGATCGCCGAGACACAAGTAATGGATGACCCGATCCTGGCCCACGACGTACTCAGCCGTCTGGGCATCTTTGGGGTCAGGGGGTCGGTGGATGATTTCGGCACCGGGCACTCGTCACTACCCGACTTGCAGAGCTTGCCCGTCAACGAGATCAAGATCGATCGATCGTTCATTCTCGGCATGGCGACGGGTAGCGACGCCTCAGCCGCCATCGTGAGATCGATCGTTGACCTCGGACATAATCTTGGCCTTGATGTCGTCGCTGAGGGAATCGAGACACAGCAGATCTTGGACGATCTCGTCGAACTGGGTTGCGACCGCGCCCAAGGATTCCATTTCGCCCGCCCCATGTCGCGTGCCAACCTCTCGTCATTCCTCAACAACGTGCGCATGCCGGCAAGTTCCTGATCAAAGCAATTGACGGTTGTGCGGACAAGCCGATGGCCGCCTACGTTCTTGCGATGAGCCAATTGCTGAGCGACGACCAACTCGGTACGGCGATCGACACCATGCAGATGATCGTCGACTCCGGCCTCGCCTCGATCTCAGCACAACCGGTGGATGCAAATCAGGTCGTTGCCTACGACATTGCCCACGCTGCCTCTGGCGTAGCGGCAGCTCGTTCGTTGCTACCTTTCGCAGCTCTTGGGGAACCCGAACGACGGCTCGCGACCGCGTTCATCGCCGACACGGCCCAGGATTTGGCCGCCCGGATCATCGGCCGGGAGGGTTTGTGGGGACTCACCACCGAATCGATGGAACCACTTGAGCCTGCCCTTCGGTCCGGTCGAGATCCAGTGCTGCTGGCATCTCTCACCGCAGGAACGTCTGCCCATCTCGATGAGGACTTCGAGTTGGTGGCCGAGACGTTCCGTCGGTTCGCCGACGATCGTCTCATGCCCAGGGCAGCGGAGATCCACCGATCCAATACCGACGTTCCCGAGGATTTGATCCAGGAACTGGCAGCGCTGGGAGTTTTTGGGCTGTCGGTGCCGGAGGAATACGGCGGCTTCGCCCAGGGAGGCCAGCACGACTACCTGGGGATGGTCGTGGCCACCGAGGAATTATCCCGAGGATCGCTGGGCGCCGGTGGCTCGCTCATCACCCGACCTGAGATATTGACCCGAGCTCTCATGGCGGGCGGCACCGCGGAGCAACGGGCCAAATGGTTACCGCTGATGGCATCCGGCGAGGTCATGGTGGCCGTGGCTGTGACCGAGCCCGACTTTGGCAGTGACGTCGCAGCCATACGGTGCTCCGCCACGCCAACATCCGACGGAGGCTGGCTCATCAACGGCACCAAAACTTGGTGCACGTTCGCGGGCCGTGCCGACGTGATGATGCTCTTGGCCAGGACCGATCCTAAGTCCTCCAATCATCGAGGCCTCAGCTTGTTTGTTGTACCCAAGCCACGAAGCGAAGGCCACTCGTTCGATCATCACCAGACCGGAGACGGGTCTGGACGCATGCAGGGGCAGGCGATCGACACAATCGGCTATCGGGGAATGCACTCTTTTGAAGTGTCGTTCGATGACTGGCGGGTCGATGGCGACTCGTTGGTGGGAGGGCCAGACGGCATCGGGCGTGGCTTCTACCTCCAGATGAACGGGTTCGAAAATGGACGCCTTCAGACCGCCGCACGGGCCGTTGGGGTCATGCAGGCGGCTTACGAAGCGGCGCTCAGTTACGCCTCGGAACGTCGAGTATTCGGCCAGGCCGTCGGCGACTATCAACTCACCCAGGCGAAACTCGGTCGAATGGCCATGCTGGTGCAGGCATCACGCCAGTTCGCGCTGCATGTGGCCAAGCTGATGGGCGCCGGCGACGAGAGAGCCGCCGTGCAGGCCTCAATGGTGAAGGCTTACGCCTGCAGGGCCGCAGAATGGGTGAGTCGCGAGGCCATGCAGATCCACGGCGGAATGGGGTACGCCGAGGAATACGACGTGTCTCGCTACTTTGTCGACGCGAGGGTCCTGTCGATCTTCGAGGGAGCCGACGAGACGTTGTGTCTGAAAGTGATCATCCGTCGAATGTTGGCAGATCGGGAGCGATCCGCCCGCTGATCTCGTCGCCCATGAACAACCCATCCATCGGGCCGAGGCGTGACGAAACCACGCCCGAGGTCCGCTCGACAGAACGGGCCAGTTCATCCAACGTCGACTGCGGCAGATCGTCTCTCGGAAGGATCGGATCGGCGACCCTGATGACATAGCCGTGGTGACGATCGACCCAGGTGGGCACGTAATGAAGTGACGTGGCCACGATCCTGCCTTCAGAATTCTCATTGAGATCCACGGTGACAATCATGCCGTCTTGTGTGGCTGTGGTCTGGCAACACGCGGCCGACTGATTCGACAAGAAATTGCCCAGGCCGTAGACCACCCATTTATCGCCGATCTTGTCGATGGGCTGGACCACGTGGGCGTGGGACCCGATGATCAAATCAACTTCGTCGAACGGAAGTATCTCCTGCAGCCATTGTTCCTGCTGGGCGCTGGGTTTCGAGCGGTATTGATTTCCCCAATGAAGGCTGACGATCACAAATTCAGCGCCCGCTTCACGTGCAACAGCAGCATCAGAAACAATTTTGGCCGGGTCTATCAGATCGACCAAGTATTGCTTCGATGCCGGCAGCGAGAATCCGTTGAGCCCATAGGCGGCCGAGATGTGCGCGATGGTGATTCCGTTGACCTCATACAGCACGGGCGCCAGATCTGCCTCGGCACTGATCGCCATGCCTGCAGCGGTGAGCCCAACCTCATCCATCACCTGGAGAGTCGATGCGATGCCAGTTTCTCGCTGATCGTAGGAGTGGTTGCTGGCGGTGGAACAGCCGTCGTATCCAACTGCCTTCGCGCCTTCGGCGTAGGCTCGCGGACCATTGAACACCGGGAAACTACTCAGATGATCGTTGTCAAGTGAGAGTGGCGTCTCCAAGTGGCAGATTGCCAGATCGGCTCCCGAGATGATCGGTTCAACCTCGGCAAACAGCGGACGGAAATCCATACCATCGACCATGTTGGCGTCGGCTGCATTGACCACCGGGCGATGGGCCAACAAGTCACCGGTGAACGCAATGACCGCCGATCTGAGCGGGGGGACCGTGGTGGTGGACGTGGTCGAAGTCGTGGTCGATGTAGTTGTCGATGTGGTCGTCGAAATAGTCGACGTTGATGTCGAGCTTGAGTCCTCGACGGCCGCTGCCGCTGCCGTCGATGGCCCGTCAGATGAGTTCGGTTCGACAATGACCCACGCAAGCGCGCCACCCGCCACAAACATCACCGCGAACAACAACGCCCGGAAGTTGGTGAACTTCATCGAAACAACTCCGGGGCAATCGGGCAATCGGAGGTCGAAATCGCTTCGGCAACAGGCACGAGTCCCGCTGGCCCGACAACCAAATCGATACCAGAAATCGGAACAAACTCAGTGTCGCTAAGCCACGGATCAGTCGTGGTTGGTAGTTCGAGCATGGCCTGCCACATACGCACGGGGAGGAATCTTCCCACACCCGCAACTGCCCACACGTCGATACCAGAATTCGCGGCAACAGCAACGGCGGCTCGCGATCCGGATCTGGCAAGCAAGCCGTCTGGACCGGCCGCCTCAGCCTCCACCAGGACAATGTCGCACTCGGCGACAGCGGCGCCAACACCCCAATCGGGTACGTCGGTGCACGACCGGTCTCGGCGCTGAAGTGTGCTCAGGAGCTCGTATCCCTCACCCGCGGCGTCAACCACCATGGTGTCGATATCGGGGCGGTTCAACACCGCACAGGCCACGTTGTAGGGAGAGCCGATCACCAGAACTCGTGACTCAGCTGGCAGAGCCGAACCGAGTTCGGTGCCAGTGCGATCGCTTGAGATCGAGTCGACAGCATCTCGAGCCTCACGCACTGGATCTGCACCCGTGAGCATTCGTGCCGCCAACCAAACCAAGGGGCCGCATCCGGGTCGACGCCTCAGCAGCTGCCGACACGCTGTGAGAAGTTCGGTCGGATCACCTGCGAATGCCGCAAGCGCTCCCGCCGCCTCGCACACCAGCGACTCGGCCGGAAGGCCTCCGGCACGTGCCACATATCGGAGCCTTTCGATCGGATGCACTGTGCAAGCGTAGCAACGGGCCTCCGAGCATCGAAGCGAATGTGACCAGTCCGGCCTCGTCTGCGCTAGCTTTGCCGACCGTGGTAGTGCCATCCTCTGATATTCAGCTGACTTCGCTTTCCGGCGAGGACCGCCCGCTCTCCGATTGGCTGACAACCTTTCCGTTGGTGCCTGTAGTTCTTGATCCATACACCCATGAGAGTGCGTGGATTCTTGATACCGCCCGACGAATTCTCACCACGTTCAGTGAAGCCGATTGCCGTCCATGTTGGATCGTCGTGAGCGATGCCGACGACGCTCGACGATTCCTTGGTCCCTACGCCGACGAGTTTCTGTCGTTCGCCGACCCTACGGCTTCTGCAATTCGAGCCTTGGGGATCGAGGCCACCCCGGCGTTCGCGGTAATACGCCAAGACGGGAGCGTCGCTGCTAAGGCCGAAGGGTGGAACGCCGAGTCGTGGCGCAATGTCGCGGAGACGGTCGTGAGCCTCACCCGCTGGAACCGCCCCGTGATCCCCGATGTGGGCGACCCGGTGACCTTTGCCGGGCATCCAGTAGGAAGCTGATTCCCCAACACGCCTGGGTGGCAACAGACAGGTAGGTTGACGCCATGTCCGAGTACGCATATTCCCCCCTCCTCCCCCTCGGCCCTGACGACACCGAATACAGGCTCGTCAGCACCGAAGGAGTGTCCACATTCGAGGTCGACGGCCGCACCTTTCTCAAGGTGGAGCCAGAAGCACTCACAAGGTTGACGCAGGAGGCGATGCACGACATCGCCCACTATCTGCGTCCGAGTCACCTCACCCAACTCGCGAGCATTCTCGATGATCCCGAGGCATCCGGAAATGATCGATTCGTCGCGACCGAGTTGCTGAAAAATGCCAACATCGCCGCCGCTGGCGTGCTTCCGATGTGCCAGGACACAGGTACGGCGATCGTGATGGGCAAGAAGGGCGAACAGGTCGTCACATTCGCCGACGACTCCGAGGCCATCTCGCGCGGCGTCTACGACGTCTACACCACATCGAATCTGCGCTACTCGCAGGTTGCGCCAGTGTCGATGTTCGAGGAATACAACACCGCCAACAATCTTCCGGCCCAGATCGAGATCTACTCCAAGCAGGGCGCCACCTACGAATTTCTATTCGTGGCCAAAGGCGGTGGGTCGGCCAACAAGACCTATCTCTTCCAGAAGACCAAGGCGCTTCTCAACGAGCAGTCGATGCTCGACTTCCTCGACGAGTCGTTGCGTTCACTCGGCACCGCGGCCTGCCCGCCCTACCACCTGGCTTTGGTGGTCGGTGGCACGTCGGCTGAATACAACCTCAAGACTGCCAAGTACGCGTCGGCTCACTATCTCGACTCGCTCCCCACCTCCGGCGACCGCGCCACCGGCCACGGATTCCGCGACATCGAGTGGGAGGAGCGAATCCTTCAACTCACTCGTGAGATGGGTATCGGTGCACAGTTCGGTGGTAAGTACTTCTGCCACGATGTACGGGTGATCCGACTACCAAGGCACGGCGCATCCAACCCGGTGGGGCTGGCAGTGAGCTGCTCGGCGGATCGGCAGGCCCGTGCCAAGATCACCGCCGACGGAGTATTTCTCGAGCAGCTCGAAACTGATCCGGCGCGTTTCCTGCCCGACACGTCTGAAGACGACCTCTCAGATGAGTCGGTGGCGATCGATCTCAATCAGCCGATGGACGCGATCCGCAGCCAGCTTTCGAAATATCCGGTCAAAACGAGGCTTTCGCTCACGGGCACTGTTGTCGTCGGCCGCGACATGGCTCATGCCAAGATCAAGGAGCGCCTAGATGCCGGCGAGCCGATGCCCGAATACTTGCGCGATCATCCGATCTACTACGCGGGCCCGGCCAAGACCCCCGAGGGATATGCGTCAGGCTCGTTCGGACCTACCACAGCTGGCCGGATGGATTCCTACGTCGATCCGTTCCAGGCCGCCGGTGGATCGCTGGTGATGCTCGCCAAAGGCAACCGCTCACAACAGGTCACCGACGCCTGCGCCAAGCACGGCGGTTTCTACCTCGGCTCTATCGGCGGCCCTGCTGCCAGGCTGGCCAAGGACTCGATCCGCAGCGTCAAGGTGCTCGAATACCCCGAGCTAGGCATGGAAGCGATCTGGAAGATCGAAGTCGAGAATTTTCCCGCCTTCATCATTGTCGACGACAAGGGCAACGACTTCTACGCCGAGGTATCCACGCCGGTAAAGTTGCGCGGCTGAGCGGTCTCAGCGTTTCATCCGAGGCATGAGAGAGGCACATGGAACGCCCTGACGGCATCATCGACTTTGTACCGAATCCCGAATACTTCCCGTTTGAGTCACGCTGGTTCAACAGTTCGGTGGGTCCGGTGCACTACATCGACGAGGGCGAGGGCCGGCCGCTGGTTTTGTTCCATGGAAATCCCGACTGGAGTTTCCTCTATCGCAAGATCGTGATCGAGTTGCGGGGCCGCTTTCGGTGCATTGCCATGGACTACCCCGGCTTCGGACTGTCGGTTCATCCCGACGATGTCTACGGCTACACGTCTGCCGAACACGCAACCGTGATCAGAGAACTTGTTGAACACCTCGACTTGAACGACATGGTCTTGATGGGGCAGGACTGGGGTGGCCCCATTGGCATCGACATAGCCTCTCGGATGCCCGAGCGGGTTGGCGGGCTTGTGATGGGGAATACCTGGTACTGGCCGGCCGACGGCTTTGTCATGAATTTCTTCAGTCGGGTCATGAGTTCTCGACCTCTCCAGAAACTGATCACCAAGCGAAACTTTTTCGTCACTCCCATGATGAAGCGGTCGCTCAAAACCAAACTCGCCGACGCCGAGTTCAACCACTACGCGGCGGTGGTCCCAACTCCGGAGTCCAGGACAGGAATCGCCGTGTTCCCGAAGGAAATTCTGGCGTCCAAGCCATGGATGGCCGATCTTGAACAGCGGGTCGAGTCGACTCTGAGCGACAAACCGATGGTTCTGATCTGGGGAATGAAAGACCCAGCGTTCGGTCGCGACGACGTTCTCAACAGGTGGAAGTCGGCATTTCCTCAGGCTGAAGTGATCCGACTCGACGACGCCGGCCACTACATCCAAGAAGACGCCCCCGAACAGATTGCCGCCGCCATCGCCGCCGCCTACGGACCCGATATCACATGACCTGGGACATCAGCGGCAAGAGTGTTCTCATCACCGGCGGCAACTCCGGGATCGGCAAAGCCACGGCCCAGGAACTTGCCCGACGGGGTGCCGGTGTCATGATCACCGCCCGCGACCGCGCCAAAGGCCAGGCTGCCGCGGCCGAGATTCGAAAGTCGACCGGAGCAGAGATCGAGGTCGGCGATCTCGATTTGTCACGGCTCGATTCAGTTCGCGAGTTCGCTTCCGCCTATACCGCCGATCATGATCGTCTCGACGTGCTCATCAACAACGCAGGAGTGATGGCCGGGAAACGACAAGAGACCGCCGATGGCAACGAGTGGACTTTCGGGGTCAATCACCTAGGCCCGTTTCTGCTCACGAATCTTCTCACCGACCTGTTGGTCGCCAGTAGCCCAGCCCGGGTAATCACCGTGAGCAGTCAGGTCCACCAGAGCAGAAAGAAGGGGCTCGACTTTGAGGACCTGCATATGACGAGCGGATACTCGTCATCGAAGGCCTACGCCGCGTCCAAATTGGCCAACATATTGTTCACCGTGGAATTGGATCGGCGACTCCGAGACTCGGAAGTGTCGGCTACCGCTCTACACCCGGGCGTAGTCGCGACCTCGTTCGGCCAGGGACCGGAGGGGCCAATGTGGATTCGACGTCTCATGCCCCTGATCAAACCCGTGATCCGCACGCCTCACAAAGGCGCTGCCACATCGGTTTTCCTCGCCGGCGCCGACACGCGATCGCTCGATAATGGGATCTACTGGACTGACTGCAAGCCGAAGGAGCCGATTCCGGCAGCGACCAACGGCGCAGCTGCCGCACGCCTCTGGGCCGTGAGCGAGGAACTGGTCGGCCTGACCGCCTGAGTGACCAACTCAGGGTTCCCCCCCATCGACATACGTGTGCGACGCTGGAACCATGAAAGTACGAATCGGATATGGCATCGGGGCGGCACCGAAACTGTTCGCCGACATAGGCGGGCTTGGCCGGCTGGTCGACGACCTCGATCGGTTTGGCTACGACTCGCTGTGGTTTCCAGAACGAGTCAACAGCCCACAGCTCGATCCGATCGTGGCCATGTCCTATGTCGCCGGACGCTCCGAGCGCCTCAAGTTCGGCCCGGCCGTATCGGTTGTGCCGGGACGGAATCCGATACTGATGGCCAAGGCTCTCGCCAGCCTCGACCTGGTCTCGGACGGCCGATGTCTACCTGCGTTCGGACTTGGTATCGCCAACACCGCCGAGCATCAGGCATTCCAGGTGGATCGCAAGGAGCGAGCGCCATGGCTCGAAGAAGCGATGCCACTGATGCGTCGATTGTGGACCGAGGATGTCGTCGATCACGACGGCGAGCGATTCCATGTCAAGGGCGCCCGGGTGTTGCCTAAACCCAAACGCAATCCGTTTGAGGTCTGGCTCGGAGGGCAGGCTCCTTCGGAGCTACGACGCACTGGCCGTTTGGCTGATGGATGGCTGGCTTCGTTCACCACGCCCCGACATGTGGTCGATGGCATCGTCGCAATCAAACAGGCCGCCGCCGATTCCGGCCGATCGATCGATCCGGATCATTACGGCGTGCTGATCCCCTATGTCGACGGAGCAATACCCGACGCGTTGGTCCAGCGGGTAGCCGCGAGAAGGCCCGACGCCGACCCGGGTGAGGTCATCGCCACATCACATTCTCGTATGGCGGAGATGATTGGCGAGTTCATCGATGCGGGGGCCTCGAAGTTCGTGATGTTCCCGGTGGTAGAGCCACCCGACTGGACGTTCGAGTTGTCGTCTCTCGCCGAGGCCACCCTCGATCTCCAGACCTGAGTGCTAGCGGTCGTTCACCCGCTAGGCAGAATACGTCTGCCCGATACTGTCTAGGCCCTGATTGTATGCAACCATAAGATCTGCATGAGTAATCCTCCCCCCGACCGAAACGGTGCCAAGCGGGCCACGCCATCGTGGCGACGCTTCGAGATTGCCATCATCGCCACCGCCCGCGAGCTCAGATCAGCGTTTGACGAGCGGCTATCCGTTCTCGAGCTCAACCTCTCTCAAGCAACCTTGCTCGCATACGTCACCGACTTTGGATCCAGCACACAGACTGAATTGGCTGAGATGGTTGGGCTGGGGCGCGCCGCCACAGGCACGATGATCGACCAACTCGAAACTCGTGGCCTGATTCGACGACTCCCCAACCCCGACGATCGACGCGTCTGGATGTTGGCAGCCACCGCCGCAGGCGAGTCACTGGTCGACGAGTTTTACGCGCTCGACCGTGGACTAAGAGCTGAATTCCGCAGAGGCATTTCCCGCGCCGACCGCCACCAGCTCGCCGAACTCCTCGACCGCTTGTCGGTCAACATCACAGCCGCCAGGACAAACAGCGCCACCCAAGACGAAGCAATCTCCACAACCCCCTGAAACCAGGAGCACAAAATGACAGAAGCCGTAATAGTCGATGCGGTCAGAACACCGACCGGTAGACGCAACGGGAAGCTCAAGGATTGGCATCCGGTCGACCTGGCGGCTCACGTCCTCAAGGCCCTCGCCGAACGCAACAATCTCGATCCGGCCCTCGTCGATGACGTAATCACCGGATGTGTGATGCAGGTCGGCCCGCAGTCGCTCAACATTGGACGAAATGCCGTACTCGCCGCCGGTTGGCCCGAGTCGGTACCGGCCACCACAGTCGACCGCCAGTGCGGATCGAGTCAGCAGGCAATCCATTTCGCCGCCCAAGGCGTCATGGCCGGGGCATACGACGTGGTCGTGGCCCTCGGGGTCGAGTCGATGACCAACGTACCCATGGGTGCAAGCGTCGTCAGTGGAATGGACTTCCCCTTCCCCAAGACCATGCAGGATCGCTACGCCGACACCGGCCTACCTCCGCAGGGAATTGGCGCCGACATGATTGCCGACGAGTGGGGCATCACTCGCGAAGACCTCGACGTGTTCAGCGCTGAGAGCCAGCGACGCGCCGAGCAGGCCACCATCGAGGGACGTTTCGAAAACGAGATCATCCCTGTGCCCGTCGAAATCGACGGCCAGACGGAGATCATGACCAAGGACGAAGGTATACGTCCGGGCACCACGGCTGAGAAACTCGCCGGACTCAAGCCGGCATTCCAAGAGGGCGGACGCATCACCGCCGGCAACTCCTCGCAGATCGCCGATGGTGCCTCAGCATTGCTCATCATGAGCGCCGAAAAGGCCGCCGAACTCGGCCTCAAGCCACGAGCCCGCTTCCATGCGTTCGCCGTGGTGGGCGCCGACCCCGTCACCATGCTCAAGGGCCCAATCCCAGCGACAGCGAAGGTTCTCGACAAGGGCAGTCTCAATGTTGACGACATCGACCTGTTCGAAGTCAACGAGGCGTTCTCATCGGTCGTTCTCGCATGGCAGAAAGAAACTGGCGCCGACCTGGCGAAAGTCAACGTCAATGGTGGGGCCGTCGCACTCGGCCATCCCCTCGGTTGTTCGGGGGCCAAACTCATGACCACACTCATCAACGAGCTCGAACGCACTGGTGGCCGCTACGGCCTCCAGGCCATCTGCGAAGGCGGCGGAATGGCCAACGCAACCATCATCGAAAGGATCGAAGCCTGATGCCACGCATGAATCTCGAAGGCAGTTCGTCAATCGTCACCGGAGGAGCATCGGGCATCGGCGAAGCAAGCGCTCGCCAACTCGCGGCGGCCGGCTCCCGGGTTGTCGTTGCCGATCTCAACGAAGAAAAGGGCCAGGCCATCGCCAAAGAACTTGGCGGCCTGTTCGTGAAGTGTGATGTGTCGTCACCCGACGACGCCGACGCTGCAGTTGCTGCCGCCTCGGAAATGGGTCCGCTGAGGGCGCTGGTCAATTCTGCCGGAATCGGCTACGCCGGGCGAACCATCGACCGCAACAACGTGCCTCTCGATCTCGACAAGTTCGCCTTCGTGTTGAAGGTCAACCTCATCGGGACGTTCAACATGCTCAGCCGCTCAGCAGCGGCCATGGCCATAACCGACCCGGTCGATGCCGATGGCAGCCGTGGCGCGATTGTCAACATGGCTTCCGCTGCGGCCTTCGACGGCCAGATTGGCCAATGTGCATACTCGGCCTCCAAAGGCGGCGTGGTTGGTATGACTCTTCCCATCGCTCGAGACCTGAGTGCGGTTGGCATTCGAGTCAACACCATTGCGCCCGGACTCATCGACACACCCATCTACGGCGAGGGTGAGGCATCCGAGGCGTTCAAGACCCACCTTGGTCAGTCTGTGCTGTTCCCCAAGCGTCTCGGTTCTGGAGAAGAACTGGCATTCGCTGTGATGGAGTGCATCACCAACCCATACCTCAACGCAGAGACGATCCGTCTCGACGGTGGCATACGCATGCCACCGAAGTAGCGGCAACTTCCCAAGGAGACCGATATGACCGAAAATTCAAGTGAGCCGGCAGTCCTCACGGAGCGGCGAGGGCGCGTACAGATAATCACCCTCAACCGACCCGACCAGATGAACGCCATCAATGGCGATCTCTCCACCGGACTGTGGGCAGCAGTTCAGGAACTCAACAACGACCCGACTCTCACCGCAGGCGTACTCACCGGCAACGGCCGAGGATTCTGCGCAGGGATGGATCTCAAGGCATTTGCCCGAGGCGAAGACATCGGACCGATGTTCGATTTCATCCAGGCTGGCGCCGCCAAGCCCCTCATAGCCGCTATCGAGGGTTTCGCCCTTGCCGGTGGTCTCGAATTGGCGCTGTCTTGTGATCTGCTCGTCGCTGCCAAGGGAGCCAAACTCGGCATTCCCGAAGTGAAGGTCGGGCTGTTTGCGGCTGGTGGCGGAGTGATCAGACTGCCGAGTCGAGTCGGCTACGGCAAGGCCATGGAGATGGCCATCACCGGCGATCCGATCAGCGCCGAAGACGGCGCCCAATACGGGCTCATCAGCCGGCTTGCCGAACCGGGTGGTGCACTCGACGTCGCGATCGAGCTAGCCGAGAAGGTTGCCGGGAACGCTCCTCTGGGCGTTGCCGCTTCGAAAGAAATCATCAGAGCCAGCGTCGGCGGCACAGAAGAAGAACTTTGGGCTGTGCAGCGACCGCTGCAGGCCAGCGTCTTCGTGTCCAAGGACGCCGCCGAAGGACCGACTGCGTTCGCCGAGAAGCGCAAGCCCAACTGGTCCGGGGCCTGAGAATCGCTATCGCTGCCTGACCCGGGTCTCTCCTGTCGTCGGGTCAGGCAGCGAGCGCACCAAGACGATCGAAGGAGCCACCGAGAATCTCATCGGTCGGACCTCCCAACCAGTCGAGCACGTCTGCATAAACCGATCGTTCATCAACTCTGGTCGGCACGTCTCCGTCGGCAAGATCCGTGAGGTCGAGTTCACCATGGACCTGCCATCCGTTGACCGTTGGGCCAAACACCATCTGCAGACCACCTAGGCCGTGGTCGGTACCACCTGATCCGTTCTCTCCCACCCGCCGACCAAACTCCGACATGGTCATGAGAGTGACCCGATCGGCGTTGCCGTCGGCTTGGATCTTCTCCATGAACCCGGCGACCCCGGTGGCCAAATCGTCTAG
>JBDNJK010000001.1:0-21913 GCA_041687805.1 Acidimicrobiales bacterium
ATATCGGGTTCAATACCACTGGTCAAATGGTCGAGCAGTTGACCGAGCGTGTCGAGCACGTCGATCCCCGCATGCCAGAACTGTGTCACGCCTGCGCCTTCCAGATCACGCCGCGAGTCATCAGGATCACCGGCAATCGCCACCACTACGGCCCCTGCTTCTCTCAATGCCAACGCAGTGGCAACCCCGCGCTGCTCATACATGGCATCAGATGAGCACATCACGGCCACATCGCAACCCGACGCAGCGAAGCGCGCCGCAGCGTCAAGGGGCGAAACCGCCCCGTCGGACTCGGCTCCTGTGGTGGCGATTCCGGCGACAGCGAGAAGGTTGCTCATCCAAGCGGATCGAGCCGTGTGAGTTGGCAGATCTCCCAGCGCGACGATGCAGACACGCGGCCGCGAGCCATGGTCGATCAAATGACGGTCGGCAACATCGCGCAGCAGTTCGAACGGCTCCGCCAACCGTCGAACAGGCCACCCCGAACTCGGCTGATCAATGTCGGGCCGTGTTAGGAGCGCTTCGTCGACAAGCGGAAACTCCGACACTCCAGTGAGCGGCTCTGCCCGCGTAGCGAGCAACTCCAGGCGTGACGTCCACGACGACGTGACTTCGGCTTCCAGCGATCCATCGCGCAGCACTTCAGCCATACCACCAGCCGATTCGATCGACTGAAATCCGGTCCATGCCATCGATGCAAGCCTCTCGGTGAGCGACTCGACAAACCATGATCCCGCGGTCGGATCAACGAATCGCGAAACGTGCGACTCTTCAATCAACAACGCCTGCGTGTTACGTGCGGTTCGACGGCCGAGCGGATCGGGACGGCCCAACGGTAAATCGAACGGCAGAACCGTGACAGAGTCGGCGCCGCCCACACCTGCAGCCAGACACGCCGTAGTTGATCGCAACAAGTTGACCCACGGGTCGCGGCGACTAAGCATCGCAGCGGACGTGACACAATGTTGTGCTTGCCCTCGGCCAGCGCCAGCGACGCCCGAAGCCTCGAGCACCCGAGACCAAAGACGGCGTGCTGCACGCAGCACGGCGATCGTGACGAATTGGTCGGCAGTTGCGGTGAACCGGAACCCGATCATTGACGCGGCCTGAGATGGCGCTATCCCCGCTGCCTCACATGCTCGCAAATACGCAACGCCGACCGACAGCGAGATTGCGAGTTGTTGCGCCTCGGTGGCTCCGGCGTCGGCATAACGAGTCGTGTCGACAGTGAAGACCCGAACGCCATCGACATCAGCGCCGGGATCGGCCGCGAAATCAGCCGCGTCGGCGACTGCTGTGTCGAGCTCATCGAGGCGGTCACCACGCACCGTTGCACCGAGCGGATCGATTCCCAACCAATGCTCCGCCGCGGCAGAGCCATCAGCTCGACCTACCAAGGCCAAAAATGCCCGTGCACTATCGATGCTCGAGTGAGGTGCCAGCGCAACCGGCACCGTGTCGAGGCTCACCCCCACCAGAGCAGCGCGTAGATAGACACCAGCATCGGCGTCTGCTGGAACGTCTAATTCGATCGACGTAACACCACCCTCGAGATCCTCAAGAACCTCAACATTGCAGCGATCCGGATCGCCACCATGAGACTGCCGCACGTCCCATCCATGACGCACCCGAGCGATGTCTGCCGGCCCAGACTCCGCCGAACCGCCCTCATCGGGCCCCCGCTCGGACCCTGCCGTGTAGAGCGGTTGGATATCGAGCCCGTCGCGAGTCTCGCTCACCAGAACAGATTCGAAGTCGCGTCCATGCAGAACCTTCGCTACTGCCGCACGCCACTCGGCGCTGTCGGCAGCCGGAAAATCCGACGCCAAGTCAAGTTCGGATTTGGTCATGCGGTCATCTCCGTACAGTCTCAGCCAGAACGTACCCCGGCCTGCGCTACCACAGCGACACGACCAAGATCCTCAAGCCGCGCCCGGGTCTGTCGGTGGCGCTGTTGGTTCCGGTGCGCTTATCCTCAAGCGACGCCGAATAGCACGGAAAGACAGGGGATTTGGATGGCTCGAGCGAAGGCACACGCCTGGCCAGGGGCCGCCATCGCAATGATGCTGATCGCCTCAGCCTGTTCCTCCGGCTCGAGCGGTTCGGCCGTCGACGCGGCGGCAGCCAACGCCACAACATCAACCGAGCTGGCCACCACCACTTCCGTTCAATCCGCCAGCGATATCTTCGGTGAAAGCGCTACGACCACTACAACGGTTGCCGGCCCATGCGCTTCCCTCACAACCACAACCACAGCCACCGATATCGGTGTCAGCGCCGACACCATCACGTTTCTTGCCGCGGCCGATGTCCAAAGCCCCCTCGCCCCGGGACTATTCAAAGACGCCTGGGACGGCATGCAAGCGTGGGCCGACCACGTAAATGCCAACGGAGGCTTGGCCTGCCGCCGGGTTGAGGTCATCAATTTCGACACTCTTCTCAGCCCCAACGAATCAGTGAATGCCCAGATCAGTGCATGCGAGAAGGCTCTAGCCATGGTCGGCACCACATCTCTCTTCGTGTACGACACCGACACCCTCAACACGTGTCCTGACCAGGCCGGCGACCCGATAGGCCTGCCCGACATTGCGCAACTCACCACCGAAGTCGCCCATCAATGCAGCGTCAACACTTTCCCGGTCGTCGCCCCGCAGGGGAAATGCCCCTACAGCGACGGGCCACGTCAATACACCGAGCGCATTGGTGAAGTGAAATGGTTCCAAGACAACATCAACCCAGATCTGCGGGCTGTTTTTCTCGTGCCCGGCGATCTACCGTCCATACGCTTGGCGAGTATCACCACGATTCGTGCAATGGAGGCAGCCGGCGTCGAGAATGTGGGCGAGTTCGCCGTCGGCGGGTCGGAACTTCAGCCAGTCTTCACACCTTTCGTGCAAACGATCGCCGACAAGCACGCCAACTTCGCCCGCACCGGATCCAACGACCAGTCGCTGGTGAAGTGGCGCAGTGAAGCATCAGCCCAAGGTGTCGACGCACAAATCTGGGAGTGCACAATCTCCTGCTACACACAAAGCATCTTCGAGGCCGGCGGCGACGTGATCGACGGCACCTACCTCACGATCTTCTCGATCCCGTTCGAAGAGGCCGACACCAATTCGGAGCTGCAGTCATACGTCGACTCTGTATCGAACCCGGCGGCGTTCGGGCTAAACGCCTGGGCGGCCGGAGTAATGATCGAAGATGCCATAAACGCCGTCGTTGATCGTGGCGGCGTCAACGCCGTCACCCGCAAGTCACTCCTCGACGAATTGTCTACGGTGACGGCCTTTGATGCCCACGGGATGCTGGGAGTCACCAATCCGGCCGGAAAGATATCCGGACCGTGCTTCGCCGTCATGCAGATTCAGAATGGCGAGTTCGTTAAGGTTCACCCGACCGAACGGGGTGTGCTCGACTGTGACAGCGACAACATTCGTACCATCACGCTCGATGCTGCCGCCGAGGCCGAGAAACTTGGCTGACTCGCGTTCATGACCAGTCCAAAATGAATCTCTCGAGAGGCAACTGGGCGGCGATAGCGCTCACAGTCGCAGGGGCCGTACTTCTGTCGGCCCTCAACTGGTCGGGCCGCAATTTTTCAGCTGCAGCGGTTGGCTCGATGCTCGTCATCGGACTGACTCTGGGATCGATATACGCCGTGTCGGCCTTCGGTTTGGTGGTCGTCTACACCACCACGGGCGTATTCAACTTCGCCCAGGGCGCTCTGGGAATGTATTGGGCATTCCTCTACTGGGAGCTGCGATTCAACCGCGGCTGGCCAGCGCCGATAGCCACCATCGCGGTGGTGTTGGTCATAGCCCCGATCGGGGGCGTAGTGCTCGACAGGCTGATCATGCGGCGGATGCAGAGCACGCCGCTGGTATTGCAATTGATGTCGACAGTTGGGCTGATGCTGGGGATCATGGGCTTGGCAGCCACGCAATGGAGGGTGGATCGCGGTAGGAATTCGCAGCCGTTCTTCGGTCGCACCGGAGGGTTCGAGATTTTCAGTGTCAACGTCACATGGCACCGACTCACCACCATCTGCGTGGCAATCGCGCTGGCGTTGTTCCTACGGCTATTTCTCCACAGCACTCGCAGCGGCGTTGCCATGCGTGCTGTTGTCGACGATCGATCATTGACTTCTCTGACCGGCGTCAACCCTGCCCGTATCTCGGGCTTGGCATGGGCACTGGGGTCATCGCTTGCGGCCATCGCCGGAATTCTCATTGCCCCCGAATCGGGAATGGTGGTCGAACTCCTCACGCTCGTTGTGATCGACGCTTTCGCGGCCGCAGCAGTCGGGAGGCTCGCGAGCCTCCCGCTCACCTTCCTCGGCGCGATGATCCTCGGTGTAGGTCAACAATTCATCCGAAGCTTTCTCGACTTCCCAGATGGTTTCTCCAACGCAGACCGCGCCTTGCCCACCATCTTGTTGTTTGTGGTCGTGCTGGCTCTACCCCAGGCCAGGGTCCGTGCCATGGGTGCAATCGCAGCCACATCCAGCCGAACTCGCCAAGCCATGAGACTCTCCGATGCCGCGCTGGGCGGAATGGCTCTGATCGTGACGGTGACCGCGTGGTCTGGCGGGCTCATCCCCTTCGTCGGCTCTTGGACCGGCACCGGCATCAACCGCGGCGTCACCATGATGATCACCGCAATAATCATGCTGTCGCTGGTGCCGCTCACAGGGTGGGCCGGACAGGTCAATTTCGCCCCGCTGGCGTTCGCTGGGTTCGGTGCCGTCATGTTCCTCAAGCTCGCCGGTGACACCGGACAGGCTTGGGGCCTTGTCGCCGCCGCCCTGCTCACTGCCCCAATCGGAGTCTTGATAGCTCTGCCCGCCGTCCGTCTGAAGGGCCTCTATCTGGCGCTGGCAACGATGGCATTTGCTCGTGGGTTCGAGCTGTTGTTTTTCACACAACCGGGTGTCATCAATCCCGACTCCGGGGAACGAATCGCCGCGCTTCACTTCATGGGCTGGCAGCTCGACGGTCGTAGTCGCGGCTTTCTGATTTTTCTCACAGTTGTGTTCGCCATCGGAGTGATCGGCCTTATCGCCCTCGAACACAGCCGATTTGGTCGCCGTTGGATGGCGATCAACGACTCGGAGGCCGCTGCGGCCATGGCTGGCATCAATTTGAACGAGACCAAGGTTGTTGTTTTCGCGTTCTCCGCGGCAATCGCCGGTTTCGGGGGCGCGTTGTTCTCAATCCAGCAGGGCACTCTCAACCCGAGCCAATTCTCCTTGTTGCTCGGCTTGCCGATCGTGCTTCTGGTGGTCGTGGGAGGTGTCGCCTACCCGGCCGCCGCGCTATTTGGTGGGGTCAGCACGATTGCTTTCATCGTGATCAAGGACCGTTTGGGGTGGACGTGGCTATCAGCGCTCGAAATTCTTGGTCCGGGGGCCATGGCTGTCGCTCTGGTCGCGAGGCCCCGTGGCGCGGTATTCGATATCGGACGGAGTCTGTCTCCACTGCTGCCTTGGCGTGACGTCCCACGCCAGCCGCGACGTTCCGGCCGCGTCATCGACCAGACATACGAAATTGGCGATCTCGGTCTCACCACACCGTTCACCGAAGAGGCAATGATAGACCTCGATCGCCAACTCGACATTGCCGACATCATCCGCCCGGCGGTCGCACCCGACGCCGCGGCAGGAGATTCCTGATGGCGCTGCTGGAGGCCAGTTCGATCACAGTGAAGTTCGGTGGCATCACCGCCCTTGACGACGTTGCAATTTCGGTCGATGCCGGAGAAGTCACCGGCCTGATTGGTCCCAATGGGGCAGGCAAGACCACATTTTTCAACGTCCTCACAGGCATGCAGGACATCGCCGCTGGAACGGTTGTCTTGGATGGCAGCGACATCACCGCGTTGAACGTCCATCAGCGCGCCAGACGAGGTGTGGCTCGCACCTTTCAACGTCTCGAGACCTTCGGTCACCTCAACGCTCTGGAAAATGTTCTTGTGGCAGCCGAAATGCGACAACGCTGGGATCGCACCGGCTCTGGCCCGGCGTCAGAAGCCCGTAGATGCCTCGACCGCGTCGGTCTTCTCGCAATCGCCGACAGGCAGGTGGCCAACCTGCCGACCGGCACCGCCAGATTGGTCGAGCTGGCCCGAGCTCTCGCGATTCGGCCGCGGCTCCTTCTTCTTGATGAGCCGTCGTCCGGCCTCAGTGAGGTGGAGACTCATGCGCTGTCTGAACTGCTGCGTGGCCTGGCCGGCGAGGGCCTGGCAGTGCTGCTGGTAGAGCACGACATGTCGTTTGTGATGGGCCTGTGCAGCCAGATCAACGTGTTCACTTTCGGCAAGAATCTTGCAGTCGGCACCCCATCGGAAATTCGGGCCAACCCAGCGGTCCAAGCCTCCTATCTCGGCTCCGGTCACGGGGAAGCTCAATGAGTGCCGTGTTGTCACTCCAACGGGTACGAGCGGGCTACGGAGGGATCGATGTAGTCCACGGGGTTGACCTAACTGTCGGTGCAGGCGAGGTCGTGGCATTGCTGGGACCAAACGGTGCCGGCAAGACCACGACGCTTCAGGTCATCAGCGGACAAATCACCCCCAGCTCCGGCACGGTGTCTCTCATGGGCCACGTCGTCAACGGAGTGCGGCCCGACAAATTGGCCAGGGCGGGCGTGTGCCTGGTGCCCGAGGGCCACGGTGTATTTCCCAACCTCACCGTCAGAGAAAATCTGATGATGATCGCCGACTCAGGCGCTTCTGTGGCGACAATCGAAGAGAAGGTATACGACCTGTTCCCGCGTCTGGCTGAGCGTCGAAAGCAGACGGCCGGCACACTCTCGGGTGGCGAACAGCAGATGCTCGCCCTTTCACGGGCGCTGACCACCGATCCGGCAGTGCTTCTCCTCGATGAACTTTCGATGGGGCTCGCGCCCATGATCGTTGAAGAGCTGTATCTGCGCGTTGCAGAGATGGCAGCCCGCGGTATGTCGATCCTGATCGTCGAACAGTTCGCCGAGGTGGCACTTGGCGTTGCCAATCGAGCCGCCGTCATGGTCAACGGCGAGATCCGCGCCATCGGTGAGCCCTCTGAGGTCGCCCAGCATCTGCCCGACGCGTATCTGGGTGGGTGAGGTGTGATATCGACTTCGATAAGAAACATCCAAAAGGATTCACTGTGAGCGACGACATCAAGGGACAAATACCCGACCGGCTGCAGCAGTTCGGAAAGGAAGTCGACGGCCTGCGCATCACGGGCGGGAAGGCCAGCCCAGAACGCACTGGTTCGCTGGCGGGCTCGGTGTTGATGGCTCTCGGGCTGCTTGTGGCGCTATGGACCGCGCTAGCTCAGCGTGGCGACACCACCAGCGCTGACGCCACCACGATCCTCAACACGATTGTGGGCACCGAAAACGCCCTTGTCGTCATCGTGCTGGGACTATCACTCGCCATTGTCGGCGGGATGCTCTGGGTGCGAAACAGCCTCACCCGTTACCTGCGCTACTGGCTGGTGCGACTGATCTACGAAGACCGGTCAAACACTGATCGACTGATCGAGGCGATTCGGGACAGCAAGTCAGCGACAGACTGAACCTTTGACGCGAAAGTCCCGGAGGTGAGCGCCTCCGGGACTTTCGAACACAGAACGAACCTCGCTGGACAGGAAGGGTCGGAACGTTCCGCACCATCCATCGGCACGAGGACGCCGTTCATGAGGAATTCAGATGCGGCGCTCGGAATCGCCCCAGTATTCGTCCTTGAGCAGACGCTTGTAGAGCTTGCCAGTGGGATGACGCGGCAACTCGTCGCGAAAGTCGACAGTGCGCGGACACTTCACGTCTGCCAATTGTTCGCGGCAGTAGTTGATAAGTCGACGTTCCAACTGCCGGGCTGCCTCTTCGTCGACCGGCATGGACGCTGGTTGCACTATGGCCTTGACCTCTTCACCAAAGTCGTCGTTGGGGACTCCGATCACGGCGACATCGGTGACCTCGGGGTGCATGGTGAGAACGTTTTCAGCCTCCTGCGGATAGATGTTGACACCTCCGGAAATGATCATGTAGGCCTTGCGATCCGTGAGGTACAGAAATCCGTCGTCGTCCATGCGCCCTACATCGCCCAAAGTCGACCAACCATTGGCCAACCGCGACTCGGCGGTCTTTTCGGCATCTCCGTGGTATTCGAAAGTGCCGGCACCGTCGAAGTAGATCGTGCCGGCCTTCCCTGTTGGAAGCTCCTCGTCGTCGTCGCCCACGACGTGGATCTCGCCGAGCACCGACTGCCCCACCGTGCCGGGATGGGCAAGCCACTGCTCGCTGTTGCAATAGACGAATCCATTGCCCTCAGTGCCCGCGTAGTACTCGTGAAGGACCGGACCCCACCAGCTGATCATCTGATGTTTCACATCGACCGGGCAGGGCGCCGCGGCATGAACCACCGCCACCAGCGACGACACGTCGTAGCTCGACCTCACAGACTCATCGAGCTTCAGCATTCGCACGAACATGGTGGGCACGACCTGTGACTGCGTGACCTCGTACTCCTGAACGAGTCTGAGATAGTCCTCGGCATCGAACCGCTCCATCACCAGGACGGTGCCTCCCAGAATGTGTACCGCCATGCAAAATCTGAGCGGGGCTGCGTGGTACAGCGGGGCAGGCGACAGATACACGGTGTCCGGCGACATTGAGAAAAGCGGGGTGAGATTCACTACCGACGTGCCCGCAGTCTCGAGGGGCAACGCCGGCACGTTGGTGTTGACGCCCTTGGGCCGACCGGTGGTGCCGGAGCTGTAAAGCATGTCGGTGCCGGACACGCGATCGGGCAGCGGCTCAGATGATGCTGCTCCCACGGCGTCCTCATAACTGTCGTACCCGTCGATCGTTGCACCGACCATCAGGCGCATCTCAACCCCTGGCGTCCGGTCACGGAGTTCGACGGCCTGGTCGATCTTGTATGGAGACGTGATGAAGACACGGGCATCACAATTGTCGATGATGTATTCCATTTCATCGGTGGTGAGCCGACTGCTGATGGCCGTGTAGATCAGGCCGGCGTAATGGGCTCCCCAGCAGATCTCGAAAAACCGTGGATGGTTCTCAAGACAGAAAGCAATGTGATCACCGGGGCGAAGACCCATGTCGTGGAAAA
The DNA here is from genome assembly GCA_041687805.1 of Acidimicrobiales bacterium. Lineage (GTDB taxonomy): Bacteria > Actinomycetota > Acidimicrobiia > Acidimicrobiales > Aldehydirespiratoraceae > SZUA-87. The sequence continues at coordinate 9,121 of JBDNJK010000001.1, forward strand.
CATGGGACAGCCGATTTGCCCCCTCATCAAGCTGGGCGTAGGTGATCACCTCACCAGATCCAGCCATGATTATCGCCGGATGATCCGGACGCGTCTCTGCGTGTGCTCCTGGATACAACGGTCCCCCTAGTGGTGTCGAGAGGGGACCGTAGCAAGCATCGGCGGATCCACTCACATCCGTGGCGTGGTCGGCGCTGAATCTATGATCTCGGCATGCGCCTCGGAGTATCAATCACATCCGCCCATGTAGTCGACGACCCGAGGGTCGGTGCCAACAACATGATCGAGCGGGCTCGAGTCGCCCGAGATGCCGGACTCGACTCTCTGAGCCTCGGCGACCACCACGCCACCCCCATCCCCTACTACCAGGGCGTGCCCATGCTCGGACGCCTCACTGCCGAGTGGGACACCACCCGACCGACCGGGTGCCTCTTCCTGCTGCCGCTGTGGAATCCGGTGCTTGCTGCCGAGCAAATCGGAGTGCTGGCTTCACTGTGTGATGGCACCTTTGTTGTCCAAACCGGGATCGGTCATGGTGATCAACAGTTCCGGGCGATGGGTGCCGACCTCACCAAACGGGGCCGCGATCTTGACGAATCGATTCGTGTCATCAAGGCGCTTCTAGAGGGTGAGACGGCCACCAGTGACCGGTTCGGAATCACCGACGCCATCGTCAATCCACGCCCGGTCGGCAACGTCGAATGGTGGATCGGAGCTGGGGCACCCGGGCCGCTGCGACGTGCGGCTCGCGAGGGCAACGCTTGGTACGCCGGGCCGGGATTGACACCCTCCGCAGCTCCCAAACTTCTCGACACATACAAAAATGAATGCGACACGTTGGGCCGCACACCACGGGCAATTGTGCGCAAGGACATCATCGTTCTCGGCGACGCTGCCCGGGCCAGGCGCCTGGGAGACGACATGGTCACTGCTGGCTACCGTGGCATGCCCCGAGAGGCGGTTGCTTATGGCGGAGTCGAAGAAGTGGCCACCCAGCTCGCACCGTTTCGTGACTTGGGATTCAGCGACGTGATCGTGCGCTGCATGACCATCACACAAGCCGACGCTCTCGAGACACTCGAGTTGTGCGGCGAAGTTCGCAAACTCCTGGCCTGATCTTCAGATGTTGTCTGAAGCCGCCAGGGCCGCTCCCACAATCCCCGCGCGATTCTGAAGTTGGGCCTGCACCAGCGGCGTTTCGATCTCGATCCGTGGTCCGAACTTCTCGAAGTTCTTGCTAATCCCGCCGCCGATCACGAACATATCTGGCCAGAACAGCCTCTCCATCTCCCGAAGATACGCCTCGATGCGGCCGGCCCATTCGCGCCATCCGATGTCGTCGTCGTTCTTGGCTCTCGACGATGCGAGATCTTCCGCCTCGACGCCGCCCAGTTCGAGGTGCCCGAATTCGGTGTTGGGCACCAGCCGACCGTCTACAAATACAGCGGTGCCGATTCCGGTCCCAAGCGTGATCATGATCACCACCCCGCCGACGCCCTTCGCCGCGCCGAGCCTCACTTCGGCCAAACCGGCAGCGTCGGCGTCGTTGACGAGAGTGACCGGGAGCCCGAGCCTTTTCGAGAATGCCTCCTCTGCGGACATTCCCACCCAACCGTGGTCGAGGTTGGCAGCGGTGAGCGTGTGTCCGTGGCGGATCACGCCAGGAAAAGCGCAGCCAACAGTGCCCGACCACTCGAAGTGCTCGCAGAGCTCTCGGGTGATGTCGACGATCGCTTCAGGGTCACCCGAATCGGGCGTTGCAATGCGGCGCCGTTTCTCGACGAACTCGCCGGTGCCGAGATCCACCGGCGCGGCCTTGATGCCAGAACCACCAATATCAATACCCAACACGTGGTTCTTTGAGGCGCCCTCGGACTTGTTGTCGTTGTGTCCGTTCACTGCACTCCTCCGCGAAGATGATCAGGCTCACAACGAAGGTCGGTCACCACAATCGACTTGGATGTCGAAATCATTCCGGCAGGTATATCGGAATCGCCGTCCAACAATTGCGCAAGAACCTCCCGTTTCGATTCCCCCGAGACCAACCAGACAATCGTGGTGGCCTTATTGATGGCCCGACGAGTGAGAGTCATTCGGCGATGGCCCGAGTATTCGCCGGTCATCGCAACGTCGGAGTCGGTCACGTCGAGCACAGCGTCACCGGGCACCAGCGATGCGGTGTGCCCGTCGGATCCAAGACCAAGATGGATCAGGTCGAGGTGTGAGGGAAGCCGGTCTGCGTAGCGCCTGGCGGCACATTCGACGTCGGTGTCGTCGACTGGCATCGCGTGAGCAACAGCCGGGACACGGCTCAGAAATGCCTGAGCGAGTTGCGTGAAATTGCGATCGGCATGGCCGAGTGGAACGACTCTCTCATCGACCTGGTAAATGTCGACCCGCTCCCAATCGAGGTCGGCGCGGGCCAACCGGTCGAGCACTGGCCACGGAGTTGACCCCCCGCTCAAAGCGAAAGACACCCTTTTTTGCTTCGACAACGCGTCGACGAGGAGGCCCTCGAACAGCGAAGACGCTACGAGCGGTAAAGCATTGGTGTCCAAGACTCGCATCAGGCCGGCCCCACTGCGAGCTCCCAAGCTGCCCCAATCCCCGTGGACGTCACAACTGTTCGACCGGATCGTGCCAACCGTCGGCTGGCTGAGCCGCGACTTGACCAACTGGCCCCCATGTGCCGAATTTGTAGGGCACTGCCTTCGCGTGATCGTTGATCACCAGATCGACGTTGGCCCACGCCGCCTCTACACCGTCCTGACGGGCAAAGAGCCTCGTATCCCCGCTCAGCGCGTCGTCGAGAAGCCGCTCGTAGGCGGTATGTAGCTTCGACTCGTCGGTGTTGTGCACCACGCGCAACGGCACGGTTTCACTGATCAGGGCATCGCCGGGGCGCTTTGCTTGCATGTCGAGCGTGATCGCTCCGTCGGGCTTCATTCGGAAACGGAGATGGTTCGGATGAGGATCGCAGCCTGGATCAGCGAACAACGGCCGGGGTGGTCGCTTGAATTCGACCACCGCCTCGGTGACGGTGACCGGGAGGCCCTTGCCGGCTCGGATGTACCACGGAACTCCGGCCCAACGCCAAGAGTCGATCTCGGTTTTCATGGCGACGTAGGTCTCGGTGTCGGAGCCAGGATCGACTCCGTCCTCGTCGAGATACCCCTCGTATTGCCCGCGCACAAGATTGCCTGGCTCGAACGGCCGTAGCGCCGTGAGGACCTTGGCTCGTTCATCTCGCAGTGCGTCGGGAGCGGCAGACACCGGTGGTTCCATCGCAAGCAGCGCCACAATCTGCAGCAGGTGGTTCTGCACGACATCCTTGAGTGCGCCCACTCGGTCGTAGAAGCGGCCCCGTCCCTCAATTCCGAAGGATTCCGCCATGGTGATCTGCACGGAGTCGATGTAGTGGCGATTCCAGACTGGTTCGAGGATGCTGTTGGAGAATCTGAACACCATCAGGTTCTGAACCGGTTCCTTACCGAGGAAGTGATCTATGCGGAAGATCGAATTCTCGTCGTAGTGCTTGTGGAGCGTGTTGTTGAGGTCGACCGCTGAGGCCAGGTCTCTGCCAAATGGCTTCTCCAACATGACCCTGCTGTTGCCGTTGAGGCCGATCGATGCCAAGCCCTCCACAACCACCGTGAACAGTGATGGGGGGATGGCGAGATAGCACACCGGAAAGTCGACATCGCCGAGAGCCTTCCCGAGTCTCTCGAACGTGCCTTGGTCGCGATAGTCGCCCGACACGTAACGAAGCGCGGCAAGCAATTCCGCGACAACAGCCTCATCGAGTTCAGTGTCGGACTCGTCGAGGTGGCGACGTGCGTGTCGGCGCAGTTCATCGATGGTCCACGCGCTCGACGCCACACCTACCACCACTGGTGGCAGCCGACCTCTGACGGCAAGCTTGTAGAGCGACGTGAACAGTTTCTTGGCGGCCAGGTCGCCGGTGATCCCGAAGAGCACCAGGCCATCCGATCGAATCCCCGTCTTCATTTCTTGGCCTTCTCGTCGTGGCCGCCAAACATCTTTCGCATCGCCGACAGGACCTTGTCGCCGTAGTCGGATTCGCCTCGTGAGCTGAATCGTTCGAATAGCGCAGCCGACAGAACGTGGGCCGGGACACCGACGTCGATGGCGGCCTGTGCTGTCCAACGCCCCTCGCCAGAATCAGACACTCGACCTTCAAACCCGTCGAGGGCTGGATCGTCGGTCATCGCTTCCGCAGTGAGGTCGAGCAGCCATGACGCGATCACACTTCCTCGGCGCCACACTTCGGTGACTTCCGGGATATCGATTTCGAACTTGTAGTAGTCGGGATCTCTCATCGGCGCGGTCTCGGCGTCGTGGCCGGCCGACTCGAGTCCGGCACCGGCGTGGCTGAGAATGTTGAGCCCCTCGGCGTAGGCCGCCATCACTCCGTATTCGATGCCGTTGTGGACCATCTTCACGAAGTGACCTGCTCCGTTTGGCCCACAGTGGAGATAACCGTTCTCAGCCGGAGTCGGTATCCCCGAACGCCCTGGGGTGCGTTCCGCCGTATCAACTCCGGGAGCGAGGGCCCGGAATACCGGATCGAGCCGGTCGACGATCTCATGTTCTCCACCGATCATCAGGCAGAACCCTCTGTCGAGACCAAACACCCCGCCACTGGTGCCGACGTCGACGTAGTGGATGTTGCGCTCGGCTAGAGCCTTGGCTCGGTCGATGTCGTCGCGGTAGAAGCTATTGCCGCCGTCGATGATCGTGTCTTCCTCATCGAGCGTCACCGCGACATCATCGACGACGTGCCCCGTGATGCCTGCCGGCACCATCACCCAGACCGCCCTCGGTCCGTCGAGTTTCGAGGCCAAGTCGGCGAGCGAGTCCGCTCCGACGGCGCCCTCCCCAACAAGCTCGTCGACGGCATCGGGATGGATGTCATAGACAACACACTCGATTCCCTCGGCCATCAGCCGTCTTACGAGGTTCGCTCCCATGCGGCCGAGGCCGACCATTCCAAGCTGCATCATTCACTTCTCCCATATTTTGCCTGCCTGAATACAACCAGAACAGCAGCCCAATGCGTGATCAGCCCAGAAAGCTGCATTTGCGCAAATGCCGAGTCGTGTCAACGTCGGGCCACTGAGACTTGCGCTGGTCACACAACGTGACGTCAGGCGGGACCTAAGTCCCTATTAGGTGGCCCTAATCGGTGCTTACAATCGTTATAGATGATCGATAAGTTATTGATTATCTCTCTAACGAATGGGGTGAATCTCATGAAGAAACGACTATCACTCACCGGATACGGGCTACTGGTCGTCGGGTTGATCTTCGTTGTCACCGGCGGAGTCGCCTACGGACGGGTACAGCAGGGCTACGACTCGCTGCACGCATTCAGCGCAGCACAGAACGTCACGCTGAGCTACAACGACGACGGTCAACTTGTCGACAGAGGCAAGACCGAAGGCGCCGACGCGATCATGGCGATTCTGACCCAAGACTGGAACTATCCGGTCAACAAGTCGGATTTCAATCCCAATGATCCAGTGATCAACACCGGTAGCGAATACATGTTCCAGATGGCCACCATTGCTCACCACACTCTCGACGGCACCCAGACAGTGGTCCTCGACAAAGCGGCTGAGTACAACGGCACCACCTACGACGCCGGCAGCTACGACGTCGCAGTCAACGGCCGCTACTGGACCGGCTTCGATCGTAAGGATCCGCTCGACGGTCCCGCACGTTCGCAGGCTTGGTCTGGAACCGTGCATGGCCTCTTCGGTGAACTGGGAGTCGGTGCGGTAACCGCATCCACACTCCAGATGGGTCTCGCTCTCGCTGGCTTGTTCGCCGGGCTCGGCTTGGTCCTCGGTCTCGCCGGCGGCGGCCTGGTCTGGGCAGCCAAAGGCAAGGAAGAGATCAAGATTCCCGAAACAGTGCCGGAAGCGCTCACCAAAGAGAAGATCGTTCCTCAGCCAGTCAGGTAATCAACCCTCGATAACTCAATCGAACAAATAGTCGGGCCCCTTCGAAAGGAGGGGCCCGATTCACGTTCTGACAGAACAGCACGTTCCGACAGAACAGCAAGTTTTAGGAAGGTGCAGCCATTGCGTCGGCATCGAGCAACGAAAGCAGCGCCGTACGATCAGTGAGCTCGATCTTGCGATAGCGCAACATAATCAGGCCACCATTTTCGAGGCTCTTCAACACCCGTTGCGCACTCGAACGCTGAACACCGAGCATCTCGGCCAATTGTCCCTGTGTGATGTGGACCATGGCATCATCATCGGCTTCTCTCAGCAGAATCGATGCTAGTTGCGACTCGAGCCCACCGGCCAAGAGGTCGACGAGGCGGCCCTGAAGCCCAGCGGTGCGCTCTGCCAGCGACACGAACCAGCGACGCGCCACCAGCGGTTTGGTTTGCAGCAAACGAATCAGCGCATCGACATCGAACGAGAGAATGTTGGAATCCTCGATCGCTCTGGCGTCAAATGGCTCGCGTTCACCAAGAAAGGCCGGAACATCGCCGAACACGTCTCCGGGTCGAAGAATCTGGAGCGTGACCCTCCGGCTGCCCAACTCTCGGGACAACTCGACTCGACCAGAATGAACAACATGGATCTTGGCAGCCCGATCACCGCGCTTGAACACGAACATGCCACCAGCCAGAGAGGTCTCGCCGAGCTCTGACACCAACTGCTCCACATCGCTCTCGTGAAGAGGTGCAGCGCTCCCTCTGCTCAGACAACACGCGATCCAAGGCGCATACCGGGAAAGAAGATCAGCCACGGACCAACCATAGAGCCGCGATCGCCGACGTGCTGCGGATCAGCCGTCTCACCATGCCATCTAAGCAAATTGCTCGAATTGCAACAGATGAGGGATTTCCGGCATCGAAAGGGATTGAACGTCGTTTCAGTACGTACATCGATAAACAAACGAGTGCCAGGAGGAATCACATGGCAGTAAACAAGAAGGGAGCGTCAAACGACAATTCGTTGTTTGTACCGCTCGCAGTGACGGCAGTGGGAGTGATGACGGTCATGGCCGCATCCATCGCCCTCATCGTCGCGGGAATCAACGCAGGGGACTTCTTCGGTGGTGGAACCATCACCGATCAAGGCGTCTGGAAGGCCACCGTGGCATGGGCCAACCCGCTCGCCATATTCGGGCTGGCGATCCTTTTCGGAGGAGCCGTCATCCTCGCTCTCAACAGCATCTTCGGACACATCCGCTACCGCCGTGACTCCATGGCCAACGGAATCCCCGTAATTCTCGCAAGGCGCCAGGCGTCATGACCGCAACACACGACACAACCACAACCTCATCCGATTCGAATACAGCTCCAAGGGGGGCAAACATGACCACGAAACTCAAGAACACGATTCCTTACAAAGGCGATGATCTCCCGCAGACCATGGCCAAGACCATGGCATGGCCGATGCTCGGCATGGGCTTCATGTCGGTCGTAGTCGCACTCATCATCGGCATCATCGGCGGAACCAATTTTGCCGACTTCTTTTCACCCAGCGGTGTCGCCAGCGACCTCAGCACCGGTCAGACCCTCAGCCAACTCTCGGCCGCGTTCTTGTTCCTCGGCATGGGCATGATCCTCAGCGCCATCACCTTCACGCTCGTCAACGTCGTCCGCACGTTGCGTGATGCCGGCCGTGACGTTCAGACCTCGCTTGGCGCGACTGCCATCCAGATCAAGAAGCCATGGTCGGGCGTTGGCACCGCACCGATGATGATGATGGGCCTCATGGTCGAGATTGCTGCGTTCATCGTCGGCATCGTCAACGCCGTAACCCTCGGCGGAGTCGATCCCAGCGCTGTTGCCGCCCCCGGCGGAGCATCAGCGAGCGACCTGGCCGACATCGGCACCGTCAACGCCTTCTCTGCTTGGCTTCCCGGCCTTCGCCTGACTGGCCTGGCCATCATCCTTGTAGCGATCGTGTTCGTACTCACCACGATCCAGCAGGTCATCCGCTTCCAGGGCGACCGGGTGAGCGAACTGGCAGCAGCCTGATCAACCAGCCGGCCGCTCGGTAGAGCGGCTCGCAAAGACCAACCACCCGAGTCGGAGGTCGCCTATATGGCGGCCTCCGATTCGCGTTGTGGGCCCATCAATCAGACGGGCGCCGCCGGTCAGACGGCTGACACCTCTACCGGGATCGCGTTGAGCACCGCGTTTCCCGACATAGGATCGATTATCTCGGGATCGGTGAGCAGGTTGGAGTTGACGCCCGAGTAACGCCGCGCCACTTCCATACGTGTGCCTGGCAGAGAGTGCCCCCAACCATGCGGGAGGCTGACCACGCCGGCCATCACCAAGTCGGTGATCTCGACCGGTGCCACGACCTTGCCCACCTTGGATTTGATCTCCGCTTCGCCGCCTTCGGCCAGGCCAAGGCGACGGGCATCATCGGGGTGAATCTGAAGAGTGCAACGAGGCCGGCCCTTCACCAATACCTCAAGGTTGTGCATCCATGAGTTGTTGGACCTGAGGTGGCGCCGGCTGACCAGCTTCAAGCGATCGTCGGCAGCCCATTCCTGCTGCCTCACCAGCAACCGCTCAAGCTCGGCCGCGAACGGCCCGGCCCATAGGTTGATTCGTCCGGTTGGCGACCGCAGGATGCCGGGGAGTCTTGGTACGAGCGGGCCGAGATCGACGCCATGGGGATTGTCGAGCAATTTGGTGATCGACAGCCCGTCGGGATCGGCTCCGAATCCGTCGCCATAGGGGCCGGTACGAAGCGTTGCATCCAACACACGGTCGCTGCCGGTGTGGCCGTAGACCATGCCGATCAACTCGTCGACGTCTCGACCCGCCACCGGTGAAGCGTCGGAGCGAACCTCACTTTCGAGCAGGCCACGCACCATCTGGTCGTGGACCGCCGACGGGTCGACGTCGGTGCCCATTCCCGACGCAATCATCGTGAACTTCGCAAGGATGTCGTCCTCAGAAGGGCCATCGCCTTCGAACACCGCAGGCGAGTAGTTGGCAATATTGTGCACACCGAAACCGTAGAAGCTGATGTCGTAGTGGCTCTTCTCAAGGGATCCCGGCGGCGGCAGAATCACATCGGCGTGCCGGGTGGTCTCATTGATGTAGATATCAAAGGAGATCATCGCTTCAAGGTCGGCGAACGCCTCATCCATGCGGGCCCCATCCGGGCACGACAAGACCGGGTTGCCGGCAAATGTCACCATCATTCTGAGCTGGCCTTTGCCCGAGGTGAGGATCTCATCAGGTAGATCGGCCACAGGGAACTCGCCCTGAACCTCGGGACGGCCATGGACCCTGCTCTCGAAACGGCCGATCTTGTATTCGCGTCCTTCACGTGGCGCCCGCACTCGTTCCGTTGCCGGGCTCGGGAACATCGAACCGCCCACACGATCAAGGTTCCCGGTGACGATGCTGAGAACATCGAGCAGCCATGTAGTGAGAGTTCCGAACTCGACGGTGCACGTGCCGATTCGGCCATAGATCGCCGCCGATTCCGAATTTGCTATCTCCTCAGCCAAGCCGCGGATCGTGTCGGCACCCACGCCGGTGATCGGCGCGGCAGCATCGGGGGTGAACGCTTCGAGAAGGCCCGGCAACTCATCCAAACCATCGACGATGCCCGCGACGTCGCCGGCATCGACCAGGCCGGAAGCAAACAGATGGCTGATCATCGCGGCCAACAACACCGCGTCGGTGCCGGGCTTCACCGCAATGTGCTGATCAGAGTGTTCAGCCGTCTTCGTGCGACGAGGATCGATCACCACGACCCTCACGCCGCGCTCGCGCATGGCGTCGATGCGATCAGGGAAGCCAGGCGCCGTGCAGATGCTGCCATTCGACTCGAAGGGATTCGCACCGAACATCACCAGCAGATCGGTGCGCTCGATATCGGGAATGGGGATGATCACACCGCCGCCGTAGAGGTGGCCCGACGCAACGTGGCGGGGCATCTGGTCGACGGTCGACGCCGAGAAACGATTGTGGCTGCCGACAGCCTTGATCATCTGACGGAGATGAGTAGAGGCCGAGAGCAGATGCGCAGCCGGGTTACCGAGATAAATGCCCACCGACTCGGTGCCATGAGCCGTGCGCACTGCCGACAGCTTCTCATCGACTACTTGCCACGCTTCGTCCCATTCGACCTCGACAAACACCGGAGCACCATCGGCATCGACACCTCGCCTCACCACCGGCTTGCGCAGCCGATCGGGATCTTCGTGAAGATGCTTGAGGCTCGACCCCTTCGGGCAGATGAACCCCGATGAGAAGACGTCGTCGCGGTCGCCACGGATACGCGCGACGTTGCCGTCGCGGATGGTGATCTCGAGGCCACAAGTGGCCTCACACAAGGGGCATGTTCTGAATACGGTGCGGTCGGTAACGGCGCCGGTCATGCGCTCATCGTGCCACGACATCGCTCGATATCCGAAACGGGAAGATTTCGGAGGTCAGACCTCGAGCTGCGCCGACAAAGACTCGACCGCGTCGATGAACTCCTCGATCATCTCCATAACGACCTGGCCGGCGCCCTTTCGCTGGTTCATGGAGCCGACGATCTGGCCAACGAAGTAGTTGGCCAACTTCTCTGCACCGGTGCCAGCGTTGTGTGATGCCCGCGTGATCCGACGCTGAGCCTCGGCAGCGAGGATCGGCTGCAGAGGCATTCCCAGCGGCTCAGGAGTGTCGGAACGCTCCCACTCCTCCGTCCATGCCGACTTGAGCATCCGAGCGTGTTTGCCTGTGAGTGACCGTGAGCGGATTGTGTCGGCCGATGTGGCGTGAAGCATCTTCTCCTTCACCACTGGATCAGTCTCGGCCTCGTCGGTGGTGAGCCACACCGATCCACACCACACGCCTTGGGCGCCGAGAGCCATCGCTGCGGCCATCTGCTTTCCTCGTCCAATTCCGCCGGCGCCAAGCACCGGCACGCCGACCGCGTCGACGATCTCCGGGATCAGAACCATGGTGCCGATCTCTCCGGTGTGTCCGCCCGCCTCGCCGCCCTGAGCGATGATGATGTCGACGCCGGCCTGCACGCTTCGCTCGGCGTGAACCGGGCGCCCAGCGAGAGCACCGACCAGTCTTCCTGCATCATGGGCCGCTTCGATCATGTGCTTGGGCGGCGGCCCGAGCGCGTTGGCGAGAAACGCGGCGTTGTGGGCGAGTGCGATATCCACCTGCGGCCCAGCCGACTTCGCCGAGAACGGCGCTTCCTTGAATGTGTCGAAGCCGCGACCACCGGCATTGAGTTCGCTCGGAAATTCAGGCACTTCGTAGCGTCTAAGAATGTCGTCGATGAACTCTTTGTGTTCAGGCGGTATGAGCTTGACAAGATCGGCCATCGTGTAGCCACCAGACTCGTCGCCGGCGTATTTGGCGGGCACGATCATGTCGACGCCGTAGGGCCGGTCGCCGATCTCGTTCTCGATCCAATCGAGGTCGATTTCGAGGGCTTGGGGCGAGTGGGCCACTGCCCCCAGCACTCCCATCCCCCCAGCCTTGGACACCGCGGCAACAACATCTCGACAATGGCTGAAAGCCAAGATCGGGAATTCGATATCCAGCATTTCGGTGATGTCAGTGCGCATGGTGGCTCCCCAAGTTGGGTGATGTTGTCATATCGGCTTCTTGGTCTCAGACCAGTCCCTGTTTGCGAAGCTCGGCGTAGGTGGAGCCCTTGTCGATTCTTGGTTCCGGGGGCAACCCGAGGATGCGTTCACCGACGATGTTGCGTTGGATCTCGTCGGTGCCTCCGCGAATCGACATGGACGGTCCTGTGAGAAACTCAACAAGTTGGTCGTCGACGATCGCTCCAGCAGGCCCGAGTGCGTCACGCATGAGCGTGGTGCGCGATTTGTAGACATCAACCAGACGGAGCTTCCCGCCGGAGCCACCCGAACCCGCGGGCCGACCCGCCTCAGCATCAGCATGTTGACGTGCGGCCGTCCATGCAGCAGCCTTCTGGCGGGCGTATATCTGCATGGCCCTGTCGCGAATGATGGGGTCAGACATTCGCCCCATGGCCGACAGCTGGTCGACCCACCCGTAGCCACCGCTCGGGTCGAGTCCACCCCCCGATCCGCCCAAGCTGGCGCGTTCGTGAGTGAGAACAGCCATCGCCACTCCCCACCCCTTGCCTTGCTCGCCGAGGATGTCGTGGCGGCCGACTCGAGCTTCATCGACGAACACTTCACTGAAGTGGGTGTCGCCGTTCATTTGATGAAGAGGCCTGACCTCCACGCCGTCTGACTCCATGTCGAGAGCGAACATGGTGAGGCCACGGTGCTTCACCTGGTCGGGATCGGTACGCGAAAGGCACATGCCCCATCTCGAATACGGGCCGCGACTCGTCCACACCTTCTGGCCGCTGATCACCCATTCATCGCCGTCGAGCTGGGCGCGTGATGCAATGTTGGCCAGATCAGAACCGGCGTCGGGCTCGGAGAACATCTGGCACCAGATCTCTGATCCGTCGGCAATCGACGGGAGCCAGTGGCGACGTTGTTCGTCGCTGCCCGAGTCGAACAGAATCGGTGCCACCAGGCTGAGCCCGACCGCAAACGGATACATGTCTGGCACCGCAAACTCGGAAAGCACCGACGCAATCAGATCGACCTCATCGGCATCAGCCCCCCGTCCGCCGAATTCAGCCGGCCACTGCGGAACGCCAAGACCACTCTGAGCCGCACCTCTCAACCAAGCTCTGCCCATCTCGATGTCGTCGTTGCCCGCGCCGAGGATCGATGCCGGAGCATCGGGGTCACGTAGCGGTAGAAGTTGAGC
>JBDNJK010000124.1:0-5981 GCA_041687805.1 Acidimicrobiales bacterium
AACCACGCTACAGCTCAATATGGACACTTCGGCACGCGGCTCAGCGATGAGCCCGTAGCTCCTCGAACAGTTGCACGTAGGCGGCTGCCACCCCGGCCGGAGAGATCCAATCCTCTACGAACGCTCGCCCGTTGTAGCCCATCTGACTTTGCCGTTCCGGCGAGTCGATGAGGCCCCGGACTGCGACGTCGAAAGCTGCTTGATCCTCCGGGGCGACGGCGACGCCAGCACCGCTCGATTCGATCACGCGGGTGACCTCGGTGTCGGGGTCGATCGATGCAAGCACTGGTCGACCAGACGCAAGGATCGAGTAGAGCTTCGACGGCACAGACGATCGAGCTAGGCCCCGACGAAGCGCAACAACGTGTATGTCGGCTGCCGCCAGGACCTCCGGAAGTCGCTCGCTTGGCTGGAAATCGACAAATTTCACGTTACCGAGTCCTTCGGCCTGATCTTGCAGAGCCGGGCGGCCGGACCCTCCACCGTTGATGACGAAGACCACGTCGTCACGATCTTGAAGACCGCGAGCGGCCTCGATCATCAGCCCCAAAGGCTGCGAGAATCCGACATTTCCCGCATACATGATCACCATGCGATCGCCAAGGCCGAAATCGCGCCGGTACGAGTTGAGCCTGGGGCCGGGCTTGATCCGTTCACTGTCAACAAAATTGGGGATGACCCTCACCGGAGTGGCGCCATCACCGATCTTCGCTTCGACGTTGCTTCGCAGATCATCTGATAGCACCGTGACGGCATCGCAGCGACGGTAGGTGAACCGCTCCAGCCACTCGGCAAATCTGATGATCCGCGGGTTGGACAACGCGCCCACCTCGACGGCCACGTCGGGGAATATGTCTTGGACGTTGTAGACCACCGGAATTCTCCGCACACGTGCCGCAATCCACCCGGCAAGCCCGAGAGTGGGCGGAGGCGCCATCGCCAACACACCATCCGGGCGGCTCCGCTGGAACACCGACGCGATACCCACAAGTGAGGTGAACCCCAAGAACGCCGCCGCTCTCGCACGAATCTTCGTCTTGTCGGTGGGGAACGGGTGCACCCGAGTGATGCGACCCCATTCGGTGGACTCGTGCTGGATGAACGATCCCTTCCAGTCGGGTTCGATCCCATGGTGCCGATACCAGGGAAGAGACGTGACCACATGCACGACGTGACCGGCATCAGCCAGCCGATGGACGATCTCCGACATGACCACACCGGTCGGCGCAACGTCAGGCTCAAAATGAGGGCAGACAACCAGAAGTCTCATGCCGCCGCATCCCTCCAGACATCGACGAGCCGCCGCGCCGACTCTCGTGGTCGAAACGCCTCGGACCGGGCCTTGCCGGCCGCCACCATTCGGGTCGTGTCCGAGCTGCCGACCAGCACCGATTCGATGGCCTCGGCCCATGCTTCGCCGTCATGAGCGTCGACCAAGATTCCGGATCCACCGAGGATCTCAGGTAGCGACGTTGCGTCGGCAGCCACCACCGGTTTGCCCCAGTGCATTGCCTCCAAAACGGGAAGGCCGAAACCTTCGTACACGGAGGGAAACGCCAAGATGTGTGACAGTTCGAGCAAGGCACGGTATTTCTCGTGACTCACCCGCCCCAACTGCACGACAACGTCGCCAACGCCGAGCCTGGCTATGGCCGCGGCAACGTCAACTTGGGCACGACCCGGAGCACCGGTGAGCACGAGCCGCAGGGAAGGCCGAGATTTCGACAGACGAGCCACGGCCTCCAGCAAGACCGTGTGGTTCTTGTGGGGGTGGGTGACGGCGGGGTACAGAACGATCTCTCGATCTATCAACTCGGGGAACATGCCTTGGTTCGCTGCGCTGGTCAGAGGCTCGGCAGGAGTCCTGTCGTCCCATGTCGACGGCACAACTTTGATCTTCGAAGCGTCGACCCCGAGGTGATCCACGAGCCTCGACCCGACCCACTCCGAAGGAGTGCAGATCACTTGCGCTGCAGCAATAGATCTGGGGAGCATTCTGGCCATATAGGCACGTTTGACACCAGAAAAGTTGTTCGGCATGTCGAGGGGCTGGGTGTCGTGGACGGTGACGACCACAGACGCTGGGTGTACGGCCGGCACGTGTCCACCAAAGTGGTGAACAAGATCTGCCCGGCGACTACGCGCCGCCAACCAGGAGTTTTCGGCGGCCAACCGCAGAGCCCGACGTGATCCCTGAATCGCCAGCGTCGACGTTTCGAAGGTGGTGACCAGATCGGGGTGGGCCCTCGACAAGCTCCGCAATCCCGCGATTTGGACTTCGATGTCAGGCGGCTGGTTCGCCGCCACCGACCGCAAAAGGCGTGTTGTGTACTCCTCGCTGCCACCAACTACCCCAGGCACCATCCAGCACAGGTTCGCGACAATCTGAATCACGCCGATGCCTCGTTGTATGCGGCAATGATGGCATCGGCGGTGGCATCCCAGGTCATGTCGGCGGCCCGGACGCGGCCAGCCTCGACCAACTCACGACGCCGGTCCCCATCGTCGAGCACATTGTCGATCGCCGCTGCCAAAGCCTCAAGATCTGTGGGGTCGACCAATTCGGCTGCGCCTCCAGCCACCTCTTCGGTGGCAGTTCCAGAACTTGTGATCACCGGCGTGAGCTGAGCCATTGCCTCCAATACCGGCATTCCGAACCCCTCCAACAGGCTCGGATAGACAAAGACATCAGCGAGGTTGTAGAGCACCATCAGGTCGGACTGCGACACCTTCCCGAGCCGGAGCACGAGACGACTTGTGGCAGCAATCATGTCGTCTATGTCGACGCCCCATCCTTCGGGGCCAACCAACACGAGAGGAACATCGTGGACAGTTGAGCGAAGCGCGGCGAGGAGTCCGCGGAGGTTCTTGCGCGGCTCAGCGGTGCCGACCCATAGAACGAAGCTCGATGGCAAATGATGCCGTGCCGCGACTTCGACGCGGTCTTCATCCGACACTGAAACGGGCTCCACTCCCCATCGAGCCACCCTGATTCTGGCCGGGACGATTCCGTGTTGAACACAATCGTCGGCCGTGGTCTGCGACGGCACGAGGACGATTCTCGCGTCGCGGCGAGTCAGCTCGAATGACCGAGTCATAAACGAAACACCATGTCTGGTGAAATGGCCAGGCCTGTGCATGAACGCCAGGTCATGGATGGTGACCACGATCGGCGCGCCGCCACTCGGAGGCACCACTCCCCCGGTCGCGTGGATGATGTCTACCGGTCCGGTGGTTCTCTGTATGGCCGGTCGCCTGAGACGATGCCACGATTCGTACATGGCGATCCGGTTCATCCAAATCCGTTCCACGTCTACGGTGGGCACAACCAAGGGATCCGGGCCGTGTAGGTGCGTTGCCGAAACCCCCACGATGTCCCATTCGTCCCGCTTGGCGACCGCTGCCAGGCTTCGAACCGTGGACGCAGCCGTTCCGCCGGGGACTTTGTGCCAACTCTGCTCGACGATGGCGGCCACGCGCTTGTTCACCAAGTGATTCTGGCACGCGATTGCCGTAGTCGGACGCGACTGACCGCACCCGCCGCGGGTTGAACAATCACTAGCCGCCCAGCCCTTCGAATCTCGGGAGACTCTTGAAGTAGCTGATGGTTCTCGCCACACCCACCCTCAGATCGATTTCGGGATACCACCCGAGGATTTCGCGCGCACGGGAGATATCCGGCCTCCGACGTGTCGGATCGTCCACGGGAAGGTCAAGGAACTCGATCTTGGAATCAGAGTCGGCGGCCTCGATGACTATCTCGGCGAGCTGTCGCACCGTGAACTCATCAGGATTGCCTATGTTGACCGGGTCGCTCTCATCAGAGTCGAGCAACGCGACAAGCCCTCTGATCTCGTCGTCGACGTAGCAGAAGCTGCGTGTTTGGCTTCCATCGCCATAGATCGTGAGCGGATTACCCTCCAGCGCCTGCACGATGAAGTTGGACACCACTCGACCATCGCCCGGCCGCATCCGAGGTCCGTAGGTGTTGAAGATCCGCACGATGCGCGTATCGAGCGAGTGGTACCGGTGGTAGGCCATGGTGAGGGCCTCGGAGAATCGTTTCGATTCGTCATAAACGCCACGGGGGCCGACCGGGTTGACATTGCCCCAGTAGGACTCCTGCTGGGGATGCATCTGCGGGTCGCCGTAGATCTCAGACGTCGAGGCAATGAAGAACTTGGCGGACTTGGCCTTGGCTAACCCGAGAGCGTTGTGGGTGCCGAGTGATCCGACCTTCATGGTCTGGATCGGCATATTGAGATAGTCGATCGGAGAGGCCGGGCTAGCGAAGTGAAGAACCGCGTCGACCGGTCCGGGAACCCAAATGAATTCGGATACATCGTGCTCGACGAATTGGAACTCACGAGTGGTGAACAGGTGTTCTATATTCGTGACACTTCCTGTGACCAAATTGTCGATGCAGACAACCGAGTCGCCCCTATCGACCAGAGCATCACAAAGATGCGATCCAAGGAATCCGGCGCCGCCGGTGACAACAATCCTGGCCATCAGCGCCGGCCCACACCCTGATATGTGAAGCCGCGCCGCCGCACCGCCCCGCGGTCGAGGAGATTGCGTGCATCAACGATGTGTAGCTCGGACATCAGCGAAGCGATCTTGTCGAGGTCGAGCCATTTGAAATCGTCCCACTCGGTTGCCACCACGAGTGCCGAGGCACCCTCGCATGCGGCATACGCATCGGCCACCACCTCCACACCATCGACCGCGACTGCCGTGACTGCCGGATCGTAGGCCCTCACCTTTGCGCCGGCGGCCACCAGCCGTCTGGCCAGTTCAAGTGCAGGCGATTCACGAATGTCGTCGGTTCCGGCTTTGAATGCCAGCCCCAGCAATGCCACCGACTTTCCGTTGATGTCGACGGCGTCGGTCACTTTTCGTACCGTCCGGTCGAACTGCTCTTCGTTCACGGACACAACGCCCTTGAGCAGCGAGAAGTCGTATCCGGACTCCTCGGCGATGGAGATGATGGCCCTGGTGTCCTTGGGGAAACACGAACCACCCCAGCCAGGCCCCGGACGCATAAACTCGTGACCGATCCGGTGGTCGTAGCCGATACCCAACAGCACGTCGTTGACATCGGCACCGACTGCCTCACACACAGCGGCGATCGCGTTGGCGAAAGACAGTTTTGTGGCAAGAAAGGCGTTGGCCGCATACTTGGTGGTCTCCGCTGACGCCGGATCGGTAACCATGATCGGCGCCCTGACTCCGAGGTAGAGCGATGCCACCAAGGCCGCGGCGGCACGATCATCTGACCCGACGATCACGCGATCAGGGTTGAGAAAGTCGTCGACCGCGCTCCCTTCACGAAGGAATTCCGGATTGGAAACCACTGGGACGTCGGAGCGACCAAGCGCCTGCTCAACGAGGTTGGTGGACCCCACCGGCACCGTCGATTTGTTGACCACAACGGTGCCAGGGCGAAGCTTGTCGCTGATCTCGTTAGCCGCGGCTCGGATGTAGCTGAGGTCGGCCGAGCCATCGGAGTCCTGCGGTGTGGGCACACACAAGTAGACGAAGTCGACGTCGGCCACAGCGTTCTCGGATCCGAGAACGAACCTCAAGCGGCCCGACGCAATGCCTTCCTCGACCAACTCCTGGAGCCCTACTTCGTGGATCGGAATCTTGCCGCTTTGGAGTAGTCGCACCTTCTCCGGATCGATGTCGGCGCAGATTACGTCGTGGCCGAGGTGAGCGAAGCATGCGCCGGTTGTGAGCCCGACATAGCCAGTTCCGACTATAGCGATCTTGTTTCTCATCAATTCTCCCAAATGAGTGACCTCATACTGGTCGGCACCAACTTGACCAAGATAAGAATCATGACACCCCTATACGTGTCGATGAGGTTCAGCCACAACTCTCACCTTCGGGCGGCCGTCCCATGATCACCGCGATCGTGTTTGTGGGCACAACCAAAGTAGTGGAGCTGACTTCGACAGATGTTGAAGTGGAAGTGG
>JBDNJK010000033.1:0-25020 GCA_041687805.1 Acidimicrobiales bacterium
CTAGTGCCGCCGGGGCTCGTTGCGCCCGGTTCGGTGGGGCCGCCGTGCCCGGGGTCGAGCACGACATCGACGTGGTCGATATAGGTGCCGTTGAAAATATCGGCTTCATTTGCGCACGGGGTCCACACCCGCCAACCACGACCGACACCGCCGAGCACGGGGAGTACCCACCCCGATTCGCTCACGACCACGCCATGGGTTTGCCCATTGAGAGCAACGCCCCCGTCGTCGTACAGCAACGGCTCGGGCGGGGCCAGAGTCGTGGTGGTGGTTCTGGCCGTGGTTGTCGATGTTGTGGTGGACGACGTGGCTGCGACCGAGGTCGACGTGACCACGGCCGCATTCACATCATCTGGTTTGCCGCCATCGGAACAGGCCGCGCTGAACAGGCTCAGCGCCACGACCCATACGGCGACACGTTTGTTGATCAGAGACCGGCCACGATCTCGGCCATCAGCTCACCGGCCTCGGTGGGGTTGTTGCCCACTCTCACACCGGCGTCAGCCAAGACTTCCATCTTGGCGGCTGCGGTGCCCTTGCCGCCCGAAACGATTGCGCCAGCGTGGCCCATCTTCTTTCCGGCAGGCGCCGTGACACCAGCGATGTAGCTCGACACCGGCTTGGTCATCTTGTTCTTGATGAAGTCGGCAGCCTCTTCCTCGGCTGATCCGCCAATCTCACCGATCATCATGACGGCCTTGGTGTCGGGGTCGGCTTCGAAAGCGGCCAGACAATCGATGAACGAGGTGCCGGGCACGGGATCACCGCCGATTCCGACGCAGGTCGTGACGCCGATGTCCTTTTGCTTGAGCTCGTAGAGAGCCTGGTAGGTGAGGGTTCCCGAGCGACTCACTATGCCCACCGGGCCGCCAGCCTTGGCGATGTGACCGGCAGTGATGCCGATGTTGCACTTTCCGGGGCTGATGATGCCGGGGCAATTGGGGCCGAGTAGTTGCACGCCGGGGAAGTCGCGCTTCAGCTTGTTGAAGAACCACGCTTCGTCCTGGGCAGGCACGCCTTCTGTGATGGCCACGATCAACTCGATGCCACCCTCTGCTGCTTCCATCACCGCGCCCTTCACTCCGGCGGCCGGGATGAAAATGCAGCTTGCGGTGGCACCGGTGGCGGCGACCGCTTCGGCCACGTTTGCGAAGATCGGCACGCCATTGACTTCGGTGCCGGCCTTCTTGGGGTTGGTGCCAGCCACGACCTGCGTGCCGTACTCCGCGTTGAGGCGGCCGTAGTAGCTGCCCTGAGAGCCGGTGAGGCCCTGATAGACGACCTTGGTGTTCTCGTCGACAAAGATGCTCATGTTGGTTCCTTGCTCCTCGTCGCTCGGTTACTTCGCCAACTCGACCGCACGACGGGCGGCGCTGAGCATGGTGTCTTCCATCATCAGGCCATCTCCGACCTTGGGTTCGAGAATTCGGCGACCCTCATCGGCGTTGGTGCCGTCGAGTCGGATCACGATCGGTGAGTCGATTTTGACGCGCTTCATGGCCTCGATGATTCCCTCAGCGACCATGTCGCCACGTGTGATCCCCCCGAAGATGTTGATGAAGATCGACTTCACCGACGGGTCGTTGTTGATGACCTGCAGGGCAGCCGACATCACGTCGGCGTTGGCGCCACCCCCGATATCGAGGAAGTTGGCAGCGTTGCCGCCTGCCTGATTGACCACATCGACGGTGCTCATGGCCAGACCGGCACCATTGGCAATTACTCCTACGGTGCCTTCTAGACCCACGTACTGCAGACCATGAGAGTGGGCTGCGGCCTCACGCTCGTCACGCACCTGAGTGGCGTCGTATTGGTCGTAGTCGGGGTGGCGATATTCGCTGTTGCCATCGAGTGTGACCTTGGCATCGAGCACGTGCACGTTGCCCTGTTGGGTGAGGATCAGCGGGTTGATCTCGACCAAGTCGGCATCACCGTCGACGTAGGCGGTGTAGAGCTTCTGGAGAATATCGACCGTACCTTCAACTGCGGCGGCGGGTAGTTCAGCAGCGGCAACCCAATCGCGGCATGCCTCTTCGGTGAGCCCATCGACAGGATCGACCCAGACCTTGGCTATGGCATCGGGGTTTTCGACGGCGACAGTCTCGATTTCGACACCGCCCTCCTTCGACAACATTCCGAGGTGCTTCTTGGCCGAACGGTCGAGGGTGAAGCTGGCGTAGTACTCCTCGGCTATGTCGGAGGCCTTCTCGATGAGAAGGCGCTTGACGACATGGCCCTTGATATCGAGCCCGAGGATGTTGCCGGCGTGCTCTCGAACTGAGTCGATATCGGCGGCGAACTTCACGCCGCCTGCCTTGCCACGCCCTCCGGTGAGGACCTGGGCCTTCACCATCACCGGCGTGCCAAGGCGTTGGGCCGCAGCCACTGCCTCCTCAACGGTGAGAGCAACTTCGCCGGGCGAAACCGGCATTCCATATCGGGCGAAAAACTCTTTGCCCTGATGTTCGAACAGATCCACCGGTATAGCCTCCAGGCTCGATTTCGCGGGGAACAGAGCGAACGCGGGCCAAAGCAACGGCCTGCGTGCACGCAGGCGATACTAGGCACCCCGAACGCCCTAAACCTACATCCGAGGGAGATCCGAATGCCCGTCGCACGGGGACCACACATCAACGCTAGAAGCGCCGTCATCGTGGGCGTGGCAGGTGTTGTCATAGCGCTGCTGATGGGGGGTGCCATCATCTGGCTGGCCGGGTCGGGCAACAATGTCAGGATCCAGATCGGCGACACCGATTTCGATGCCGGCTCGGCATTCAAGCAGTCAGACGAGATTGCTGCCAACGGCCCGTTGCTGTTCTCTGATGTTGGCGGCGGCCGGCGAGACATCATCCTCAATCACCTTGGCGATGACCCCAAATCCGGTTGGTATTCCTTCGAGGCCAGACCAGCGGATCAGCCACGCGACTGCTTTTTCAGTTGGGACGCAACCGCCGCGATGTTCGTGCTCACCACCACCAAGGATTCGATCAGGTGCTCTGATGTTGCGGTTGATGCAACCGGCGACGGCGTATCGCAGTTCCCGGTGATCGTCGACGACAACGGCTCGGTTCGAGTCGACATCAACCTTCTCTCACAAAAGCAACAGGAGACCCCATGACAACCACTGATCGTCTCTACATGCGCGACGCACAACTGCAGAATTTCGAGGCAACCGTTGTGGATGTAGACGCAGAGGGTCGAGTCGCTCTCGATGTCAGCGCGTTCTACCCGACCGGAGGCGGTCAGCCCCACGACACCGGCACGATTTCCTGGGACGGATTTGTCGCAGACGTGACCGACGTCTCTGGTCGCGGTCCTCTCGTCTGGCACACGATCGGCGAACGCCTCCCAGCAGTGGGAACGTCAGTCAAGTGTGAGATCGACTGGCAGCGCCGCCACCAACTCATGCGAGCCCACACGGCACTCCACATCCTCTGTGGTGTCATCTGGAATGAGTGGGGCAAGCCGGTCACCGGCGGAAACATGGAGCCGCTCTCGGCTCGGATGGACTTCGAGTTCGACCCACTGCCCGAGGGATTCGCCACACGAGTCACCGACCTCGTCAATGCCGAGATTGCCGCAGCACGCCCCATTGAGGTGTCGTTCCTGCCGCGAGAAACCGCAGTTGTCGACGCCGACCTCATACGCACCAAGATCAATCTCGTACCCGAATCGGTCAGCGAGATTCGAGTGGTCGACATCGTCGGCCTCGACAAACAGGCCGACGGCGGCACCCACGTGATGTCGACCTCAGAGGTCGGTCGGTTCGAGGTGGTGAAGACCCAGTCGAAAGGCAAGGGCAACAAGCGGTTGCGAATTCAGATTCACGATTCCTGAACGGCCACGATTCCTGAACGGCCACGATCCAGGCCTGTTCAGACCTTTTCGAGCGGAGCCCACGACAAGAGCAGGTGCTTCTCACCGACCCCCGGGAAGTTGATGCGGGCTTGGGCGTCTTCGCCGGTGCCGTTGATGTCGAGCACTACACCTTCACCGAACGTGGCGTGCCTCACGTCGTCGCCCACCCTCAAGCCGAGATTTTGCGCACCCGACGGCGAGGGGCGGTTGGCGCTTCTCACCGCCGACTCGACGATGCGTCGGCGCCCCGCTCCAGGAGCCGTGCGCTCAGATCTGGCAGCGCCACGATCATGGCGCGACCGCAACATGCCGGTGCCACCAACCTCGTCGATCAACTCTGACGGGATCTCTTCGATGAAACGACTCGGCGGGTTGTATTGAGTGATCCCGTGGAGCATCCGGCTCCAAGCGCTGGTGAGCACCAGACGCTTCTCGGCTCTCGTGATTCCGACGTAGGCAAGCCGACGCTCTTCCTCAAGCTCGTCGGGGTCGCCGAGCGAACGGATATGGGGGAACACGCCGTCCTCCATGCCCACGATGAACACCACCGGGAATTCGAGTCCTTTGGCGGCGTGGAGAGTCATGAGAGTGACTGTGGACTCGGAGTCGTCGAGGTCGTCGGTGTCGCTCAGGAGAGCAACATGCTCAAGGAACTCATCGATGGCCGCTGAATTGTCGTCGGACACTGATTCGGATTCGCGGGCCATGCCCACTAGTTCCGACAAGTTGTCCCGCCGGCCATCGGCCTCCACTCCCCCGATGTCGTTGAGCTCGTCGATGTATCCCGAACTTTGGAGGATCTGCTCAAGTAGAGATGCCGGGCCCAGTTGGAGCTCTCGAATCTGATCGGTGATCTCCAGGAATCGAGTTATCCCCGAGCAAGCACGGCCCGACACCCCGGCCTCCTCGAACTGACGTAAACCCTCATGGAACGTGACGCCATTGGCCAACGCCCATTGGTCGATTCGGGCAATGGATGAGTCGCCAACCCCACGCTTGGGGACGTTGACCACACGCTTCAGACTGACCTCGTCGGATGGATTGATGACCGAGCGCATATAAGCGATCGCGTCGCGGATCTCGCGTCGATCATAGAATCGGGTGCCACCCACCACCTTGTAGGGGATGCCGACCCGCATGAGGAATTCCTCGAGCACACGCGACTGGCTGTTGGTGCGATAGAACACCGCCATCTCGCTCCACAGCATCTGGTGTTCGTCATGGAGGCGAACCATCTCAGACGCTACGTAGCGAGACTCATCGGACTCGTCCTCTGCGTTGTAACGAACAATGGTGTCGCCGGTGCCTTGATCGGTCCAGAGATTCTTGACATTGCGGCCGAAATTCTTGGAGATCACCGAGTTGGCGGCGTCGAGAATGTTTTGCGTGGAGCGGTAGTTCTGTTCGAGCAGCACCACGGTGACATCGGGGAATGCATCCTCGAATTCGAGAATGTTGCGGATGTCGGCGCCCCTGAATCGATAGACAGATTGGTCGCTGTCTCCGACCACGGTGATCTGTCGGTGTTGTTCGGCCAGCATCAGCACCAGCTCGTTCTGGACGAGGTTGGTGTCTTGATATTCGTCGACGAGAACGTTGGAGAACCGGCGCCGCCAATGCTCGAGCACCTCAGGGTGAGAGCGAAACAACACCACGGTGTTCATCAACAGATCGTCGAAATCCATCGCTCCAGCCGACAAGAGACGTCGCTGGTATTCGCTATAGATGTCGGCGATACGCCTCTCGAATATCTGGCTGGCCGCATCGGTGTAGGACGCCACCGACACGTTGTCGTTCTTGGCCGCCGAGATGGACGCATGTATTGCCCGCGGGGCGAAGCGTTTGGTGTCGAGCCCAAGATCACGTATGACATAGCCGACCAGCCGCACCGCATCGGCTTGGTCGTAGATCGAGAACCCCGATGGGTAGCCGAGTAGTTGAGCATCGCGGCGCAACATGCGCACGCATGCCGAATGGAAAGTCGACACCCACATCTTCTCGGCCACCGGCCCAACGAGGGCTGCCACACGAGACTTCATCTCGTTGGCGGCCTTATTGGTGAAGGTGATGGCGAGAATCTCGAATGGCGAAACGCCTCGCTCGGCGATCAGGTAGGCGATCCGGTGGGTGAGAACTCGCGTCTTGCCGGAGCCCGCTCCTGCTATGACGAGCAGCGGGCCGCCGGTGTGGGTGACGGCATCGAGTTGAGACGGGTTGAGGCCGCCGAGCAGAGGAGATTCAGACACTCGAGTCACCTTATCGACCGACAGCGACATGGCCCGGCGAACTGCTACTTGCCCACTGCCACCATTTTGTACCCCAACCCTCGGACCGTGATGATCCGACTTGGGTGTGCGGCATCAACTTCGATCTTGGACCGCAAGCGCTTCACATGCACATCGAGCGTCTTGGTGTCGCCGACGTAGTCGTAGCCCCACACCCGCTCGATCAGCGTGTCGCGTGTGACGACGATTCCGACGTTTTCCATCAGGAGTTCCAGAAGCTGGAACTCTTTCAGCGGCATGTGGACTTCATCGCCGTGGACCATGACCTCATGGCGTTCGTGGTCAAGCACGAGGCCGTCGACACTCAATTGGTCGTGAACGCCGCCACCGGTCGATGACGCGGGCACCGCCCGACGCAGCACCGTTCGCATCCGGGCCACCAACTCCCTCACTCGGTACGGCTTGGCTACATAGTCGTCGGCGCCCACTTCGAGAGCCACAACCGCGTCGATCTCCTCGTTGCGTGCCGACACCATGATCACCGGGGTTGAGCCCGCAGCACGGATTTTCCGACAGACATCAATACCCGACATCCTGGGCAACATCACGTCGAGCAGAACGAGATCGGGCGACACCGACCTGAACAGCTTGAGTGCTTCTTCACCGTCAGCCGCAAGATGCACGGCGAAACCCTCATTTCTGAGCGCCTGGCGCAGGCCTTCGCGAAACGACAGTTCGTCGTCGACGACCAGAACGGACAGCAAGTCGGCCACTACTTCGCGGACCTGCGTTTGGGTATGCGCATCGAGAACATCGAGCCCTGACCGGGCTTCGACTCGACCATCACCTTGCCGCCGTGCTGGCCGACTACGTGGCGCACTATCGAAAGGCCAAGCCCGGTGCCGCCCGTCTCACGACTTCGAGCACGATCCACCCGATAGAACCGCTCGAATATTCGCTCCAGGTCCGGTCGAGGTATCCCGATGCCGGTATCTCGAACCGATATGTCGACCGAATCATCAAGGTCGTCGACAGTGAGCGTGACACGTGTGTCGGGATCCGAGTAGCGGACAGCGTTGTCGAGAAGGTTGGTGAGAGCTCGCACCAACTGACGTCGGTCGCCGATGATCGTGATATCACTCGGCACACCCACCGTGGCCATCTCTACCCGATTGGCTTCCGCGAATGACTGGCCGGCATCGATACTTCTCGACACGATTTCGTCGATGTTCACGTCGACGAAATTTCCGTCGGCCTCATCGAGGCGACTCAGTTCGAGAAGATCGTCGATGATCGCCTCGACCCGTTTCGATTCTTTGTGGAGCAGTTCGGCCAGACGGTCGCGGTCGTCGGGATCGTCTTCGGCGGCGAGGGTCTCAGCCAGCAGGCTCATTGCCGCTATCGGTGTCTTCAATTCGTGGGACACGTTGGCGACGAAGTCACGGCGGATGGCATCGATCCGACGGCTTTCAGCTATCGATTC
Organism: Acidimicrobiales bacterium; assembly: GCA_041687805.1. GTDB lineage: Bacteria > Actinomycetota > Acidimicrobiia > Acidimicrobiales > Aldehydirespiratoraceae > SZUA-87. Next base: position 7,567 of record JBDNJK010000033.1, read on the forward strand.
GATTACCGCTATCCCACGGTTGCGAAGCGGCTCGTCGGTGGTTGGGTTGACAACCTTACGTTCACGTGCCCGCTCGGCCGCTTGGGCCTCGGGCAGCCATCCCGTGACGATGTAGCGCACCCTTTCACCAATGTTTTCGGCGTGGTCACCAATGCGTTCGTAGAACCTACCGATGAGGGCCAACTGCAGAGACTGTTGCGGTTCGAGAGTGCCACGACGGGCGTCCTGCATGATCGTCCGGATGTATGTCACGTGGAGGTCGTCGAGCACATCATCAAGCTCGTCAATTGACTCAGCCAACTCGGCGTCTCGACTGGCAAACGACTCTGCGGCTCGTCGAAACAGCAACTGGGCCTGAACCGACATTTGAACGATCAGATCACGAACTCGCTCATCGGTTCGGGCTCCCTGCATGCGCCCGACGGCCTTCGCGATGTTGGTGGTGAGATCGCCGCTGCGTTCGATCTCACTGTTGAGATGCATCGACGACAGAACAAATCGCAGGTCGCTGGCAACTGGGGCCTCACGCACAATGGTGTCTATGCAATTTTCCTCGACCTGCAACGAGGCCAAATCCATATCGTCATCCGACCTGATCAGTTCGTCGGCCGCCGTGATGTCGCCCTCCAAGAGAGCCGAGGTGACCTCGCCGATCCGCACGGCAACTTCCTCGGCCATCGCGAGCAACGCATCCTGAATCTCGTCTAGCCGATCATCGAGATTCGTTCTGATTTCAGACATCAGCCGAACCGACCAGTGATGTAGGCCTCGGTGCGTTCCTCGGCCGGATTGGAAAAGATCGTGCCGGTGTTGTCGAACTCGACCAATCTTCCGCGGCGCTGGCCGGTGGGCCCGTGGACCTCGGCGGTGAAGAACGCAGTGCGGTCGCTGACGCGGGCCGCCTGTTGCATGTTGTGGGTCACGATGATGATTGTGTAGTCGTTCTTGATCTCCCGCATCAGTTCCTCGATGCGACCGGTGGCGATCGGGTCGAGCGCGGAGCACGGCTCGTCCATGAGCAACACGTCGGGGTTGACGGCGATGGCTCGGGCGATGCAGAGTCGCTGCTGCTGCCCACCTGACAGGCCGAGTGCTGAAGTGCGCAGGCGGTCCTTCACCTCGTCCCAGAGCCCGGCTCGTGTGAGGGATTGTTCGACGACCTCGTCGAGGTTTTCTTTCAGGCCGGCGATTCGTGGACCGTAGGCAATGTTGTCGTAGATCGACTTGGGGAACGGATTCGGTTTCTGGAACACCATCCCGATCCGGCGGCGAACCACGACCGGGTCAACCTGCGGGTCGTATAGGTCGACACCGTGGTAGAGCACCGACCCTTCGACTCGGGCTGAGTCGATCAGGTCGTTCATACGGTTGAAACAACGCAGCACAGTCGATTTGCCGCACCCGGACGGGCCAATGAATGCGGTGATCTCCCGCACTCTGATTGTGAGGTCGACATCGGAGATCGCTGTGACATCGCCGTAGCGAACAGCCAATCCGTCGACTTCAAACACATGTGCGGGATCGTCGTCTTGTGTCGTGCTCATCTAGATCCAGTCGGTTCCGGACGATTCGTCGTGCCGGAGTGTATTCCGGACGTCACGTCTGCCGAGGCTTGAAGTCTGCCCGATGCTGGTGAACGTTTCGCCGACCCCGAATGAACTCGCGGTGAACATGCCAACGCCGCTAGTTTCCGTGGCATGCCGCACCCGTTCAAGTTCTCGGTGAGCCTCGGCTCGATTACCGACCCGCACACACTCGTTGCCACCGCTCAGCGAGCCGAGGAACTCGGCTACCACGGGATCAGCTTGCCGGATCATCTCGATGAGCAGTGCGGGCCACTTGTCGGTCTCACTGCAGTTGCAGCTGCCACCACCCGACTTGCGCTGACCAATCTGGTACTCGCCAACGACTATCGCCATCCCGTTGTGCTGGCCAAGGAACTGGCCACACTCGACCTTTTCAGCAAAGGCCGTCTCGAGTTCGGCATCGGCGCGGGATGGCAGACCACCGACTACGAACGGTCGGGCATTTCAAAGGACCGAGCCGGCATTCGCATTGCGAGAATGGCCGAGGCGATCACGATCTTCAAAGGCTGTTTCGCCGAGGCTCCATTCGATTTCCACGGGGATCACTACACCATCAAAGGACTGGACCTGCTTCCGTCGCCACACCGCCGTCCCCACCCGAAGCTGATCATTGCCGGCGGTAGACCGAAGGTGCTATCACTCGCAGCTCGGGAGGCCGACATCATCGGCATCAACTTCGATCTCAGCGCAGGGGTGATTGGTGCTGAGGTTGGCCCGACCGGATCGGTAGCTGCCACCGACAAAAAGCTCGCGGTGATACGCGAAGCCGCAGGCAGTCGGCTCGACTCGATCGAGCTGCAGACTCGTGTCCATTTCGCGTCGGTCACCGATGATCGTGACAGCCTCATCGCGGCGGTGGCGCCCGGCTTCATGATCACCGCCGATGACGCACTGAACATGCCCCACGTACTGGTCGGCGCCATCGACCAACTGGTCGACACCATCTCGCGGTGGCGCGACCGCTGGGGGTTCAGCTATATCACTTGGTCAGCCGACTCCATGGAGTCTCTTGCACCGGTTGTGGAACGACTAGCCGGCACCTGATCACCGACAATTTGATACGTTGCCTCTGGATCTATGGAGACCGCGGCTGACCCCATCCAGCGAGGGCTACCAACTTGGGCCCGATCGGTTTTGGTATTCGGCCTCATCTATTCATTCTTGGTCGGCGTGTCGCTGCTCGAATCTGGCATCAACGTCATGGGAGCAGACACCCAGGCATCGCTGTTCTCCAGTGTCGATAATCCCCTTGCTGGATTGTTCATCGGCATCCTTGGAACTGTGCTCGTTCAATCATCATCGGCCAGCACATCGGTAATCGTCGGCCTCGTCGCATCTGGCGCACTCGATGTGAATACCGCCGTTCCGATGGTGATGGGCGCCAACATCGGTACCACCGTCACCAACACGCTGGTCTCGCTCGGCTCGATGCGCCAATCCGCCGACTTTCGCAGAGCGTTCGCGGCAGCCACAGTCCACGACTTCTTCAACATCATTTCAGTCGCAATTCTCCTTCCCCTCGAATTGGCCACAGGCGTCCTGTCGAAAGTGGCCGAATCGATCAGCAGCCAACTCGTCGGCTCAGCCGGATCAGAGTGGAAAAGTCCGATCAAAAAATGGGTGAAGGAACCAGTCGGGTGGATCAAGGATCTCTACGAGGGTCTTGGCTTCGACAAGAATATTCTCGGCACCGTCCTGCTGATCACAGGATTGGTCATCATCCTCGCGGCACTCACATTCATCACGACCAACATGCGCCAACTCGTAGCCGATCGCGTCGAACGGTCGCTCAACGCGATGCTCGGTGCCGGCGGTGGCACCATAGCGATGCTGCTCGGCTTGGTCATCACCATCGCCGTGCAATCGTCGAGCATCACCACATCGATCATGATCCCTCTCGCCGCGGCTGGCGTGGTGACACTGCCCAACATCTACCCCGTCACTCTGGGCGCAAATGTTGGCACCACAATCACGGCTCTACTTGCCGCTCTGGCCACCAGTCGCCCGGAAGCGCTCACGGTCGCTCTCGTTCACACCCTGTTCAACGTGGCAGGCATACTCATCATCTATCCCTACAAACCGATCCGCGAGATTCCGATACGGCTGGCGGAAGGGCTCGCCAACATCGCAGCGCAACGACACCTCGTGGTATTGGTCTATGTGGTAGGGCTATTCGTGATCGGGCCCCTCATCGGGGTCGCGATCCTTCGCTGAAAGGCCGAACACCATGGTCATGTCATTCTTCCGTCGAAGTGACACCGGCATCGAAGCCATCGCCAACCGCACGGTGTCGATGATCGGCGATGCTCGCCACAGCTTCGACCTGGCATCAGCCGCAGTCCTCAGTGGCGCCGACCCCGAAGCGGTGGGCATCGACGTGCGCCAGACCGACGAGCGCATCAACCGGGCTGAGCAGGAGATTCGGGGCGAGCTGGTGGTTCACGCCGCTGTTCATGGCACCGAAAATATCGCCGTGGTGATGAGCTACACACTGCTCATCAAAAAGATCGAGCGCATCGGCGACCAGGCCAAGAATATTCTCGATCTCGCCGATGAGGGTGTGTCGTTCGCGGGGGAACCAGACATCGAAGTCCTCCTGGATCATCGCCGCACAATCTCCACCATGATGGGCGAGACCGCCGATTTGATCAACGATCCCGATCAAGGCCGGGTCGCCGAATTTCGAGATCGCGCCGACGATCTGCGTCGCGAGCTTGAGACTCAAATCCGTGGCTACATGCACTCCGAAGAGGCCGGTAGCTACGCCGTACCACGGGCGATTCTCTACCGGTACTGGAAACGCATTGTCGCCAATCTGGCCGGCGTGGTCACCACAGCCACCGAGCCTTTCCAACATCAAATCCAGCCCGGCCAGGAAGACCCCAACCGGGAAGACGAAGACGTCACCGACGATTAGGGCGTTCTGCCGGTGAATGCCAGTAGGCGGGTGGGGGCATCGGCGTCGGCAGCTGGTTGAACCGGATCGTTGGGCAGAACACCGCCGGCCATGACCGCGTCGGCATGTGAGGTCCAAAATTCGAGGCACCACTCGGCCAGATCATCTGGAATGACGACCTCACGGTCCACCGCGCGACCTATATCCCACGAGCGCACGATGTTTTCACTGACCCGCTGGCCCACGAGATCGCCAATGGCCAAGAGACCGTTGGGGTGCTCAACAGGCTCACCGAGATCGCGTACCGATTTGAGGCTCGTGATGGCGGCCAGCGCCGTGCCGCGCCATGTGGCGACGAGGTTGGGCCCGAGCACGTTGGCCTCGACTTCATGGATCTCATCAAGGCGACCACGATCGACCGCGGCGCTGATTTGCGAATCGCCCACAACTACCCACGCGACGGCGGCGGCGATCGAGAGTTGATCCGGCCCACACGGCAGATCCCATTGCTGATCGGTGAGCGCAGTGATGGCGTCACCCATGAGAGCTGCCGCGCGTTGATAGGCGTCGGCCGGTTGGAGGGTCATTCCCATTCAATGGTCCCAGGTGGTTTGGAAGTGATGTCGTAGGCCACTCGATTAATGCCTGGCACTTCGTTGATAACCCGGCTGCTCATGGCTTCAAGCACGTCGTAGGGGATGCGAGCCCAGTCGGCGGTCATGGCATCCTCGCTGGTGACGGCCCGGATGATGATCGGATGTCCATACGTCCGCTCATCGCCCATCACGCCAACCGAACGAATGTCGGGCAGCACCGCGAACGACTGCCAGATCTTGGGTTCCAACCCGGCCAGCCTCAGCTCCTCGCGAACTATGTGGTCGGCATGTTGAAGAGTGGCGACCTTGTCGGGAGTGACCTCGCCGATGATCCTCACTCCGAGCCCCGGGCCTGGGAACGGCTGACGCAGCACGATCTCGTCGGGCAGGCCGAGCTCAGATCCGAGTTTTCGGACCTCGTCCTTGAACAGGCTTCGCAACGGTTCGACCAGCACGAAGTCGATGTCGTCGGGAAGTCCGCCGACGTTGTGGTGGCTCTTGATGGTGGCCGCGTGCTCGTTGCCAGACTCGATCACATCCGGGTAGAGCGTGCCTTGCACGAGGAAGCCGGCATTGTCGACTTCTGCCTTGGCATCTTCGAATACTCGGATGAAAAGCTCACCGATGGCCTTACGTTTGGCCTCTGGTTCGATGATTCCCTCGAGCGCCCTGAAGAATCGGTCCCCGGCGTCGATGCTGATGAGTCGGGTGCCCATGTGCTTGCCGAATGTCTCGATTACCTGGGCGCCCTCGTCGAGACGCATCAGGCCCGTGTCGACGAATACGCAGGTGAGCTGATCGCCGATAGCGCGATGTACCAGCGCCGCGGCGACCGCCGAATCGACGCCACCCGACAGGCCACAGATCGCATTGCCGTCGCCCACCTGATCGCGAATAAGTTCGATCGCCGAGTCGATGATCGAGGCCATGTTCCAGTTGCCGGCAAGGCCGCAGGCCTCATGGATGAACTGCTCGATCACATGCTGGCCATGGGGTGTGTGAACCACCTCGGGATGAAACTGAACGCCGTATAGGCCGCGTTGGCAATTCTCGAATGCAGCTACCGGCGCATCGGCAGTGGTGGCCGTGGGCGTGAAACCTTCCGGTGCCTTCACGATGGCGTCGAAATGGCTCATCCATACTGGCTGATCGGCTGGGAGCCCTGCCAGAAGGCGCCCGCCCGGAGCGGCGTCACCGTCGGATGTGAGAGTCATCGACGTTCGGCCGTACTCGCCTTTGTCGGTACGCCCTACGTCGCCACCGTTTTGCAGGGCGATCAACTGAGCGCCGTAGCAGATCCCCAAAATTGGAATGCCAAGGTCGTAGATCGCGGGATCGATACTCGGGGCGCCTTCGACATGAACCGACGCCGGTCCTCCGCTGAATATCAGACCGCTGGGTGCTCGTTCGGCGATTACGGCAGCGGTGATACTCGGCGGCACGATCTCACTGAAGACGCCGGTCTCGCGCACTCGTCGAGCGATCAGCTGAGCGTATTGAGCGCCAAAATCGACCACTAGGACCGTGTCGAAGGAACCGTCGCCGCCCGGAGCGGAAGCGGTTGTTCGACTGGCGGCTTCACCCAAGCGGGCGTTCATATCAGCCACCAAGAATCGATTTGAGCAACTGCTTCGCCACGTTGGAGTTCATTTCGTAGGCGGCCTTCGCACCAGTCTCCCCGACTCGTTTGACCAACCGACCATCGGTGACAGCTGCCAGACCATCGAGCCCGGCGAGCAACCGATCACGGGTGAGGTCGGTGGCGCGGTAGCCGAGGTCGGTAAGTCCACGAACCAGGTCGTTGTCGGCAATCGCGGCCGGTGCCGACGCGGCGATGATTCGAAGCGCTTCCTTGGTGAGGTCGGCGCTTTCCTCGACGACGTCGGCCGCGGAGCGATCGGTGGTGGCTGACTCGAGCCACACGGATACTTGGCGAACCAGGTCTGGGTGGGTGGTGGCGGTGAACTTGATCTCGGGCACGGTTGGAGTTTAGGAGAGATGCGCCCCGACACTCAGGCCGGGCCACCACGGATCGTGTCGTCGGTATGAGTCGCGATGGCGAGCAGTTGGCGCAACATCGCCCCGGTTGCACCCCACACCGTGTCGTCGACCAGCTCGAAGAAGGTGATCGCCCGGAGTCCTTCGAGTGACGCAATCGGCCAGAGTTCTTCTCGCCAGACGTCGTCACGAAGTAGTTCGCTGAAAGGTACGCGGCGAATCGACTCGACTTCGTCGGGCGATGCAGTCAGCTTCGGGCAACTATCGGACACCGCCACGAACGGATGAACGAGGGTGTTCGAACCCACTGTCATGAAACTGTCGAGCTCGCCGACTCGTCGAAGCATGTGACGGTCGATATCGACCTCTTCCTCGGCTTCGCGCAGCGCGGTTTGCCAAAGATCGGCATCACCTGGATCGCGTCGGCCGCCCGGGAACGACACCTCATGGGAATGATGCCGTAGGTGCGGTGAGCGTCGGGTGAGCACCACATACACCTCACCGTCGTGTTCGTATAGAACAACCAACACGGCAGATTCGCCCGCGGCAACAGCATCCTCACCAACCAACGATCCCCTACCGCGAGCCATCAGAGCAGCGGTCACATCGTTGAGGCTCAGCACCCGCTCATCGGGTCTGAGATCTCCCCAAGGGGGCCGCCCGCCAAGGAGCGCACCATCCGGACGCGGAATCAATTGAGGGCCGCCACGGCCCTCGGGAGGTATCAGGAACTTTCCTCGGCGAGAGAACGCAGAAGTTCGCGTAGGCCACCTATCTTGAGATTGCTCATGACTCGGCCGGGAGGCGTGATGCCCTGCTCCCATTCCTCCCAATCGGCGAGCAGCTTCTTGGGGTCGGGTACGTGAGTCTCCATGGCGCGAGGCTATAGAAGGGGCCGACCCACCCGGTGGGCGCGCCAACGATCAGCGAATCTGACTATCAAGTAGAGCTCTCATGTCGTCGATCGGCACATCGCCGTATGCGCCGAGAACCAACAATCGATTCCCGTCGAGCGTCACCAAAACCGTCCCCCCGAAACCGCCGTCGACCTGCAGTACTCCTCCGTGCTCGACCATCATTCGGTCACCGAATATCGCCGCTGGCAGCGTCGCCAACTCCGCCACGGTGAGCTGCATCTCTCCGGTGTCAGTCGGAATATTGATCTCGATCCCACGAGTCGCCTCGATCGGCTCGAGATCGGGCACCCAGAAGTCGATCGATCCGGCCACGTCGTCTGGCAGCAGATCAAGTGCCCAACCGACCAAAGGGTTGCCTTTGATGAGATCGGCGTTGGTGGCACCAAACTCCTCGACAGTGAGGGTTGGAATGTCGCGTTGAAATTGGGGTGCCTGCTCCGGAAACGGAAATGCCAGATCGGTGCCGCTGCTATAGCCGAACCCGTCGCTGCCGAACATCGAGCCGTTGAAGATGTCACCCAGCGAGTCGGCAGATTCGGCGAGGTCATCGGGGTCGAGGGACTTCAACCCGGCGATGATCGCGCCAGTGAGTGTTCGGGTCGGCGAGACGAACCACTTGCCGTCGACGTTGTGGGCGACGACCTCAGCGTCAGCGCCAACGAACGGCAGTGACGGCAGAATCCCGATACCTCCGAGACCAAGCATCGCCTCCGACCCGAATATGCCCGATTCTCCGTTCGTGTCGTCAATGGTATTGCAGGAGTCGAACGAGTATCCATCGAACGTATTGTCTGTGGCCGCTGTGAGACAGCCGTCGTGCCATGAGTAGGTGGTTTCATGCACTCCACCCATGAAATCAGTGTTGGTCCATACCAACATGACATCACCATTCGAATACGAAACGTGCGCTCCACCATCTCCGCTGATGAGCGAACCTTCAAACGCGTCGATGGTGACCGCGGCAAGCTCATCGTCCCCGGTGCTGGACAACTCGATCGAATCGATCGTCCAGGTCACTCCTGAGTCGACAGCAGATTGCAATGTCTCGTTGGCCGCCGACTCTGCCTGCGGCAGAAACAGAGGTGAGTAGTCGTATAGGGCTGACATTTCCTGCGGATCAAGCATCCCGATCGTCGTGCGTGGGTCGAGACGGGCGGCCTCGCGGATCAGTCGCTCAACGGCTGCTTCCGGCGAGTCGGCACCGATCGGGACGAGGGCTTGCGACGTCGAGGGCACCGGCTCACCCGATGCCACACGAAAATTCTCGGCCACCGAGTACCAGAGACTCACGTACCAACGTCCGTCGCGCTCCACCACCGCTATAGGAGTGCGGGAACCGATCGGAGAGGCGATCGAGTCGGTAAACGTGAGGAAACCCTCTGGGGCACGGTCGGTGATCAGGCCCCCCAGCGGCATCTTCGCAACGTCAACCGATGCCCGTGAGCTTCCCCGATCTATGAACACCTGAGTGATGTCAGAGCGAACGGGCACCTCCCGAAGACTGAGATTGTCGAATCTCAAGTCGACTCCGGTCAGTGCGGAGAGATCGAAGGCGTCTGACAGAACTCCAAGACGAACCAGCTCGGCGGAAATACTCACGCCAGAGTCGATCAAAGTGTCGCGTTCGCTGGGGACGATCACTTCAGCGGCGCCCAACAAATCTTCATGCGACAACGACTCGAGAAGCTGCGTGACCGCGGCTGTCGGACTGTCCGAGCCACCGGTGGAACTCCCGGCGCTGAGGGTCAGCACGACGCCACCACCTGCCAACGCCAATGCGCCGAGCACCGCCACGGCTCTCATAGCCATTGTCGACCGTGGGCGTTTGGAAATTGCGCCAACCGCCTCCACGACCACCGCAGGCCCATTGGGCAGCCACGGCGAGCCGGGGTTGCCGCAAGACGTTGCCGGATGTTCGAATTCGGTCATGTGGAGAGATTCCGTGATCGCGAACCGATCAGCAGAATCATGCTCGCACATATCGACCCGGTTATCCCCGCGGTTGAGCTGGCTACGGCACCCCAACGAAGCGACAGCCGAGTTTGGGCTATGACAACTGTTGCGGCCAGCAGAATCGGGCCGGGTACCAGCAGCGCACCAGCGGTCAGCGTGTAACGAGACCAGGCCGCAGCCACGAGGGCAATTCCGGCCGCGATGACCACAGAAATGACTGCGAAGACAACGACCGCTTCCTCAAAACTCGACAACAGATCGAGGGCGCTCGCGGAGGAAATCAGAGCAAACATCGAACGGTCGGTCATCCCGCTGCCGGCCCATGGAGCCAACAGCAGCAACGCCGACAAGGTTGATAGCCCGAGACCCAGACGCAGGAGGGCGACTTTTGACACGACCACCATCCAAACGACGCTAACCGCCGCCAATACAAACAATGGCCCGGACCTCGTAAAAGGATCCGGACCATTGAATCATTCGTGCACTTCGGGATTACATCATCCCGCCCATGCCACCCATACCGCCCATGCCACCCATCGGGTCGCCAGCAGGCATGGCCGAGGCTTCCTCGGGCTTGTCGGCGATGAGCGCTTCGGTGGTGAGCAGCAGTGCCGCAATGGAGGCCGCGTTCTGCAGAGCAGCACGGGTTACCTTCACCGGGTCGATCACGCCGGCCTCGATGAGGTCGACATACTCGCCAGTGGCAGCATTGAAGCCGATGGAACCAGAAGCCTTCTCGACCTCACGCACAACGACAGCGCCTTCGTAGCCAGCGTTGTCGGCGATGAGCCGAGTAGGAGCCTCGAGTGCGGTCTCGACGATGCGAGCGCCAGTGGCCTCATCACCCTCGAGCGAAGCCACGGTTTCGGCGACAGCCGACCGGGCACGCAGAAGAGCGGTGCCGCCACCAGCGACGATGCCTTCCTCGATCGCGGCACGGGTTGCCGAAAGGGCGTCCTCGATGCGGTGCTTCTTTTCCTTGAGCTCCACTTCGGTGGCCGCACCGACCTGAACGACGGCTACGCCGCCGGCCAGCTTGGCAAGACGCTCTTGGAGCTTCTCACGGTCCCAATCCGAATCGGTGTTCTCGATTTCGGCTTTGATCTGGGCGACGCGACCTTCAACATCTTCGGAAGTGCCGGCACCTTCGATGATGGTGGTGTTGTCCTTGGTGACAACAATCTTGCGGGCCTGACCGAGCAGCGAAAGATCGACAGCATCGAGCTTGAGCCCGACCTCTTCGGCGATGACCTGACCGCCGGTGAGGATTGCCATGTCCTGCATCATTGCCTTGCGGCGCTCGCCGAATCCGGGGGCCTTTACAGCGACCGAATTGAACGTGCCACGGATCTTGTTGACGACGAGCGTGGCCAGAGCCTCACCTTCGATGTCTTCAGCAACGATCAGCAACTGCTTGCCTGCCTGCATGACCTTTTCGAGCAGAGGAAGGAGATCCTGGATGTTTGCGATCTTGCCCTGGTTGAACAAGACGTAGCAATCGTCGAGAACCGATTCCTGACGCTCTGGATCGGTGACGAAGTAAGGCGAGAGGTAGCCCTTGTCGAACTGCATGCCCTCGACGAAATCGAGATCCATGCCGAAGGTGTTGGACTCCTCAACGGTTACAACGCCGTCCTTGCCAACTTTGTCGATCGCGTCGGCGATCACGCCGCCGATCGATGCGTCGGCTGCCGAGATCGAAGCGACCTGGGCGATCTTGTCCTTGGAGTCGTCGACCTGCACGGCCTGACCGGCGAGGTTTTCGACCGCGGTGGCCACTGCCTTCTCGATGCCCTTCTTGAGGCCCATCGGGTTGGCGCCTGCCGCGACATTGCGGAGGCCCTCGCGAACGAGTGCCTGAGCGAGCACCGTGGCGGTGGTGGTTCCGTCGCCGGCGATGTCGTTGGTCTTGGTGGCGACTTCCTTCACGAGCTGAGCGCCCATGTTTTCGAACGGGTCTGACAGCTCGATTTCACGAGCGATCGAAACGCCGTCGTTGGTAATGGTGGGAGCGCCGAACTTCTTGTCTAGGACGACGTTGCGGCCTTTCGGGCCGAGTGTGACCTTGACTGCATCGGCCAGCTTGTTGACGCCAGCCTCGAGGCGACGGCGCGCGTCCTCGTCGAATTTGAGAATTTTTGACATGTGTATCTACCTCAGCCCATCTTGGCGAGCACGTCGCGGGCGTTGAGGATCAGGAGGTCTTCACCTTCGACGGTGATCTCGGTGCCGCCGTACTTGGAATAGACGACGGTGTCGCCGACAGCGACGTCGACCGGAATGATTTCGCCGGTCTGGTCCGAGCGACGGCCCGGGCCGACAGCCAAGACTTCACCCTGCTGGGGCTTTTCCTTGGCTGTATCAGGAATCACCAAGCCGCTGGCTGTGGTGGATTCAGCTTCGTTTGCCCGGATTACGATCCGGTCCTCGAGTGGCTGAAGGTTCATATGGTCCTCCGAATATTTGCGTTAGCACTCTCTAATGCCGAGTGCTAACGATAGGACGGACAAGCCTCTCCGACAACCATGAATCCGGCGACTCAAATCGACGGAAGTCGTAGCGACGGGTCGGCTCCGAGATCCAGACCGGATGGGCCGTCGGCGTTGAGCCGGTACCACGCAACGGCGCCGACCATTGCAGCGTTGTCGGTGCACATCTCACGGCTCGGCAGGAACGCACGTAGCCCGTCGGCGTCGCATGCCTCGCGCACTCGCTGCCGCAACCTGGAGTTGGCCGCAACTCCTCCGGCCAGACAAATCCCCTTCGCTCCCACTTCACGCGCTGCACGCCGCGCTTTCGTGACGAGCACGTCGGCCACAGCTTCCTGGAACGATGCCGCCAAGTCCTCGATCCGGGTGTCGGGATTCTTTCTCATGTAGTTGACTGCAGACGTTTTCACTCCGCTGAAGGAGAAGTCCCAGCCTTTGGACGCCATGGCCCTCGGGAATCGGATCGCATCGGGATCACCGTCAGCGCTGAGTTTGTCGATGAGCGGGCCTCCCGGATATCCGAGGCCGACATGGCGGGCGACCTTGTCGAAGGCCTCGCCCGCAGCATCATCGAGAGTCGAACCGAGTACTCGATATCGAAGATGGCCTTCCATCACGATCAGCATGGTGTGGCCGCCCGACACGAGAAGCACCACCAGCGGCATCTCGAGATCGGGTTCTTCGAGAAAGGCCGCGTAGAGATGAGCTTCGAGGTGGTTGACACCGATGAGTGGCACATTCCATGCCAACGACAGAGCCTTGGCTGCTGATACCCCCACCAGAAGAGCGCCGACCAGCCCCGGCCCGTGGGTCACGGCCACAGCATCGAGCTCGTTGCCGGCAATTCCTGCCTCAACAAGAGCCGATTCGACGACGGGAAGTACCGCCTCAACATGGGCCCGGCTTGCTATCTCAGGGACTACTCCGCCGAACCGTGCATGAATGTCGATCTGGCTCGACACGACCGACGACAAGACAGTGGAGCCTCCGCGAACCACAGAAGCCGCTGTCTCATCGCAGGATGTCTCGATGCCGAGAATGCCGTTGCCCTGAGCCGCACCGGCGACTGCGCCGACGAAACTGCGCAGGTCGGTCATGCGTTGCTGCCACTCCGGGTCCCCAAAATCGGACAACCACATGATGATGGCATCGTCGGTCGGGTCGGAGTAGTAACCGCGCCGCACCCCCGCAGGCACAAACCCGAAGCGCGAGTAGAGGCGCTGGGCTCTCAGGTCGCCTGCCCGAACCTCAAGAGTGGCAGCCTTGGATCCAGCAGCCACCGCCGAGTCGAGTAGGGCTGCCATGAGCTTCGATGCGACACCTTTGCCCTGGCTGTTGGGATCGACCGCGATCGTTGTGATGTGGACATCGTCGACCACCGTCAATGTTCCCGCATGGCCGACAACGGATCCCTGGCTAATCGCCACGAGGTGAACGCGGGAAGCGTCGGCCAGCTCGTGCTCCCAAAGTGCGTTCGACCACGGTGTCGAGAACACTCTGGCATCGATGCTCATCACACCGTCGAGGTGATGGTCGGCAAGGTAAACCAGTTCGATGCTGTCGATCAGCTGATCGTCGGATGTCATGAGGCGACGCCCACTGTCGGTTCCCAGTTGGGCTTGGCATCGGGTTCACGCAAATACAGCGGAGCGACGTCGATCGGAGAGATCATGTCGCCGCGCTCCGCGATCGGGTGAGCCAGTTCAGCCAGAGCAGCAGCCGATGGTCGGTCGAATGCTGGAGGTGCAAGGTCGACTCCTGGTAAAGCTTCGAACACCTCGATATAAGCACGAGCCCCGTCGCCAACGAACAGCATCTCGCTGCCATCGGTGTTGAGGTCCGTGGCTAGATCAGATGGACTAGAAACGGCCGGAGCGGTCACCTCGACCAGCCCTGATGGGGAAGGCCGATAGCGAGCATGGAAGACCTCGCCGCGACGAGCATCCACCACGGCAACGATGTCGCGATCATCGACGGCAGCGGCAGAAGCCAGAAGGCGAAGCGACGTGGACGTGACCACACGAATCTTGAGCGCGTAAGCCAGCGACATCGCCGTGGTGATCCCGACTCGGAGCCCGGTGAAGAGTCCTGGGCCAACGTCAACCGCTATCGCCCCGATATCGGCCATCGCGATGCCCGCCTGATCCACGACGAATTGGATCTGAGGGGCGAGCGACTCGGCATGGCGCCTGGGCCTGACGGTGTGGGCCGATGTCAGCAATCCATCGGGGCCGCCGAGTGCGCAACCGACCTGACTGGTGGCAGATTCGATTCCGAGAATCAACATGGTGACTCCTCGGACTCTACGGACCAAGTTTCCAGCGCCCGGGCCAGCGCATCCATGCGCTTCGTCCAGTTGGCGCCCCGCGCAGTAATTTCAAGCACTCGATCATCGTCACCATCCCCGAAATCGATCCGGATATCAAGGCGGTCTTGTGGCAATGCCGGCAGGATCACATCGGCCCATTCGATGAGCGTGACTCCATCATCGAGCAACTCATCAATTCCAAGATCGCGTGACTCCCCGGCGCCGCCCATGCGGTAGGCGTCGAGATGGTTGAGCACCAGTCGGCCCTGATAGCGGTTGGCGAGAGCGAACGTGGGGCTCGTCACCCGTTCATCGATGCCAAGGGCCACGGCGAAGCCCTGAGTGAAAGCGGTCTTGCCGGCTCCCAGACCACCGAACAGAGCAATGAGGTCGCCCTCGGCGACTTCCGCGGCGAGCTTCGCCGCGACGGCGCGGGTGCCGCCGACGCTGGACGTGGCGCACCTGATCATCGGTCGAGCTTGGGGCGAGAAATCACCCGTCGAGCGTATCGACAGCCGACCTGACGGCCTGTTCCACTGCTACCACAGCTGAGAATCGCACGTCATCGACGTGGGCTTTCACGTCGCCGGTGGCCGCGGCCACAAAGGCGTCGCCGTCGGTGCGCATATGTGGTGGTGTGATCGCCCTCGCCAGACCGTCGTGGGCGCCTTGGGCGACAATCATGCACCCCGACTTGTCGATGGCGGCGTTGGTGACTACCACGCCGATCGTGGTGTTGGCGAAAAGCTCGCTTCGGTCGGGCCATTCGTCGAAAGTCGCGGCGGCCACCGCGTCGGCGACCGCATGACCCTCAACCCCCACATCGCCGGCCGCGTTGACGGCTACCAGTGCGGTAACTATCAGACTGTCGCGTCGTACTGTCGCGATCGAGAATCCGCCCGGGCGTACCCACTCGGGGCCGCGCCATTTGCCGACCGTCGCTCCGGTGCCGGCACCAACCGGACCCGTTGCCGGGTGAACCGTCGCCGCTGCCAGAGCCAACCGCCCCTGTTCGGGGCCCGGCCGCACCGACGCCGAACCGACGTTGAGGTCGTACAGCGACATCCCCACCACAATCGGGACCGGCCCGGCCGCGGTCGGAAATCCTCGGCCCATGGCTTCCAAGCCGACCGCCACGCCATCGGCGGCGGCCAGTCCGAACGCCGAGCCGCCACTCAACACCACAGCGTCGACCCGATCAACCAGGCACTGCGGGTCGAGCAGCGCGAACTCTCGTGTGGCAGGCGCGCCACCTCGCACCTCGCCAGATGCAACGGTGCCCTCGGGCAGGACGATCACGGTGACACCGGTGCGTGCTTTTACTTCGGTCCAGTGCCCAACTTCGAGGCCGGGAATTTCAATGTCCACTGGGCTGACCGTAGCCGGTTGCTGCGGTCAGCCCTGTGGGTGTGGGGCTACTTGACGTAGAGGTTGATTGTTCGGGCCAGGAACGCCGCCATTTGCCCCCTGGTTGCCAAAGCGTTCGGGCTGAACGTGGTGGCGCTGGTGCCTTTGGTGATCCCTAGGTTGTAGAAGGACCCGATCGCGTCACTGATCTTGGAGTTGCTGCCGACGTCGATGAACGGCGTTGTTGTTGCCGGCAGCGTCCGTCCGAGCTTGGTCCATAGCCTCGTCACGAACAACGCAATCTGGGCTCGGGTCACCGAGGCGTCCGGCTCATACGTTGTCAGCGTGGCGCCGGTGGTCACCCCAATGCCATAGATGCATTCGATACCGGCTCGAGCCGTCACCGTCATCGAGGCAACATCTGTGAACGAGACGAGCGCGGTGGGGCAGGTTTCGCCCAGAGCCCGCCAGGTTGCGGCCAGCATCACGGCCATCTGGACTCGGGTTTCCGGGGCGGTCGGCTCGAACGTGGTCGGGCTGGTTCCATCCGCCACGCCAAGGTCATTCATGCAGTTGATGTCGTTACGGAAGTACGAGTCGGCCACGTCAATGAACTTGGAGGTAGAGCCATCGCAGCTACCAAACGCTCTTGCTGGGGTGAGCGGCTCCGACAACACCGATTCGTGGCTGACACCGTCACTATTGGTGACTGTCACCTTGGACCGGTAGGCGGTGCCGTTGGTGAGACCCGACATGACACACGTCGTCGCACCGGTGGTGGTGCAGCCCACACCTGGCACCTCAGTGATGCCATCGGCGAGATAGACGGTCACCGTGTAATCGGTGACCGTCGCTCCGCCGTTGTCGACCGGCGGGTTCCAAGAATATGTCACTGATCCGTTGCCTACCTTGCCCAACGCAACCGTCGGATTAGCCAGGTCGGTCGCAGGAGTCGTGGTGGTCGGGGTAGTCGTGGTGGTAGTCGGAGGAGTTGTGATAGCCGGAGGAGTCGGTGTGACGCCGCCCGACGCAACCGACTCAAGGCTGTCTCCGAGAGAACTCGAAGCCAACACCTTGAACGTATAGGACGTGCCGTTCGTCAAACCAGACACATCGCAAGTCAGAGTCGGCCCGCTAGCGATCGTACACGTTTTGCCCGATACCGCAGTGCCCGACTCGTAAGCCTGAACCGTGTAACCAGTAATAGTCGAACCATTCGATGCCGATGCAAGCCACGAAACATTCACATGGCCGTTCCCGGCCAGACCGGTCACGGTTGTGGGCGCATCCGGAGGACCTACCGGAGTCACCGCCGCCGAAAGAGCAGACCAATCCGAGTAACCGTAAGAGTTATGGGCCCTGGC
>JBDNJK010000034.1:0-3538 GCA_041687805.1 Acidimicrobiales bacterium
GGATCAGGGAACACGTCGTGAATCAACAACCGGCCACCGATCACGATCTTGGGCACCCATCCCTCGTAGTCGAGATTCGCCGGTTCTGAACCGTGGCCGCCGTCGATGAACAACAGCGCCAACGGTGTCCGCCAGGCGGCGGCGACTGCCGGGGAATCACCCACCAGAGCGACGACAGTGCCCTCGAGGCCGGCGTCGTGGATATTGCGACGAAAAATGGGGAGGGTGTCGATTGTGCCTGTGTGGGCATCGACCAGATCTGGTTCGTGCCACTCCCAACCGGCCTGATTTTCCTCTGATCCTCGATGGTGATCGAGGGCGAACAGGAGTCGCCCTGATTCGCAAGCCGCCGTTCCGAGATAGATCGACGATTTCCCGCAGTAGCTGCCAACCTCCAAGAGCGGCCCGTCGACCGCCAGATCAGCTGCCGCCGAGTAGAGCGCCAAACCCTCGTCGGACGGCATGAAACCCCGAGCTTGTTCTGCATACGCTCGCTGGATCGGGTCCATTCAAACTCGTTCTACCGAATCGACGATGTCGTTGGATCCGTCGTGGCTCCACATCAGATTGTCGATCACGAGGTACTTCACCACCCATACGACGCCGTAGGCACCCAAGTTGCCGAGCAGCAGAAAAGGGGTGTTGTCGGTGGCCGTCGCGACGATCGCCACTACCAGTGTGGAGAATGCCAAGCCAGCCAAGGCAAGAAGCCAGAACGGCATGATCTCGGCCGACACACTGTGGCTGCCGGTCTGCTGCCATACCCAATGGCGGCTGAGCAGGTAGGCGGGGATCGTCGACACGGCCCATGCGCTGACACTCGAAACGACTGCTGTCCACCCGAGGATGTCGTGGCAGAACGCAAGAGTCGACAGGCCGATAATGACGTTGACCACCGACACGCCGCAATATCGAAGCACCTTCGCCCCATGCTCTTCGACAACGCGAAGGAGGCCGGAGGCGGGCGAAGCGGACATAGGCGCTGATGTTACCGTCATCGCATTGTTTGTCGGCCCGCGGTGCCGGTAGTTGAAACCTCGACTCGCTGGCGCTCCCGGGCGCCACAACCGGGGCATCATGTTGATATGCAGCAAGCAGTGGCAGACCTGGTCAACCTTCTCGACCTCGAAGCAATCGAGGTCAACATTTTCCGAGGATTGTCGCCTGACGAAGACCGGCAGCGCATCTTTGGGGGCCAAGTAGCCGGCCAGGCGCTTGTCGCTGCAGCTCGAACGGTGGAGGCCGAGCGGTCTGTCCACTCTCTCCACGCCTACTTTCTCAGGCCCGGCGATCCGGCATTACCGGTGCTGTACGACGTCGACAGGATCCGAGACGGCAGGTCGTTCACCACACGACGCGTTGTCGCCATCCAGCACGGTCGGCCAATCTTCAACTTGGCCGCGTCATTCCAGATCGCCGAAGAGGGCTTCGAATATCGCGACGCCATGCCAGATGTCCCCGACCCGGAGACTCTCGAGAGCCGCTCGGCGGAATGGGCCAGAGTCGGTCTCGCAGAAGAATGGGCCAAACGTCCACACCCGATCGATTTTCGCTACGTGACAGCCAGCCCGTTCAACCGCAACGAACCGCTCCCTCCCGTACAGCAGGTGTGGTTCCGTACCGAATGCGCGGTCCCTGACGACCCGGTTCTCCACGCCTGCCTGCTCACCTACGCCTCCGACATGACGCTTCTCGACACGACCCTTCTTCCCCACGGCACCAGCTCTATGGACCCGTCGCTTCGGATGGCGAGCCTCGATCATGCCATGTGGTTCCACGGACCATTTCGAGCCGATGAGTGGATGCTTTATGACCAGCACACACCGGCTTCTTCCAACGGACGTGGTCTCGCTTCGGGACGGGTATTCACCCGCGACGGCAAGCTCGTGGCATCGGTGATGCAAGAAGGTCTGATCCGCCGAGCCAAGGAGTGAAGTTCACCTTCATAGCGGTATTCGCCTTGCTCACACTGGCGATATCGGGTTGTGCCGACGACCCGCCACAGAGTTCGCCTGCGGTGGCAACGTTGCCCACAACCAGCAATCCCCCGCCGGCCGCAAGCGTCGACGGCCCGCACGCCAGCACCAACCTGCCGCCCGATACTCACGGCGTGCCTGCTGACGCATCTGTCGAGGCACAGGTGATCGCGGTAGTTTCCGAGCCGATCTCCACGGCAGTAGCTCCCAACGGGGAGTTCTGGCTCGCACAGAGAGGCGGGATAGTGGTCGTTTTGGATCCGGGCACCGGCCTCATCGAAGACACCGTTCTCGATATCTCTTCGCTTACCTCGCCCGGCGGCGAACAAGGTCTGCTCTCGATTGCAGTCGACCACGACAATCTCTACGTCGACTACACCGACACCGTCGGCAACTCAAATGTCGACGCATACCCGCTCGACAACGAGGGCCGGCCGGGTGATCGCCACCCCTTGCTCACGCAACAACAACCGTTCACCAACCACAACGGCGGCGGCATGGCCATTGGCCCCGACGGCAGCCTCTACGTCGGGTTTGGTGATGGCGGTGGCGAAGGCGACCCCGCCGGGTCGGGCCAGGATTCATCGACTGTCCTTGGATCGATCGTGAGGATCGACCCCACACCTGGGGCGCCCGAGCCGTATGCGATACCGGCAACCAACCCTTTCGCCAACGGAGTCGATGGCCGCCCCGAGATCTTCCTCACCGGTGTGCGCAATCCATGGCGATTCACGTTCGACCCGGTCACAGACGACTTGTGGATCGGTGATGTCGGTCAGGATCTGTATGAGGAAGTCGACCTCTTCCTGGCTGCAAACGGTGGCGGAGTGGGCGCAAACCTCGGATGGAATCATCGTGAGGGCCTCCACGAATTCAAGGGCGGCAGCTCTGCCGATTTCACCGACCCCGTTTTCGAGTATGTCCACGGTGCCGATCCGGGTGGATGCAGTGTCACCGCCGGCTCGGTCTATCGCGGCTCGGCCATTCCCGAGCTCCAAGGCGCCTACATATTCGGAGACTTCTGCACGTCAAGACTGTGGGCACTCTCGATCTCCAACGCCGATCTGGTGTTCACCGATCTGCAAGTCGACATACCCGGAGGCCAACTTGCGTCGTTCGGAATCGATCCCGACGGAGAGATCTTGACGCTGTCGATGTCTGGGCACATATCTCGCATCGTTCAGCAGTCGGGTTCGCGCAACTATCCGATCGTGGCCGACAACCCTGATGCCGTAGCGACGCGTCTGATTGAGGTTGAACGGCTGTTGCGATCGACCGAACCATCTCAGATCGGCTTCTCCGACCTAGCCCATGAACAACAGATGATCTACCGCACCATCGGACGCCATCCCGAGTGGTCAGAGACGATTCTCGACATGGTGCCAGCCGATCTTGTCGACGCTGTGTCCATGGAAATTGATGCACGAATTTTCATCGGAGATATCTCCAACGCGGAACCACCAGACACCATGCCGGCATGGGAGATCATCGATCCGCTGCCGCTGAGCGAGCTCATAGACATCTACCGCCGGTCATCCAACGAAACCGGCATTCCGTGGACC
>JBDNJK010000035.1:0-18976 GCA_041687805.1 Acidimicrobiales bacterium
CGGCTGAGTTCGATCAGCGGCTGAGTTCGATCAGCGAAATAGATCCTCCGACGGGTCGCGCACGATTTCATCGACGACGTTACCGCGACGAAACCAGCTGGCGTTGAGGCCACGCACGATGGCCGCGGCGGTTCGTGCAGATTTTCCCATCACGAGATCCGCAGCCGCAGCGATCTCATCGACGATGGCTACCTCGGTGACCTTCATCTCTCTGCCAAGTGCGTCGTTGGTGCCACGAAGATCTGCAATCGCGCCTATTCCGGCGCAGCCGATTGCGACGTCGGTGACACCTCGACGCCACGGGCGTCCGAACGTGTCGGTGATGACCACAGCAAGATCGACGCCCTGACGGGCCTTGATCCGGTCGCGGATCCCGCGTGCGGAACGATCACTGTCGATGGGCAGTAGTGCCGCTTGGCCTCGCTTGACGTTCGACAAATCGATTCCGGCATTGGCGCAGACGAAGCCGTGTTTGGTCTCGGAGATAATGAGCTCGCCCCGTCGGCGCAGGATTCGTACCGACTCCTGTTCGACAAGTGGCTTGTGGCTCAACGGGTCGGACGGGTCGATCTCGACGAGGCGACCTTCGGCCTTGGAGACAACCTTCTGGGTGACGACCAGACAGTCGCCATCACGCAAATCGGTGGTGGCATCGGCGATGAGTTGAGCGAGGTCGTCGCCGGGGGACACCTCGGGAATGCCATCGATGGCAATGATCTCCAGGCGTGTCATCGGGTGCCTGCGCATACCGCGGCTGCTGTTTGGGCCAAGGCGCACGCGACTCCGGCCTCCGACATGATCGTAGGTACGACCACGGCCCGGACCCCGGTGTCTTCCACCTGGGAAGCCAGGGCAGCGTCGGTTTCATCGATGATCAACGTCGCCACGAGGTCGCGATATCGGCGTGCAACGCCGACGACGCTCGACTCTTCGCCCAACTCGGAAAGCATGCGGTCCGCCGGACCCTTCAGTGCCTTCCCGCCGATGATCGGTGATATTGCAACATTGGTGGCCCGCCGAGACGCCACAGCGTCACGCACGCCCGGTATGGCAAGAACTGGGCCTATCGACACGACCGGATTCGAGGGGGCGATGACGAGCGAAGTGGCATCGCGAATCGCGTCGAGAGCGGCGCGTGTCGGTTTGGAATGCTCGACGCCGGCGAACCTGACAGCGCGAACCTCGACATCGTGAGCGAGTTTCACAAAATATTCTTGGAAGCTGATCTCGCTGCCATCGGTCAGTTCGACCATGGTCCGAATCGGGTCGTCTGAGGCCGGTAGCAATGTGCAATCGAGGCCCCACCGTTGTGTGATCTCTGCGGTCACTTCGGTGAGAGTGGCACCGCTGCCGAGACGGTCGGTGCGGTAAAGATGGGTTCCGATGTCACGATCCCCGAGGCCGAACCATCGATCGCCTCCGTAGCTTCCGAGGGCATCCATTGCTTGCCAAGACTCGTTGATCAGCCCCCAGCCGCGACCGGGGTCGATGGCACCGGCAAGGGTGTAGGTGCATGTGTCGAGGTCGGGGCTGATGCATAGTCCGTGCATCACGATGTCGTCGCCGACGTTGACAACGGCGGTCACTTCCTGCGGAGGAAACGCCTCCAGTGCCCCGACGAGGTATCGGGCGGCTCCAACTCCGCCGGCCAAGACGACGTGCATGTCAGAACAAGCCGTTCAAGCGACCCTCGAGAAGATCGAGATCGGCTTCGACCATCATTGCGACAAGGTCCCCAAATGATGTCTTCGGCTCCCACCCGAGTTCGTCCTTGGCCTTGGATCCGTCTCCTACCAACAGGTCGACTTCAGCAGGTCGCATGAAGGCTTCATCGATCACCACGTAATCGTTCCAGTCGAGGTCGACATGGCTGAACGCAGCCTCGCAAAATTCTCTGACCGAGTGCGTTTCACCAGTGCAAATGACGTAATCCTTGGGCGTGTCCTGTTGGAGCATCTTCCACATGGCCTCCACATAATCCCCTGCGAATCCCCAGTCACGTTTCGCATCGAGATTTCCCAAGCGCAACTCGGTGGCTCGGCCGAGCTTGATCTTGGCGACGGTGTTGGTGATTTTTCGTGTGACGAATTCGAGGCCTCGTCGTGGGCTTTCGTGGTTGAACAATATTCCTGAGGTGCCATGGAGGCCGTAGGACTCGCGATAGTTGACGAGGATCCAGTGCCCGTAGACCTTCGCCACTCCGTAGGGGCTGCGGGGGTGGAATGGCGTGGTTTCACTTTGGGGAACCTCATGGACCTTGCCGAACATCTCCGAAGAACTCGCCTGGTAGACGCGAATCTCTGGGTCGACAAGTCGAATGGCGTCGAGCAAGCGGGTGACTCCCAGCGCGGTTGTTTCGCCAGTGAGCACCGGTTGGCTGAACGATGTCTGCACAAACGACTGAGCGGCCAGGTTGTAGACCTCGTCGGGACGGTATGTGCGCAGCAGATCGATCATCGATACTTCATCGAGTAAGTCACCTGGAGCGCATGTGACCTGATCCTGGATATGGGCTATGCGCTCGAAGTTGACGGTGCTGGAGCGCCGGACCATGCCTATGACCTCATAGCCCTTCGACAGAAGGAACTCGGCCAAATATGACCCGTCCTGCCCGGTGATACCTGTGATTAGAGCGCGCTTGGACACTGTGATCCTTCTTGTGATGTGGAGAGTCATGGTTGGGCATGGCGTGACCGCCAGTACCGCAACAGATCGGAGAGTGTGGTGTCGAGTGTGATGGACGGCTGCCAGCCCGTCGACTCACGGATTTTGGTTGGGTCACCGCGAAGAACCATCAGGTCGACGGGGCGTTCCAGATCGGGATCTGGCACCAGAGTCATTGGGCTGAGGGCCATCTTCGCGAGCATCTCTGCGACTTCGCGGATGGCCCGGTCGACTCCGCTGCAGACGTTGTAGACCTCGCCGGGTGATCCCGAGGTCATCAGCATGCGGTAGGCGCGCACTACGTCGCGAACGTCGGTGAAATCGCGGCGGGCGTCGAGATTGCCGATACGGATGGATTCGGTGCCGTCTGATTCGTTCTCGACGATGCGGTGGGCGATGGCGGACGCCACGAATTGATCTGACTGGCCTGGCCCAAGATGATTGAAGCTTCGTGCCCTCACGACATCGAGCCCGTAGCCGCGGTGGGCCTGGATGCACAGCATCTCGGCGGCGGCTTTACTGGCAGCGTAGGGCGAGGTCGGACGCAGTTCGGATTGTTCTGATAGCGGTAGTTCGCAGGCATCAACAATGCCATAGACGTCGGCACTGTTTACTGCCAGCACACGTTTTGCGCCCGCTTCTCGAGATGCATCGAGCACGTTGAGCGTGCCCTCCACATTGACTCTGAGCGTCTCGAGCGGGTTGTTCCACGAACCACCGACATCAGCTTGGGCGGCCAGGTGGTAGACGACGTCTGGACGCAATTCGGCAAACACGGCGATCACCGAGTTTCGGTCGGTTATGTCTGTCTCCGGGCACAGTGCGGTGTCGCCCTCGGCCCGTAGATGGGCCACAAGGTGTTGCCCGACGAAGCCGCTGGCTCCGGTTATGAGTGCACGCACCGTAGAGCTGCTCAACGAGGTGCGCCGGGGCTGGACATCACCGCCGACTCTACGGGCGACTCATTGGTGCTTCAACCACCGCTCTGGCTTGCGAGCGTGTACATCATGCGGGTCCGCGGGCGCTAACCTCGGCCGATCGTGGCCGACGAACCCGCTGAAGAGCCCATACCAGATCCTGGTACCGACGATCCACAGGCAGCGATCTACCCAAAGGCGTCAGTCGAGCCCCACGATGCCACGCCTTCGGTTCTGGCCGTCGTGGTTGCTCACGACCCGAGCGAATGGTTCGAAGAGACGCTCGACAGCATCGCCACCCAGGACTATCCGCGTCTTCAAGTAATGGTGATCGACACAGTCGGAGATCCCGACTTGGCTCGGCGTGTGAGGGCCACGATTCCTCGGGCCACGGTTCTTGATGCTTCCGACACCAACGGGTTCGGTGCGGCCGCAAACACGGTCCTGGACACTGGTGCGGAGTCGGCATTCTTCTTGATCTGCCATGACGATGTCGCGCTTGATCCTGACGCCGTGAGGGTGATGGTCACCGAGTCGCTGCAGTCCAACGCTGGAGTTGTCGGGCCGAAACTCGTCGAGTGGGATCGGCCCGATCGACTTCAGCATGTCGGACTGAACGTCGACCGTTTCGGCGTTGCTGCCGAAGCAATCGAACCATCCGAGCTCGATCAGGAACAATACGATTTTGTCACTGACTTCAGTGCAGTTCCGTCGGCATGCATTTTGATCAGAGCCGATCTGTTCTCCCAGCTGGGTGGATATGACCCGGCAATTTCATTTCGTGGTGACGACGTCGATCTCTGCTGGCGGTCTCATCTGGCGGGGTCGAGGGTCGTGGTCGCCCCCGATGCCCGGGTTCGCCACATCGAGGACTTGATCTCTCGCACCGGAACCGATGATGTGCGCAGAACCAGGGCCCGGCATCAGATGCGCACGGTCCTCACGGTCACGAGTTGGCCTTCGTTGTTGGTGACCTTGCCTTTGCAGATGTTGCTCTCGATGGTTGAGGCCATAGCAGCGGTGGCGACCGGAAGCTTCAGTCATGTACGTGATGTATTCGGTGCCTACGTATGGAATCTGCGGCGTTCGGGCGACATCATTCGACGGAGGCGGGCGCTGCGGCATGATCGGCGGCGGTTCTCGGATCTCCGACAGATGCAAAGCCATGGCAGCGTTCGAATTTCGGCGTTCATACGCGGCCAGATCGGCCGAAATCGTGGTGGAATAGGTACGGCTTCCCGGGGATTTGCGGCCTCTATGCGTCCAGGAACGGCCAGGGCGGCTTGGCTGGTTGCACTCGGCGTGATCGTGTATGTGCTGTTTGGTTCGCGGTCGTTGATCACCGATGGGGTGCCGGCGATCGGTGACTTCACCGCATTCCCGGCTCATTCCGGCGACATGTTGTCGCAATGGTGGAACGGTTGGCGTGATCGCGATCTCGGTTCTCCAGGAGCGCTCCCCTCGGGCGTGGCGATTCTGGCGGTGATGTCGTGGCTTCTAGGTGGTTCGCTGGGTCTGGTCCGCACGCTCTGGGTGATCGGCCCGTTGTTTGTCGGTTTGGTAGGCGCATGGAGGATGACAGGGTGGATGGGCTCGCGGCGGGCTCAAGTGGCGGCGCTGCTGAGCTTTGTGGTCGTCCCTCTCCCGTGGTCGGCTTTGGGAGCCGGCTCTCTGGCAGCTATCTACGCATACTCGGCCGCACCATGGGTGATCGACGGACTGCTTCGTGCGTCGGACCGCAGACTTACAGCATCCGGCACCGGCCTGACTGGGCGAATCAGCGGCCCTGCTGCAGGTGCGGGGGTCGCCCTCGGCCTGACGATGATGTTCGAACCGACGGTCCTGGTCATGCTGGCAATCGTCGCTGGCGGACTGCTACTTGGTGGCATCGTCTCGGGACGATCCTCCGACACCGGTCGACTTACGCTGGCAATATCGGTTGTCGTCGTGGTGACCGCGCTCCTGTCGCTTCCTTTGGTCCTCGACGTACTCGTGTCTGCTCCGACGTGGGCCATCGTCGCTGATGGGCGAAGTGGTTCATCATCATCGGTTGGGCTCAGCCAAATCCTGAGATTCTCGGTAGGCACGGGGAGCGCGAGCCCGCTCCTGTGGCTGATGGCCGTGCCAATGGCAGTTCCAATCTTGATAGGACGCTCGTGGCGGTTCGAGCGGGCAGTGCAGGCGTGGGTGGTTTGCCTCGTCGGTTGGGCGGCTGCCCTGCTGTCAGTGGTCGGCGTATTGCCGTTCGGACTTCCCGACATCGGCGTGTTGTTGGCAGGTCCGGCGATGGCGGTCGTTCTTCTCATGGGCTTGGCTGTGGTTTCGATCGAACACGACCTTCGCAAAGCTCGATTCGGATGGCGACAACTCATGGCACCGGTAGCTGTGGTGGCTGTCGCACTGACATTTCTTCCCGCTATCGGCCTGCTCCGCACGGGGCGCTGGGATCTGGGCACGTCCGACTTTCAGCGCAGCATCAGGCTGGCGGAGCCTGCGGCCGATGGAAGTTATCGGGTTCTCTGGATCGGGGCACCCGAGAATCTGCCTGTGGCGGGCCGGCAGATGGAGGGCGGCATGGCATGGGCGGCCACCCTCGATGGGATGCCGACTCTTGTCGACCGTTTCATTCCGGCCGATGACGGGGCCGCCGGCGAAGTTGGAATCACCATCGACAGAGCCCTCGATGGTTCGACCGCGAGGCTCGGACGCGACCTCGGTGGCCTCGGAATTCGCTACGTCGTGATGATCGAACGGCTACAACCGGCGCCATTCAGTTCTGAGGACGATGCCATCAAAATTCCGCCCTCCGTCGTTGAGGCGTTTGTCAGCCAGCTGGATCTGGCACGCATAGAGGGCACAAACAGCTCGATTCGAGTGTTCGAGAACACCGAATGGACAAGCGTTCGCTCTGCGTTGGTTCCCGACTTCGATGCCAACATCTCGACGCTCGCTGATCTGGAGACCTCGCCACTATCAGGTGCAACTGGGGTTCTCGCCGGAACTGGAGTGTCGATAACCGGACCGATACCGGATGGTACGGAGGTGTTGGTATCCCAAACCCCCGACTCCGGTTGGCACCTCGACGTCGAGTCGAAGAGCGCTGTCGATCGCCCTGCACTCGGTTGGGCCACCGCATACTCGCCTGAAAGTGGTGGCAGCGGCCGGCTCTCGTACTCCACACCAATGTGGAGGCGGTTGGCCTTGGTGGCGCAAGGGGCAATGCTGTTGGGATCGCTGGTGATCGCAGCCCGGCGTGTGGTGACCGGCGGACGCGTCTGATGCGAACCATACGAATCCTCACAATCTCGCTGATAGCGAGTGTGCTGGTTCTGGGCGCGATTCTGGATCAGTCCCGGGCGCCGGTTGACCACTTGCGTACACCTCGGTCATCGTCAGTACCGAGCGCTGGCCCCACCGGTTCAACCTGGTTCTGTCCGGGCGGCTCCAGCACCACCGGCCCGGCGCGGGTCGGTGTCGAGGTGATCAACGCAACATCAGATGTAGCTGAGGTGACGCTCACCGCAATGGGCTCTGGGCTCTCCACGGAGCCCGTGATCGACTCGGTCTCAGTTGACCCAGGCAGCAGGACTGTCGTAGCCCTCGATTCGTTGATACCGGACGACGCATGGGCCGGAGCTGTCGTGGAGACGTCCACCAGGGGAATCATTGTTGGTCAACTTTTCGATGGTCCGACTGGCACGGACCGTTCGCCCTGTCTGACACGTACGGGTGATTCGTGGGTTGTCCCCAACGGAGCCACTCGCGTTGAGTCCGATGGCGAGCAGATGATTCTGTTGTTTCTCAATCCATTTCCGGACGACGCGGTCATCAATATCGAATTTGATGCCGATGTTGGCATCGACTCCATTGATGGAGTCGTAGCGCCCGCCAATCGGGTGACGGCGATCGACATCACCGATGAGGTGACTGTGGCGTCGCGCGTCAGCGCCATCGCCGACGTTGTGGCGGGCCGCGTCGCGGTTGCGCGTGTCCAGACCTTTGACTCGGCCACCGCGAGGGGTCTGAGTGTCGAGACGGCGAGTCCTGGCGGAGCGCCTCTCACCTACATGCTCACGGTCGGCACCACCGAAGGTCGCACCGACGTTCTCAGTATCACCAACCCTTCATGGGACGAAGTTGCTCAGGTCGATGTCGAGATCGTGGCGGACATCGACGTGATCCTCGATCCGATCGAGCTAACGGTCCACCCTCGGCGCACAGTCACCGTCAATTTGGCTGATGAGTCACGACTGGCTGGTCTTGATTCGTTGTCATTGGCGATCCACTCGTTGTCGGGTTTGCCGGTGGCGGCTTCTCTCGACAGCGTTGTCGCTCCGGGGAGCGATTTGATCGTCGGAGCCGCTTCCGAGACAGGTGCCGACGTTGCGTCCCTCAGTTGGCTGGTTCCGATTGAGGCCGCCGATTCTGGTAGGACCGAGGTCGTGGTGGTCAACCCGTCGCCGGTCGCGGTGTCACGTGTCGCGTTCAGCGTCATCGGCCCGAACGGCACCGTCGAAATCTCAACTGTGGAATTGGGTCCCAACCGTCGCACGAGCGTGTCGACTGCTGATCTGGGAGGGGCTCAGTCAGTAGTTCAGATCGTTGCTTCGTCGCCTGTGGTGGCAGGCGTGGAGTCGGCGGGGCTCACGTCGAGGTCGATGTCGGTTGGAGTCCGAACCGGTGACCCGATTGCATTCTCAGACGTTTCCTGACTCGTAGGCCTGGGTGGCCTCTGCCAGCGCGATTTCGAGTGCCTTACGACCTACCGGACCGAGGAATGATTTCCTGACGGTTCCGGTGGGGTCGGCGATCAATGTGGTTGGTACGGCATCGATTCGATAGTGGCGATGAAGGTTGGGGTCCTGCTCGAATTGCACAGCGATCGTGAGCAAATCTGCTTTGGCCATAGCGGCAATGTCGTCGACGACTGTGCGGCAGGTCTCACAAGTAGCCGAAGAGAACACCACTATCAGCCACTTTCCGGAGGCCAAGGCGAAGCGTGCAGGGTCGAGATGTTCGGGAATGTAACGGTCGGTGCTGGCCGAATCGGCCGGGTGGGTTGCCCCGAAAAGACGCGAGATTGCTGCTGCAACAGCGACGGCCACCATGACCAGCGCGAGTCTGGTCACTGATCAGTTATCCGGCGTGTCATCCCCGACGGTCGCCTCGACAGGATCGAGTGGCGCTGCCGAGTTGTGGGAGGACTCGATGAGCCGCATGACTTCGTCGCCCGAGATCGTCTCGTTTTCAAGCAGTGCCTTGGCCACTAGGTCGAGTCCGTGGCGGTGGGCGCTCAGAGTTTCGCGGCAGCGGTTCTGTTGCTCACGCAGAATTCTTTCGATCTCGCCGTCTATCTGGCTGGCCGTGACGTCGCTGTAGTCGCGGGTGTGCATCAGATCCTCGCCCAGGAACACCTCACCCTGGGATCCCCATGCCATGGGTCCGATCGCATCGGACATGCCCCATTCACGCACCATCGATCTGGCCAGACCGGTCGCCTGCACGAGATCGTTGGCGGCGCCGGTCGAAACGACATTGAACACGAGTTCTTCGGCGGTCCGACCACCGAACATCACTACCAACCGGTCTTGTATGTAGTCCTCGCGGTAGATGTGTCGTTCTTCTTCGGGAAGTTGCATCGTGACGCCGAGAGCCATGCCACTGGGGATGATGGTGACCTTGTGGAGTGGGTCGGTGTTGTCGAGCACCGCTGCGCACACAGCGTGCCCGGCTTCGTGGTATGCAATGGCTTCCTTCTCGTTGTCGGACAGCGCCATGGTGTCGCGACGTTGCCCCATGAGCACACGATCGCGGGCCTGCTCGATGTGTCGATGGAAAATTTCGTCGAGTCCGTCGCGCACGGCGTTCAAGGCAGCCTCGTTGATCAGGTTGGCGAGATCTGCGCCGCTCATCCCGGGCGTGCCACGGGCGATGATTGGTATGTCGACGTCGTCGGCCATCCGCTTGCCCATCATGTGGACCTTGAGAATTGCCTCACGGTCGGAAAGCTCGGGCAAAGGAACCACGATCTGACGATCGAATCGTCCAGGGCGCAACAATGCAGAGTCGAGAACGTCGGGGCGGTTGGTGGCACCCATCATCACGATGCCTTCGGAGCCTTCGAAGCCGTCCATTTCGGAGAGCATCTGATTGAGTGTCTGTTCGCGTTCGTCGTGTCCGCCACCCAGCCCGGCACCTCGTTTGCGGCCGATGGAGTCGATCTCGTCGACGAAGATGATGGCGCGCCCCATCTTGCGGGCCGATTCGAACAGGTCGCGTACCCTGCTGGCTCCGACTCCCACGAACATCTCCATAAAGTCCGATCCCGTCACCGACAGGAACGGCACTTCGGCTTCGCCGGCAACCGCTTTGGCGATCAGGGTCTTGCCGGTGCCGGGAGGGCCGACCAACAGCACTCCTTTCGGCACCCTCGCACCTATGGCGGCGAACCGATCGGGAGTCTTGAGAAAATCGACGATCTCTGTGATCTCGCGCTTGACGCCCTCGTAACCGGCCACATCATCGAACGTGGTGCCAGGGCGCTCTGATGAGTAGGTCTTGGCTTTGGACTTACCGATCGACATCACCGATCCCATTTGTCCCTGCGCCCTGCGCTGCATCCACCAGAAGAACAACACCAGCAGTGCCACCGGAAGAAGCAGAGGAAGGATCGACGCGAGGAAGCTGGTCTGGGGCGTCTTGTATTCGAATTTCTCTACATTTGCACCAATGGCAGCCACGTCGGCGTCCGGCAGGGGCATTGGTCCGTTGGATTTGTATTCGATGCCGTTTATATCGGTGGCCTTGATGCGGCCGTTGGTGTTGTCGTAGCTGCCTTCGGTTATTTGGCCTTCTTGGCTCCGCGAAAGGAAGTCCGGGTATGAAATGGTGTCGCTTGAGCTGCTCGGAATGAGCGAAGTGACCATGAACGCTGCCACCACCGCGCCGAGAAGGATCCAGACCGCGTAACGCGACCAGCCTTGGGACTCAGATCGCTTCAATGGACGACGGTGTTTGCCGTCGGGGCCCTTGGCCGGCGGCGGGGGCGGGGGAGGAGGGTTCTGCGCCATGCGACAAGGGTAGAGGTGCGCACTGCTTGATCGTGCGAGGAGTGCCGGGGCGTCCACGTACTGCTCGCACTATGCCTGTACGGTTCGATCGATGAACAGGCGTTGTGCAAGACCGGAATGTGCCCATGCGGCCACGTGCACCCTCTCGTACACCTACGCCGACCGTGTCGCTTGGATCGACAAACTCAATCCCATCGACCATCCTGCCAATCACGACCTCTGTGACAGCCATGCGGATCGCACCAGACCACCGAAGGGTTGGGACTTGCGCGACCGTCGCTCACGTGAGGCTACGGCCGGGTTGCGATACGCCGGATAGTGGATTCATCTGTCAGGGGTACACCTGCCCCGACTCGTCGTGTGGTGATAGGTGTTGCCTCGCTCGGAGCGGGGGTGGTGCTGTCGGGGATCATCGGTTCCATAGTCATTGTCGCGGGCGGGTGGGACGCCGTAGTGCCTGCTGGTCTGGGGTCCGATGTCGGTCGCACGGTGATGCAACTGGTGACCGGTCAGGCTCTGTCGGATCATCGAATTCCCCTTGGCATTGCCATGGTCATGAACATTCCGCTTTGGGCCTGTCTGGTAGGGGGACCGCTGCTTGCACGTCGTGAGGGTCTCGACTGGCGTCGCGATCTGGGTTGGGCGATGGAGAAGCGGGATGTGCCGATTGGTTTGGCCATCGGCATCGTCACCCAAGTGGTGCTCGTCCCGGTTCTTTATGTGCCGATTTTTTGGGTGATCGGCCAGCGTGATGTGGGGGAGGCCGCTCGAGCACTCACCGCGGCAGCAGACACGCCGTTCGACATTGTGGCTCTTGTCCTTCTCACTGGGGTGGGAGCGCCGATAGCCGAGGAGATCTTGTTTCGGGGAGTGCTCCACCGCGGTATCGCCGACATGATGAAAGACTGGGGTGGGCGCGGTGTTGCCATAGCGGTGGTGGCATCGTCCGCTGTGTTTGCTGCATCCCACATCCAACTGTTGCAGTTCCCGGCTCTGATGATGTTTGGTGCGATTGCGGCGTTGATGGTGCAGCGAACCGGCCGTCTCGGCTCTTCCATCTGGGTTCATGTTGGCTTCAATCTCACCACTGTTGTCGTTCTGCTGACCACGATCTAGTGATAATTAGAGGCCAAATTATTACGTTCAGTGAGAAATCCATGCTCCAGCGCTCAATTTCGAGGCGACGCGACCGAAGGGACGTGTGAACAGCGAGTGGAGATTGAATCACATGGCCGAGTCGACTTGTCCCGAGTGTTGGGCACCTCTTGTATCGATCGAAATTCACGTGGGTGCGGGCAAGAGAACTCTGTGCAGTTGTGCGCAGTGCGACCGTCGCTGGTGGGTTCGCGATGGTTCGTTCACGGATCTCGATTCTGTGAAGGCCGACCTCGCCCAGCCACTTTCCGGTCGATTTCGACCTCGTCCCTGAGATCAGCGCTGCCCAATCTGCAGCGCAAGATGGCACTATAGACGGCGCCATGACGACCACACTCACCGACGATGAGCGACCTGACGAGTCGATCGGCCTGGAAAGCCAGCCGATCTCGGCGATAGATAATCGTCAGTCCAACGTCGATCAGAATTTCCGGCGGGCCATAACGATCTTCGTGGTGGGCGCAGCCACCCTGTTCGTGATCTGGAATCTTCGACCATGGCTTTGGATCACGGATTCGACCCCCACAGGTGGCGACCTCGGAGCCCATGTTTGGTCCCCGGCGTTTCTACGTGACGAACTCCTTCCACACTTCCGCCTCAGTGGCTGGACATCTGACTGGTACGCAGGTTTCCCGGCGTTCACCTTCTACATGGTCCTGCCGTCGCTGCTGGTCGTGATTGTCAACGTCGGCTTGTCAGGTCCACTGCCGATTCTTGCTTCGGTCGTCATCGCGGTGGGGGCCATCAGGGCTCGCACACGTTGGGGTAACACGCCGAGTCGGATCGCTGCTGTCTATGCGACGGCGGGGCTCCTATGGCTCCTGAGCGTTCCCATCTCCTACGGAATAGCGATGAAGTTGGTGGTGGTGCTCGGATTGGTGACGCTTCCGATATGTGCCTGGAGCGCGGGCAAACTCGGTGGACTTGCTTTCCCTGGCCCAGCGATGCTGTCGGTAGCAAGCCTGCTGTTCATCTTCGACCGCTCCTTCAACATTTATGGCGGCAATTTGATGTCGACCATGGCGGGCGAGTTCGCTTTCTCGATGTCGCTGTCGTTGGCGATGCTGTATGTGGGATTCGCGGCTCGAGGCATGCAAACCGGTCGTCACCGGGGGCTCGCAGCAGCGCTGTTGGCCGCGTCAGGTCTGAGTCACCTTTTCCCGGCGTTCTTTGCGATCGCATTCACCGCGGCATTTTTGGTCGTGCGCCCGGGCCGACGGGCTGTGCGGTGGCTCATGGTCACCGGCCCTGTCGCGTTCCTGCTGGCTGCATTCTGGGTGCTGCCGTTCATCATGAACCGCGCCTATCTCAACGACATGGGATGGGGCAAGGAACGGCGGTATGTGCAGGCCTTGTGGTCGAGGAGCGGAAGTTTCGGCGACCAATCATTTCTCAGCAATTCGCCCATGCTTCAGCTTTTTGTGACTTTGGCAATTGCCGGTGCGGTCATCTCTGGGCTGCGTCGGGTGAAGTTCGGCATGGCCATGTCGATTGTCGCGATGACATTCGCGGCCCTGTTCGTCATCCTTCCTGAAGGACGGCTGTGGAACGTGCGGATTGTTCCGTTCTACTACCTGGCCGTCTACCTGATGGCGGGTGTGGCCATTTCCGAGATTGCCCGCGGCGCAGGCCACGCGGTCCGAAAATATCGCGCATCGAGGCGGGTAGTCGCCGATTCCGTATCGGGTGGTCTTATTGTGCTGACGCTTGCCGTGATTGTCGTCTTTCTCGGCTTGCCCATGCGCTCGCTTCCTGGCGGGCACCTCGACGCGTCCACCGGCACCTACAGCTGGTTGGGGCTGAGCACCAAACAACTCAACCTCGGCCCCGGGTGGGTCGAGTACAACTTCCGTGGTTACGAAGACAAGGCGGCCACCAGCGATGGAGGCGGCACCCCGGAATATGTCGACATTGTGGCAACCATGAAACGGGTGGGCGATGAGTTCGGTTGTGGCCGGGCACTTTGGGAGTTCGATTCCGGCCGACTCGGCTCATACGGCACACCGATGTCTCCGATGCTTTTGCCGCATTGGACCGACCGCTGCATCGGGTCTATGGAAGGACTGTATTTTGAGGCTTCGGCCACCACGCCTTACCATTTCCTGATGCAGTCCGAGTTCAGCGCCGCGCCGTCGCGGGCGCAGCGGGATCTCCCATATTCGGGGCTGGACGTGGCCGCCGGCGTTGATCATTTGAAGGATCTCGGGGTCAGGTACTACATGGCATTCTCCGAGACCGCTCTGCAGCAGGCAAGATCGACTCGGGGCCTCACCGAGATCGCCAACTCCGGTCCGTGGGTGGTTTTCAAGGTAGAAGACTCGTCCCTTGTTACCGGCCTCAGCCAATTGCCCGTCGTGCTCGACGGTGCCGACGCTGGCGGTGAGGATTGGCTGATTCCCAGTGTGGGCAATTTCACCGCATCCGGCGATACCCCGCTCATTGCTGCGACTGGTCCGCAAACATGGCCCAGAGCATCTCTTGCAGATCTGGCCGAGTCAGACTCGGAGTACGTTGCAGCGGTCGAAAACGGTGATCGTGCATCGCTAATGAGATATCTGGCGGGGGTATTCCCTGAGTGGCTGCCGTCGGAGTCGGCCGGCACCGTCGCCGTGTCCAATATCGACGAAAGCGAGTCTTCGATTTCATTCGACGTCGATCAAATCGGATCGCCGGTGCTGGTTCACACCAGTTACTTCCCGAACTGGCAGGTATCTGGAGCCGACGGGCCTTATCGGGTCAGCCCCAACCTGATGGTTGTGATACCTACTTCGACTCATGTTCGCCTCAATTACGGCCGGTCGATGATCGAGGTGGTGTCAATTGTGTTGACCTTGATGGGAATCGTTGCCTTGGCGTTCATTGGCAAGTCCGAAGATGGGCGCGAGGGTCGAGCGATCTGGGACCTCACCCACCGAAGCACCGGCGAACTTCCCGACCGCGAGACAGTCATTTCGGGCGCTCGAACCTTCCAATTGGGACCAACCGAGATTGGCGAGATCCGTGCCAAGCTTGAGTCGCGTTCGAAAGCTTTCGAGGTGGGCTTCGGTCTGTCTGCGGCCGCAATCCTATTTTCGATCGGGATGTCCGTTTTCATCAACGTGCATGCCGATGCCGCGGTGAGCTCGATGCTTGTTTGGGCACCGGCCGCCGTCGGCCTGGTTGCTCTCGTGTTCAAGTTCGCGCCGGAGATGGTCTCGGTGATCCTTTACCGGCGTCGAGTGTTGGCCCCGGCCGAACTCATAGCCGACCTGATGGACGGTTTGGAACCCGCAGATCCGTGGGACGGCGCCTTCGATGATCCTCCGAACCACTCCGTAATGTGAGCGCCAGACTCATTCCGGCACGAGGTTCGGATCCTGTGCGGGCAAGTCGATTCGCGATGGCAGGAATCGCCGCAACCGCAATCGACTTGCTGATCGCAGTCCTGCTCGTGGGTGGGGGAGTATCTCGATTGCCCGCCGATTTGGTCGCATTGGCGGTGGCGTCGGCAGCGTCGTTCTGGTTACACCGCCGGTTCACGCTGAGAGGCGACAATCTCGATCGGTGGATTCGTAAACCCGTCATCTTCGTGCTGGTGGCCGGCGCCGCCGCGGTCATCGACATAGTTGTCTTCGTCGCTTTGGGCAGTCGCGATGTGCTTGTCGCCAAAGTGCTGGCGATTGCGGCGGCGGCGACGTTGCGATCGGCAGCGCATAGGGCCGTTCTTTTTCGTGCAGTTCGTCACGACCAAAGTGGTCCGACATTGCGATCCATCGCGCCTGGATCGGTTCGGTTGTCGGTGGTCGTGCCGGCATACGAAGAGGAAGAGCGGATCTCTTCGACCATCTCGTCAATTCGTGCAGAGTTGACCCAACTGGATGCTGAAGGGGAACTCGAAGTCGTAGTGGTCGACGATGGTTCCAGCGACGCGACGTCGGTATTGGCAAACGCTGCTGGTGCCGATGTTGTGGTAATACAACCCCAAAATCTCGGAAAGGGCGCTGCTGTCAGGGCTGGGATCGAGGCAAGCAATGGGCGCACGATTGCGTTCACCGATGCCGACCTTGCTTACCCTCCACATCAGCTGGCGGCTCTGCTCGATGTGATCGAGTCAGGCTGGGACTGCGTGATAGGCAACCGCTACCACCCCGACACAATCACGATCACTGAGACTTCAAGGCTGAGATCGTTGGGCAGTCGGGGCGTCAACATGGCGACGAATCTGTTGTTGCTGGGCGACTACCGCGACACCCAATGTGGTTGTAAGGCGTTCCGGTCGGATGTGGCTCGAATGGTCACGCGCCCCGGGATCGTCAACCGTTTCGCGTTCGACATTGAGGTTCTCCACCTCGTAGAGCGCTACGGCCTGAGCCTTCGCGAAGTACCAGTAGAAGTTGCCAACAGCGATACCTCCACGGTGAGCGCGATTCGCGACGGATTGCGGGTGGCACGCGACATCCTGCGGATCCGGCGTCGCTCCAGGAGCGGTGGGTATCCGTCGCTAGCACCGGCCTACCTTCCACCGGTGGGATCAGCAGAAATTTCACCATCCGGCCCGGGCGTCTCGCCTCGAAACTAGGTTCAGGGACGTGACTGACTTCTCAGCAATCTTCAAGGCATACGACGTGCGTGGCACCGTGCCGGATCAACTCGATGCCGACGGGGCACGTGCCATTGGCGGTGCGTTCGCGCGGTTCGTCGCGTCGAAGGGCGAGACTTCGATAGTGGTGGGCCGCGACATGCGACCGTCGGGCGAGGAATTCGTCGCTGCTTTTAGCGACGGAGCGCTGGCCCACGGCGTGGATGTGGTCGACATGGGATTGTGTGCCACCGACATGATGTATTACGCGTCCGGTCATCTTGAGATACCCGGTGCTGTGTTCACCGCATCGCACAACCCCGCCGGTTACAACGGAATCAAAATGTGTTTGGCCAAGGCCGCTCCTATCGGAGCAGACACCGGGCTTGAGGCAATTCGAGAGATGGCAGAGGTGGGCCCAGATCCTACGGCCAGTCGGGGATCTCTATCCGAGGCCAACCTGCTCGATGGGTATGTAGAACACGTCCGGTCATTCGTCGATGTTGGTGCCCTGGCCCCTTTGAAGGTGGTGGCAGACACGGCGAATGGAATGGGCGGTTTGGTGCTACCGGCGGTGTTCGCCGACCTACCATTCCAACTCGACCACATGTACGCAGAGCTGGATGGCACCTTCCCCAACCACCCGGCCGACCCCATCCAGCCCGAGAATCAGAAGGATCTCATGGCCCGGGTCCTGGCGACTGGAGCCGACATCGGGCTGGCGTTCGATGGTGATGCCGACCGCGTGTTTTTGGTCGACGAAACAGCTCGCGCCATTTCTGGATCACTCACAACGGCGATGGTCGCCCGGTCAATTCTGGCCCGTGAACCCGGGTCGACGGTCATCCATAATCTCATTTGTTCCAAGATGGTTGCCGAGGTGATCGAAGAGTGCGGCGGTGTTCCAGTTCGAACTCGCGTCGGCCATTCGTTCATCAAGGCGCGAATGGCAGAGACCGGTGCGATATTCGGTGGCGAGCATTCTGGCCACTACTATTTCCGCGACAATTTCCGGGCCGATAGCGGGCTAATAGCCGCTCTGGTAGTGCTGGAGACGCTTTCAGCTCACCCTGCAGGCCTCTCCGACATCGTGTCCTCGCTCGATCGGTATGCGGCTTCTGGCGAGATCAACACGGTGGTTCCAGATGCGGCGTCGGTGATCCAGAGAGTGGAAGCCGCCTACGCCGACGCCGAGCTCGACCATCTCGATGGTCTCACCGTCGACATGGGCGACTGGTGGTTCAACCTTCGTGCATCCAACACAGAGCCGTTGCTCAGACTCAACCTCGAAGGCCCCACCGCGGAGGATGTTGAACGTCATGTCGCAGAGGTAGTTGCGAACTTCGCCTGACAACGGTGTTTACTTGTGACCAAGCGGTTTCGGCCGACCCCACTCATTGCGAGGCGACATGACACTCGATTCAAGGCTTCTCGAGATTCTCGCGTGCCCAACAGACAACGGTCCGCTGCTGTATTTCGCCGATGAAAGTTCTCTCTACAACCCGCGGCTGCGGAAGCGATACGCGGTTCACGAGGGGATACCGGTGATGCTCCCTGACGAGGCCGAATCAGTCGATGACGCTGAGCACGCCAGGCTCGTCGAGAAGGCATCCACCGACGGGATTTCCCCGACCTTCGGGGCCTGATCATGGTCGGCGAGGAGCTACTGGAGGCCGTCAAGTTCCTTCCAGCACAAGTACGAGACATGGCAGTTGCCGCTGCCGACGTAGATGGATTGCCAGATCGCTCGGGTATCGACAATGTCGTCATCCTGGGGGTCGGTGCTGGCCGTGTAGCCGGAGATGTCGTGGCAGCGTTGGCTGAAATCGATGCCTCGGTTCCCGTCATAGCCACCGGCGGTCGCTGCCCATCTTGGATTTCTGGTCAAACTCTGGCGATTGCGGTGTCGCAGTCAGGCGATGAAGCAGCCACGGTCAAGGCAGCGGAACGAGCGTTGGCGGCGGGAGCTCGGCTCGTGGCCGTCACCTCCGGCGGGCGACTTGGAGAGGTTTGTGCACAGTGGGGCGTGCCAGTCGTGCCAGTCGATCCCGAGGCCGGGCCATCCGCGGGTATCGGTGTGGCCGTGGTCCCTGTGTTGGTGATGCTCGAGCGGTTGGGGCTCGCCAATGGAATGAATCGCGTGATATCCGGAACAGCGACCCAACTCGAGGAGCGTTATCGTCTGCTCAGCGAGGACAGGGGACCCATAACGAAACTTGCCGCGGTGCTGCCAGGCAAGATCGGCATCGTCGCCGGCGCCGGCGCTGTGGGCAAGCACGCGGCGCGCCGATGGGTCCAGGAGCTCGATTTGGTGGGTGGCGTCGCATGTGTCCGCCGGAGAATCCCAACCGGGTCAACTGATGTCGCTACCGGCAAACGTTTGGCGGAGGCTTCGGCCAATGGAGCAGTCGTGATCGTTTTGCGTCACGACTTCGAACCTGCCGGCCTCGACGGGGGGATTGCACTTCTGAATGATGCTTTTCAACACGTACATGTTTTTCGGGCAGAGGGCGACGGACCGTTGGCTCAACTTTTCGACTTGATATTGGTGGCTGATGCGGTGGCCGCAGCATTGTCAGCCGACCGGCGTCCGTAGGGCTCGATTCGATGGA
>JBDNJK010000036.1:0-3065 GCA_041687805.1 Acidimicrobiales bacterium
TCGAGCAGCCTTCGTGGCCAAACCGCTCCAGACGGAGGGAACGTGCCGTTGGCCGGCCAAGGAAGCTCGCGGCGAGTGCGACCGGCGATCATACGGAGACCATCGATGCGGTGAGCACTGCTCATATCGATCTCGAGACGTTGGAGAGCCCCTACGGCACGCGGGGTCAGTCCGTCGCCGCATACTTTGTCGCGACCTTGAGGCCCCTTTTCGAATATCACGACATCTGCACCGGCTCGTGCCGACGTGAGAGCGGCGGCACAACCGGCCGGGCCGGCCCCGATCACGATCACATCATGTTTCTTCATGATCACCGTGCTCGTCTTCACGGTGCTCGTGTCCGCCATGACCGTGATCGTCAAGAATCAACATCTCGTGCTGGTGGTCGTGGGAATCGTGATCGCCGAGCAGCTTCGCGCCAAATGCTCGACGAAGCGTCTCCGGCTGAAGTACTTGGTCTGGCGTTCCAGCCGCCACCATTTGCTTGGCCATCAGCACGACCTGGTCGCAATGTCTGGCCTCATCGAGGTGGTGGGTCGTGATCATTATGGATTTTCCTTGCGCTGCTTCGGCCGCGACCACTTCGAGAATGCGCTCCTGGCTGGGAAGATCGAGGCCGGTGATCGGCTCATCGAGAAGGAGCACACTGAACCCTCCTGCGATCACTCTGGCGACACGTACCCGCTGTTGCTGGCCCCCACTGAGATCGTGAAATTGTCGCTGAACAAGGCCCGCAACGCCTAATCTCTCAGCCGCATGGCTGATGGCTGCTCGATCAGAAATGTCGAGTCGCCGTAGCAAACCGGTATGTCGATAGCGCCCCATTTCGAGCACCTCTCCCACGGTGATGGGCATCCAAGGGCCGGTGCCGTGCTGCATGACGTATCCGATATCGGTGGGATCAACCCCCGCAATTGAGCCTGCCCGCGGCGTCACCAGGCCAGCGAGCGCATTCAGGAAGGTCGTTTTCCCGGAGCCGTTGGCGCCCATGATCGCCGTGGTTGTGCCGCCCAGAAACGTGTGGCTGATGTTGTCGACGGCGATCATCGAGCCGTAGGCAACCGTCAGGCCACGGACTTCTATGGCTAGGCGTGGCATCCCAGAACGCTATCCGGGGCCACGCTCAGGGCAGCAGTCCGACGTGGGCAAGGGCCAGGCGCAGCAGCCGGTCGTGGCCTGCTGTCATCTCGTCGCGTAGTTCCGGGCTCATGGCCTCGTCGGGTGTGATCCACGCAAGGTCCAGAGAATTTTGGGACGGCACAGCTTCGCCATCGATGGTGACTACATAGGCCAAGCTCACGGCGTGTTGCCGAGGATCGTGATAGCCCGATACATCCGGGTCGGGAAAGAACTCCGCCACCGCAAACGGAGTCGGATTCGCCGGCAGCCGCGGGATCGCAATCGGCCCAAGGTCTTTTTCGACGTGCCGGAGTAGCGCGTGACGAATACGTTCTCCGAACATTACCCGACCGGTTACCAACGCTCTGCTCACCGTGCCGTCGGGCATGGCCTGTAACAGCAGAGCAATCTCGCTGACCTCACCGATCGAATCGAGGCGCACGGGCACAGCCACGACGTAAACAATCGGAACCCGATCCCTTACCTCTGCCAAGTCGTCGGTGGAGAGCCAGGCAGAGGAGGTTTCGATGATGTCAGGCACGCCCAGATTGTCGCGTGGCCGTGACGCTCACTCGTGGACCCAGCCCAACCTTCTTGCTACAAATCGGTACCCGGCGCATGTATTCCATCGAGCCAGGTGGCTGCGATGCCGATCTTGTCGATGTCGCTCGGATCGGTCTCGAGAGGGTCACTTTCGAGGATGGCAAAATCGGCCTGCTTAGCCTGGATCCGAGTTGGGATGATTGTGATGTTCGAAGTCACACGTCAGCCGGCTCGGGGTTGGTGCCATTGGCTGGTGTGTGGGGGGACAGTACTTCCGTCGGGGCGTTGGATGGTCCAGGTGCCGTCTGGGTTTCGTCGGGTGTGGTAGCCCTTTTCTTTGATCAGATTATGGCCGCGGCAGGCGGGTTGGCCGTTGGCCGGGTTGGTTTGGCCGCCGTCCCGGAATGGTGTGATGTGGTCGATTTGGCATTTGGTGGCTGGGGTCCAGCAGCCGTGCCAGTAGCAGCGGGTTGCTTGGAGCATCGCTGCCAGACGAGGCGAGCCGGTGAACAGTCGTTGGCTACGTCCAACGTCGATCACCACACTGGCCGAGTTGATGACAACCCGGCGGAGCTGGCCGGTGAGGGCTTGGGCCACAATTTCGGCTGGGTTGATCCAGGTGCCTGAGGCGGTGCGGCTGAATCGGGTGCCGCCGATTATCGC
This sequence comes from Acidimicrobiales bacterium, assembly GCA_041687805.1. Taxonomy (GTDB): domain Bacteria; phylum Actinomycetota; class Acidimicrobiia; order Acidimicrobiales; family Aldehydirespiratoraceae; genus SZUA-87. Next base: position 2,326 of record JBDNJK010000036.1, read on the forward strand.
AGCAGCAACATCTGCCGGAATAACCGGTTCTGGTTCGACGCCACATAGCAGTGCTAGCTGTTGTTCGAAGCTCCGTTGGTCGATTACGACGTTGGTGACGACCTCGGCAATGCCGCCACCGGGTCGGGCTGCTGCGCCGCGTCGGATGAGCGTCATGAATGCGTCGTATCGGAGTTGGGCTGCAGTTCTCGGCAGATGCAGACGCCATTCGTCGCCGTACTCGTCTTGGGCTGTCTCGATGTCGGTGAGACGTTCAGCATCAGCGAGGCGCGACAGGATCTCATAGAACTCGGCGCCGTCGAGCGACATCATCCGGCCGTTGATGTTCCACATGCCGTCGAAATCTTGTGTCGGGTGAATGTTGCGACGTTGCCAACGCTTCTCAGCCTGTTTATGGGCGCCGTCAGCATCTACGGCTTGTTCCCACTGGCCACAGAACGAATCAAAATCAGGAAACTCCATAGAAGTCGCCGCGTGAAGAAATTCGTGTTCACATGCCGGGACGAACTCGCGTACCCGCGGATTGGACCAGACCCGTGCCAGACGCCGGATCTGGTCAGTGCCGACCATCCCCGAGCTGTAAGCCTTAGCCACATCTGGGAGGTCTCGTAGCGTCCGGCACACCCCGAACCGTTGCGATGCTTCCGCACCTGATAGTTGGCCGTGGTGTCGCATCATGACCCGAGCCGAGAAATGGCCGTCAGCCGCATAGACACCCGACGAGTCGATCTGACCCAACA
>JBDNJK010000037.1:0-12872 GCA_041687805.1 Acidimicrobiales bacterium
CTCACGTCGATTCGAACCGCGGCGGCGCCGGGTCTTCTCACCGACATGCTTGCTCCTGCCGACGCGTCGGTGCTCGCCATGTTTGGTGGTGGGGCCATGGCCGCCGACCAAGTGGCCGCTATTCGTGAGGTCCGGCCCATCGAACGCGTTCTCGTCTGGAGCCGCACCGGCACAACTGCCAGGGCATGCGCCGACTTGGTGGGCGGTGAGGTCGAACTCGATGCCGACGCCGCTGTGCAAGCTGCCGACATCATTTCATCGGCCACGCCGTCAAAGTCGCCCCTTTTCAAAGCGGAGTCGGTCAGACCCGGCACTCACATCAACGCCGTGGGCGCTTACACCCCGGAAATGATCGAGATTCCGTTCGAGATCAGTCAAGCTGCCTTCGTGGTTGTCGACGACCTTACGGCTGCGGCCGCTGAGGCAGGAGACCTGCTCCAGGCCGGCAAAACGCCAGATGCCCAGGTCAGTGATCTGCTCAGCGGCAGAGCCAGCCGGGGCGATGAGCAGTTCACATTCTTCAAGTCGGTCGGTATTGCCGAGCAGGACATCGCCGCAGCGGTGATGGCTCTTGGCAACGCCGAACGAGACGGCCTCGGCACCGAACTCTGACCGCCATGATTCCCATCATTGTCATCCTAGTTTTTATGGTGTTCATGTTGGCGCTCGGCCTGCTCCCGCGCTTGGTGCTGGCCAGGTGGAAGGGCCAGGCGAGGGCCTTCGACTTGGGATATGAAGGTGAAGGCATTCCCATCGATGTTGGCGGTGGATATTCACGCATGAGCCTGGGTGGCGACCAAGTACGAGCCCACATGATCAAAGCAAGCCTTCAAGCTCGTGGGGTGTTGTGTCGCCTCGACCAGATCAACGGTGGATCAGGCGGCGCGATCGCGTCAACCCACATTCTTCACTTCCAGACAGAGGACCTCGATGCGGTAATCGACGAGTGGACCACCGCTATCAGGCCTTGAGGCCCGACCCCGTCAGGACAACAACCGCCGACTCATCACGGCCGATCACCCCGTCACGCTGGAGGATCGAGGCCGCCGCGAACGCAACCGCGCTGGATGGCTCCGCGTAGAACCCGCTTCTGGCCAGTTGGTCACGGGCGGGAAGGATCTCGCGCTCCGGCACGGCAACGGCCGAGCCGCCGCTCGCCCTCAACGCATCGAGCATGGCCGCCCCCCTGATCGGATTGGATGTGGCGATGGCTTTGGCCACCGTTGGTTGAGCGATGACCGAGTCGACTTCGGCGCGGCCCGACACGAACGCTGCGTGCAGCGGAGCACAGGCCGCTGCTTGGGCGGCGTGCAGATGCGGGAGCGTGTCGATCAGGCCGGAACCGAGCAGCTCTTCGAATCCAAGTTGCAATCCGAGGAGTAACGATCCGTATCCGACCGGTAGCACGATGTGGTCGGGCAACCCGCTGGGATGTTGTTCGAGCAACTCGTAGGCGAGGGTCTTGGTGCCATGGATGAACAGCGGCTGCCAGTTGTGGCTGGCATAGATCTTCGTGTCGGCCAGACGTCTCGCCGCCTTCGCTACGTCCTCCCTCGAGCCGTCAATGCGCGTGATCGTCGCGCCGTGAGCAGCGGCCTGTCGTGTCTTGGATTCCGGGGTGGAGGCGGGAGTCAATACCTCGCACCGAATCCCGGCTGCCGCCGCGTACATCGCCATCGACGCCCCGGCGTTTCCGGACGAGTCGAGAAACACCTCACCGATGCCAGCCACACTTAGCCCGCTCACCAAAACCGATGACCCACGATCCTTGAACGACCCCGATGGAGAGACGTACTCACATTTGATCGAAAATCCGTTTGGGCCAGAAACGAGAGGCGTGAGTCCTTCACCGAGCGATACCGGTGAAGCATCGCCAGTCGGTATGACCTGCCGATATCTCCAGATCGAACGATCGCTCGACTCGATGGGCCACGAAATCGGGCCACGGTGCGGACGAACCGGCAACGGAGTGCCGTCTTCCTGGCACCACGGAAATTTAGCCATGGACCGACACTACGCGCCGGGTAGTTTGCAGGAATGTCACGCACCATGCGACCAGCTGATCTATACGACCTCAGGACCGTCGGGGCCATTGCCCTGAGGCCATCTGATTCTGCGGTGGTCTACGCCGTCACATGGCCCGACCTCGACACGGATTCCAACCGGTCGCAGCTGCACGTCCATGAGAGTGGCGTGAGCCGAAAGCTCACGAATGGTCACGATGACGGGTCGCCAAGGTTCTCGCCCTCGGGCCAACGTTTGACATTTCTGCGGTCGGAGGAGAAGTCGAAACCGATTCTGATGGTGCTCGACTGGGGTCCGGGCGAAGCTCGATCTGTCGGCGACTTCCCCGACGGTGTGGTCGGCGTGGAGTGGCTCGACGACAGCCGATTGGTGGTGCTGGCGACTGATCGACCCGCCGACCAGGTCGGCCTCGATGACGATGAGTTGAGCAGGCTTCCACGCACAATTCGTTCCCTCAACTATCGATTCAATGGCCGCGGCTGGACTCACGACCGCAAGGTTCAGATCTATGTGCTCGATCTCGACTCAGGCCAGCAGACACGAATATCGAATCCCGAATTCGACCACTCCGGTGTCGCCATCGATCCCTCTGGCGAGCAGTTGGCGACTGTCATATCCTCCGACGATGACTCAGATCTCACTGGCGTAAGCCACATCTGGACGTACAAGATTGATGGGTCAGACGCGCAGCAGGTCACCGCCCTTGACGGATCGTGGGACGCGTTGTGCTGGCACCAAGACGGTCCGCTGGTGGCCGCCGGGTCTCCCATCGCCAGCCGTATCGGGTTCTCCCACCTTCATCGATTCGATCAGGAGAATGATGGCAGCTGGAGTAAGCCGGTTCGCCTCGGAAATTCCGACGTCAATATTGATGCCATGGGCGGTGTGCCCCCGATGGCTGTGGATGGGGCGGTGCTGGCCCTCTGCACAGATAGTGGCGCAACTGTCCTCAACCAATTCCCGTTGACAGGATCGGAGCCTGAGCGTCTCTACGCAGGTCAGTGTGTTCTCGGATCATTCGCTATGGCCACCGATAGCTCTCGTCTTCTGGCCACCATTTCCAGCCCGACCAGACCGGCGGAGCTATGGGACCTCACCGGTGATGTGCCACAGCGGCTCACGTTCCTCAACGACGACCTCCTCGCGGAACTTGATCTCGTCGAGCCGGAGACCGTGGATGTCGTTTCGGCCGACGGCACTGCCGTGGAGGCATGGATTTATCGTCCGACCGAGCAGAGCCCCCCTGGCGACCGTCCTGGACCCGGACTCGTATATGTGCACGGTGGACCGATGGCGCAGTACAGCTACGGATTCTTCGACGAGTTCCAATTGGCTGCCGCCGAGGGTTTCACCGTCATCGCAGGAAACCCGCGTGGCAGCGACGGATACGGAGAGGCTTGGGCTACCCACATCGTCGGGCATCTCGGCGAAAGCGACTGGGAGGACGTCACTGCAATAGCCGATTATCTCGGCGCGCTGCCGGAAGTCGATGAAGCCCGCGTCGGACTCGGCGGCGGCAGTTACGGCGGCTACATGGCAGCGTGGGCAGTAGGGCACACCGACCGATTCAAGGCAGTGCTTGTGGAGCGGGCCGTCACCAACTGGGAGACCTTCGGTGGCACCACCGACATCCCGTTCTTCGTGTCGCTCTACATGGATGCCGCCGTGGAGGGAGACGTCGAGTCGATCCGTCGCCAATCACCCATCACCTATGCGGCCAACGCCACTTCTCCAACGTTGATCCTTCACTCCGAGGAGGACTGGCGCTGCCCGATCGAACAAGGCGAACAATTCTTCGCCGCGCTGCGCCGAAACGGCTGCGACGTGACGATGGTTCGGTTCCCGGGCGAGAACCACGAGCTCAGCCGGGGCGGATCACCCCGGCATCGCATCGAGCGTTTCGAGATCATTCACAGCTTCTTCAACCGTCATCTCGGCTGAGGCACTGCTCGGAACAGCAGTTAGTCGTCTGGGATCCAGCTCTCGGTTGTGATCCCCAAACCGTCGGCGATGCGGTTGGCGTAGGCGTAGTAGGCGGTGCTCTCCACAATGTCGTGCACGTCACGATCGCTGAAACCAGCGGCACGCAAACTGTCGACGTCGTCTGACACCATCTCTCCCGGCGTCTTGGTGAGTTTCACCGCGTAGGTGAGCATGGCTGTGCGCTGCTCCGACAGGCCCGCCGTGTGCCAGTCGGTCTCGATTGCCGACAGCAGATCATCGTCCTTGAGAAGCCGGCGCAGACCGCGCCGATGGTGGGTGATTCAATAGTGGCAACTGTTGACTTGGCTTACGACCATGGCAACGAGTTCTCGCTCCACCTTGCGTAAAGATTTTGTGCCCGACATCGCCGAGCCGTAGACCCCAACGTGGGCGGCCAACGCCTTCGGGTTGAGCGAGTGGATCACCATGATGTTGTCGACCCGGCCGTAGCCGCGGTCGACCACCTTGGCGTAGAGGCCTTCGAGCGGACCACCGACCCACTCCTCATCGGGAATCGTTTCGATCCAGGCCATCATCTGCTCCTAGCTCACATCGGCGCCGATGTCGCCACTGTGTCTACAACGAATTGTCGGGCCGCGCTGTCGACCAAGGCACCGAGCACGAGATCCTGCACCGGTCGGGATTGAGCGGAGTCGCGAGTGAGGGCCACTAAATCGCGGTGGAGATCGCTGTTGGCGAGGAACCGCACCACCGCACCTTCGGGTGGTGGATCGACGGCCAACCGCGGCTGCAGGCTCACCCCCAGGCCCCTCGCTACATATCCGCGAACGAGTAGTAGATCGTCGGTCTCCCACCTCACGTTTGGCTCGAAACCGGCAGCTCGACACGCCGTGAGAACAGCATCTCCACACGACACGAAATCGGGCGACACGATCCAAGGCTGATCGGCAACATCCAACAGAGCGATCTCCTCATCCGGAAGCCCAAGCGATTCCGGCGCCAGAAGCACGAGCGGCTCGCTTCCCAACACCGTCGACGTGACACCATCAGGAACCACCAGCGGGGCATGCGGATAGATGTCGACTATCGAAAGATCGGTGCGGCGCGAGGTCAGTTTGTCGATGCTCACATGTGGCTCGTCGTCGGTGACCGTCAGGTCGATCGAGGGATGTTGCTCGTTGATGGCAACCACCGCCGGAGCGACCACAGACAAGGCCACGCTCGGAACAGCCGAGATCCTGAACTCACCTTCGACGCGGTCGAGCATGGCTTCGGCCTCTGAACCGACCTGTTCCAAGCGACCAACCATCTCACCTCCCTGCTCGGCGAGGTGACGCCCCAGTGGGGTCAATGCCACCGACCGACCGTCGGGTACGAGCAATTCGGCCCCTACCTCTGCCTCGAGTGCGCTGAGCTGCTGTGATACCGCCGAGGGGGTAATGCCCAACTCTGCGGCCGCAGCGGAGAGCGTGCCGAGACGCGAGACGAGCCAGAGGGTTCGCAATCTGTCGAAACTCAGGTTCATGCTTCACCTCAATCACTAATGATAAATCTTAGTGACTTAATGTAGCACTTCGTGTTAGCGTGCGTTATCAATCTTTCTATGGCGGCCGTCGGCAGCCAGATCTACCAATCACAAAGAGGACCCACCATGAAACGCACCGAGACCGGACACGAATCTCTCGTTGGCAAGGTGGTTGTCGTGACCGGCGCCGGCAAGGGCATCGGCCGAGCGCTTGCCGAGCGTTTTGCCTCCGTTGGCTCGCGTGTGGCAGTCAATGATGTCGACAAGGAGTCCGCCGACTCAACAGTTGCCGCGATCCAAGCCGACGGCGGCACCGCCATCGCAGTCCCGGCCGATGTATCCGACAGCGCCCAGGTGGCCGCAATGTTCGATCGGGTGATGGGCGAATGGGGCACCGTCGACGTACAGATGAACAACGCCGGGCTGATAAGCCCGATGCTTCACTTCTTCGAAGCCGACGAGGCATGGTGGAGGCGGATCATCGACGTCAACCTCACCGGACACTTCCTGTGCTGCCACCGCGCCGCGAAGATCATGGCCAAGAACGGCAAGGGTGTGATCATCAACATGTCGTCAGGGGGCGCCACCCGGTCACATCGCGCCTTCACCGCCTACGACGCGTCGAAAGGCGGGATCGAAGCCCTCACCCGGGCGCTCGCACTCGACCTCGGGCCTTACGGCATCAGGGTCAACGCACTCATGCCCGGTTCCATCGATACCACCGGGATGGACCACGAAGCACGCGTGTTGCGCGGCGAAAACATTCCTGCGGGTCGAATCGGTGAGCCGTTCGACATGACTGGCCCAGCGCTATTTCTTGCATCCGACGACGCCGGCTACGTCACCGGTGATGTAATCAAGGTCGACGGTGGAATGCTTTCGCAACAGCGATCCGCAACCGTCGACATCCATCCACCGTCCATGTTCCCGTCCGTCGACGACATCAGCTGACGGATCCACCACTACCGGGAGGCAGAAATGAGACTCGGAGTTGATGTTGGCGGCACGTTCACCGACGTAGTCCTCGACCTTGAAGGCCACGCATCTACTGCCGATACATCGGCGGCCAATGCCGCGAAGATCCAAGACGGAATCGTCTCGGTGAAGGTGCTCACCACCCACGATGCCCCCGAGCGGGGCATTCTCGATGGTGTCCGCACGGTGATCAAACGAGCCGGAGTGTCGCTAGCCGACGTCGACACGGTCATCCACGGCACCACTCTCGCCACCAACGCGTTGATCGAACGCACCGGCGCTCACACGGCATTCGTCACAACAGCCGGGTTTCGCGACGTGATCGAGACACGCACCGAGAGCCGATTCGAGCAGTACGACCTCAACATCGTGCTCCCCGCACCGCTCATCGAACGCCGCCAACGTTACGTGCTCGCCGAGCGGATGGGCGCCGATGGTTCTGTGCTGCTTTCGTTCGATGAGGCCGCGGCTCGTGAACTGATCGCCACCATAGGCGAAGGTGACTACGTCGCCCTGGCCGTCGGTTTCCTCCACAGCTACCGCAATCCAGATCACGAGCGTCGCTTCCGTGACCTTGTAACCGAGATGCTGCCAGACCTCGCCGTGTCGATCTCGTCTGAAGTCTCACCGCAAATGCGCGAGTTTGAACGCTTCAACACGGTGTGCGCCAACGCCTTTGTCCAACCAGTCATGTCGACATATCTCCATAACTTGCGTGACCAACTGATCGAGGCTGGGGCCACCTGTCCGGTATATATGATCCACTCCGGTGGCGGGCTCATGAGCCTCGAAAGCGCGGCTCGCTTCCCGGTGCGCCTCGTGGAATCCGGCCCGGCCGGAGGTGCAATCTTCGCCGCCGATATTGCCGCTCGCTACGGACTCGACCGGGTGCTCTCATACGACATGGGTGGCACCACCGCAAAAATCTGTCTCATCGAGGGTCACACGCCCAGAACCGCAAAGACATTCGAAGTGGCCCGCACCTACCGGTTCAAGAAGGGCAGCGGGATGCCAATCTCGATCCCTGTGATCGAAATGATCGAAATCGGTGCCGGTGGTGGGTCGATCGCCGGCGTCGACGACCTCGGACAGATTCGCGTTGGCCCACGCAGTGCTGGCAGTGAACCAGGGCCTGCCGCCTATCAACTCGGCGGCACCGAACCCACGGTCACCGATGCCGACCTGATCCTCGGCCGACTCTCGGCCGACACGTTTGGCGCAGAAACCATCGACCTCTCAGCTGATGTGGCCCGAACAGCGGTCGCGTCCAAGGTCGGAACTGCGCTCGGGATCGATGCCGACTCCGCTGCGATTGGCGTGTCGGAAGTAGTCGACGAAAATATGTCCAACGCGGCAAGGGTCCACGCGGTGGAAAACGGCAAAGACGTCAGCCGATTCACCATGATTGCCTTCGGGGGCGCTGCCCCGCTCCACGCCGGACGCATCTGTAACAAGCTCGGGATCGACGAACTCATCGTTCCACCTGGGGCCGGTGTCGGGTCTGCCATCGGTTTCCTGCGTGCGCCATTCGCATATGAGGCCGTCCGGAGCTACTACGCCGCAACCCACGACTTCGATCATGTCGCGGTCAACCAGCTGCTCGATGAACTCGCCCACGAGGCCGAATCATTCGTGCGCGAGGGCACCGACGAAGAACCCGAAATCGAGCGATGGACCTACATGCGCTATGCCGGGCAGGGTTGGGAAATCCCAGTTCAATTGCCCGACGGCGATTTCGATACCACAAGTCATGAGCTGCTAGCGATGCGTTTTGAGAAGGCCTACTCAGAATTCTTCGGACGGCCCATCGACGGGCTTGCCATCGAGGCTGTCAGCTGGGCAGTGCGCGTTGCGTCGCCACGCCCGCCGGTCGAGTTGGTGGCCAGGATCGAACACGACCAAGGGGTCGCTACATCACCAGGCAATGCAACTCACACACGACCGATTCATGATGCGGCCACAGGGTCGATCGTGGAAGCCGCTGTCGTCGAACGCGATTCTCTGCAGATCGGTCAACTAATCGCAGGTCCTGCTGTGGTCGTGGAGAGCCAAACAACGACGCTGATCGCGTCGGATCAGTCGATGGTGGTGCAGCCCGACGGATGCCTGCTCATCAAAGTCCACGCTCTTGAAGTGCCAGCACCCCAATCCATCGGAGATGCCTCATGAGCGACATCACTTCGAATCTCCGCAATCAGGTCATGTGGAATCGGCTCATTTCGGTGGTCGAGGAGCAAGCGATCACTCTGGTCCGCACCGCATTCAGCACCAGCGTGCGCGAGGCAGGCGACCTGTCGGCGGGAATATTCGACCAGCAGGGAAGAATGATCGCCCAGGCCGTCACCGGCACACCCGGACACGTCAACACGATGGCCGCCGCGGTCGGATATTTCATTGAAGACATCGGCCTCGACCGGATAGCCGAAGGCGACGTCTATCTCACCAACGACCCGTGGAAGGCAACTGGCCACCTTCACGACATCACCGTGGTCACTCCCGTCTTCCACAACGGAAATCTGATTGGCTACTTCGCCTGCACGGCCCACGTGGTCGACATCGGGGGACGGGGTTACGGCCCAGACGGAGCCGAGGTCTACGAAGAGGGTCTGCTGATTCCGATCATGCGCTTCATAGATCGCGGTTCGCGTAACGAAGACCTGGTCACCATCATCCGAAACAACGTTCGCGAAGCCGATCAGGTAATCGGCGACATTCACTCGCTCGCAGCATGCAACGAGACCGGACGCCGCCGGTTGATCGCAATGCTCAACGAGTTTGGCTTGGTCGATCTGGAGAGCCTCGCCGAGTTCGTCTTCGACCGCACAAACACCGCTACGCGAAACCACCTCGCCACACTCCCCCACGGCACCTACACCAACACGATGCAGGTCGATGGCTACAACGACACGATCACACTTGCCATCACGCTCACGGTCACCGACGAAGGCATCCACGGCGACTTCACCGGCACATCACCCAAGAACTCTCACGGAGTGAATGTCCCCCTCGGTTACAGCAAGGCCTACATGACCTACGCGTTGTTGTGTGCCCTCGCCCCCGGCATGCCCAACAACGCGGCTTCGCTGGCACCGTTCACGGTCAGCGCACCAAAGGGATGCATCGTCAACGCCGAACACCCTGATCCGGTGTCGGTTCGTCATGTGATCGGGCACTTCATAACCGACCTCACACTTGGGGCGATCGCCCCGGCTCTGCCCGACATCGTGCCGGCGGAGGGTTCCGGAGCGTTGTGGAACTTCCAGGTGAGCGCTCGAGCGGCGGCCGGCCACGACCTGCCACCGGTGGAGATCTTGATGTTCAACAGCGGCGGCACAGGCGCCAGACCAAGCCTCGACGGGCTGAGCGCCACTGCCTTTCCCAGTGGAGTGCGGACCATGTCGGTCGAGGCCACCGAACAGGTCGGCCCGATGGTGATCTGGCGAAAAGAACTCCGGCCGGGCTCCGGTGGCGCTGGCAAATACCGCGGCGGGCTCGGCCAGGTGATCGAGCTCGGCCCCACCGATGGCTACGAGTTCCAGTTCAGTGCCATGTTCGATCGAGTCGAAAATCCGGCCCGTGGACGAATGGGCGGCCATGACGGAGCAGCCGGCTCAGCCACACTCGACGACGGCACACCATTTGCCGCCAAAGGGAAACAGCTGGTGCCAGAGGGCCACCGTCTCACCCTCCAACTGCCTGGCGGAGGTGGCTTTGGCGACCCGGCCGATAGGTCTGACCATGACGTTCAACGAGACGTTGATCAGGGCTACGTGTCGTGACAGGGCCAAGCCTCGAGAACTACGACGTCGTAATAGTCGGCGGGGCGATCATGGGCAGCTCAACTGCCTACTTCCTCAGCGAGAATTCAGACTTCGGGGGAAAGGTTCTTGTGGTCGAGCCCGACCCGACCTACTCGAAGTCATCAACCACTCTGTCGGCGGCGAGCGTCAGGCATCAATTCTCCAATCCGGTCAACATCGAAATCTCAAAGTTTTGCACCGAGTTCATCGACAACTTCCACGAGCGAGTGCAGGTCGACGACGAGTCGCCCGATCTGGGGTTTCGCGAGACCGGATATCTCTTCCTCGCCACCGACGCTGGGATGCCGACGCTTCGTCGTAACCAGGCCGCTCAGCAAGGCTGCCGTGTCGACACGAGAATCCTCACACCGCAGCAAACCCGCGAGCGATTTCCCTACCTCCATACCGATGATCTAGCCGGATCGAGCATCGGTATGCGCCACGAAGGCACGCTCGATGCCCATAGTCTCATGCAAGGATTTCGCCGACGCGCCCGCCGCAACGGCGTCGAATACCTGACCGACCGTGTTGTCGGGCTCGACATTTCCGGCGAGCGAATCGAACGAGTGCGGCTGGCGTCTGGCAACTCGGTGGGTTGTGATTACGTGGTCAATTGCTCTGGCCCCCACGGAGCGGTCATCGCGGCGATGGCCGGTTTTCAACTACCAGTGGAGCCCCGCCAGCGCAGCGTGTTCGTCTTCGATTGCCACGCAGACATACAGCCAGACTTCCCGCTCACCATCGATACTTCCGGGGTATGGGTCCGCCGCGATCCTCCCTACTTCTTAGCCGGTGGCGTGCCTGTCGACGACGCTGCAGTCGATCACGACGATTTCAAAGTCCGCCACGACGAGTTCCACGACCAGATCTGGCCTGCTCTGGCACACCGAATTCCGCAGTTCGACAAGATTTCCGTGAAGCGATCATGGGCCGGCCATTACTCCTACAACACCCTCGATCAGAACGCCGTTGTCGGTCCGGCCCCCGGCCTCGGCAACTTCATCTTCACCAACGGATTCTCCGGTCATGGCCTACAGCAAGGCGCCGGAGTGGGCCGAGCCGTCAGCGAGCTGATCAGCTACGGCGAATACCGTTCAATCGACCTCTCTCCTCTCGGTTACGAGCGAGTGGTCGCTAATCGCCCCTTCATGGAAGACGCAATCATCTAGACAATGACTGACACCTCAGCGAACCCATCCCCAGATCACGACGCCATCGTCATCGGAGCAGGTGTAATTGGATGCGCGGTCGCGGCCGCGCTTGCCAAGCGTGGCATCACGCCGCTGGTGATCGACAAACTGCCTGGGGCTGGTTACGGCTCCACAAGTAGTTCGAGCGCAGTCATAAGATTCGGTTATTCCACCGAGGCTGGCGTGGCGATGGCTTGGGAAGGTCACCTCTGGTGGCGTAATTGGGCGGAGGTGATCGCTCCGGCCCAGCCGGAAACGCTCGTCGACTTCACCAACTACCCGATGCTCATGCTCGATTTCGAGGGTGGACACTTCAGCCGTGTTCTCCCCCATTTCGACAAATTGGGGGTCCCCTACGAACACCTCGATCGCGAGGCCCTACTGGAGCGTCACCCCTTTCTCGACCTTCACCAGTTCGGACCTCCGGTCACGATCGACAACGATGCTTTCTGGCAAGAATCCGAGACGTTGCTGCGTGGTGCCATCAGCACCCCCGACTCGGGCTTCATCTCCGACCCGATGTTGTCGGCGCAAAACCTCGCCGACGCGGCGATCGCTCACGGTGCCGAGTTCATGTACCGCACCGAGGTCGCCGGGATTGAATCTCACGGCGGACGCGTGTCCGGCGTCAGGCTGGCCGACGGTTCAGTGATGTCGGCTCCGATCGTCATCAACGTGGCCGGTCCTCATTCTTCGATCATCAACGAGATGGCCGGGGTGAGGTCGTCGATGAGTGTCTCTACTCGGCCACTGCGGCGCGAGGTGTTTGTGGTGCCGGCGGGCGACGGTGTCGATTTCGATGGTAGAGGCGTGATGATCGGTGATGAGGACACCGGCGTCTACTTCCGGCCTGAACGAGGCAACAACGTGCTGATCGGCAGCACCGAGCCGGTCTGCGATGAGCTCGAATGGGTGGAAGACCCCGACAACTACCGCACCACGCTCACCGAAGACGAACACCAGTTGCTGGTGCTGCGGTGTGCGCGACGCGTGCCGAGCGTGGGAGTGCCGCAACGCAAGCGCGGAGTGGTCGACCTCTACGACGTGTCGAGCGACTGGACTCCGATCTACGACAAGAGCGATCTTCCCGGCTTCTACATGGCTGTCGGGTCGAGCGGCAATCAGTTCAAGAACGCTCCCATCGCCGGGCACTGCATGGCGGAACTCATCCACGCGGTCGAGGGTGGACACGATCACGATGCCGAGCCAATCGTGGTCACCGGCCCACGAAGTGGCCTTCCGATCGACATGGCCACGTTCTCTCGCAACCGCGACGTGAGCTCTGCCTCGACCATGTCAGTCCTGGGCTGACCGGAGGCTCTCCATGACCCAACCGGTAAGTGGTGGAAAGCTTCTGGTCGACTGCTTGGTCGCTCAGGGCGTCACCACGACATTCGGAGTGCCGGGCGAGAG
>JBDNJK010000038.1:0-3022 GCA_041687805.1 Acidimicrobiales bacterium
AGATCACCGGCCGCCAGCGACCGCTTTGCCATGGCATGTTTGGGATTGAATCTCTGCGAATAGCCGATCGTGAATTTGAGATTGGCGGCCTCTGCCAACTCGACCAACTCGTCGGCCTCGTCGAGCGTCAACGACATCGGCTTCTCGAGCAGCACATGCTTCCCCGACTCAAGCGCTGCCTTTGTCATTGGATAGTGGGAGGTCTCCGGGGTTGCCGACACCATCACAGCGTGAATGTCGTCGCGTGCGATGAGCAATTCCCAATCGTCAACCGCAGATGCCGGATGGACCAGAGCCGTCATCTCGGCCAGTCGCTCGGCGTTGGTCTCGGCGATGTGAAGGTTGGTGACGAGGGGATATTCGGCGGCCGCAACGGCGCGGATCCCTCCGCACCACCCGGTTCCGATAACAGCTACGTTCAATTCCGTCATGTCAGGCTCCCATGAGCTGTTCTGGTTCGATCGGCAACTTCACCGGCTTGCCGGTGCTGGCCGACAGGTCCATCGCCATCGTAAGCAATAGGTTCCGATGGCCTTCGGCTGCTGTCGCATGTGGGGTGTCGAACCCCTTGGCCAAACGGTTGTACCAAGTGAGAGTCTCCTGGCGCATTGCGCCCCACAGCATTCCATCGGAGAGATCGCCAGGCGGATAGCTCCCGACAAAGTCGACGTGCCGTTCGGTCGGTGCCTCGAATCCGCGGCTTCTATAGCCGGCCGGCTGGGGTATCTCCGAAGCCACGATCACATCGCGGTGGGTGTCCTCGATATCGATAACACCCTTGGTGCCCACGATTCCGATTTCCAGCCCGTAGACCGCTCCCGGCCAGACCACTGGCAGTGCCCAACTTATGCACATCGAGAACAGCGTGCCATCGTCCATGGTGAACACGCCAAAGGTCGAATCCTTGGTTCCTGACTCGCCGAGCAACTTGTCGTTGGATCTGGCATACACCTCGACCGGGTTCTTCCCCTCCATGAGCCACATCGACATGTCGAGGCTGTGGGTGCCCGACACGACCATCGGGGTGAGATTTGACTTGTCGACGGCCTTACTCAGGGTTGCGTAGGGCACCATGCGGTTCATGAATGCTCTGGTGACCACACCCGTGACCTCGCCGATCTGACCGTCACGCAGCTTTTGCTTCACGGTGAGAAAGCGCCGTCTGAATCGATTGGTGTAGCCGACGACGGCATCGACGCCGTGAGACTCGATGGCGGCCAGCACTGCCGCTGACTCCATCGGGTCGGTGGCGAGAGGCTTCTCGATGAACATCGGGAAGCCATATGCAGCTGCCTGCATTATCGGATCGACATGCTGGCTCTCGTCAGTCGAGATGATGACTGCGGTCACTTCGGGCCGTTTGAGCAGTTCGGCAATGTCGGTGCCGACGAAGTCGGCGTCGGTGTCCTTCGCCAACTGCAAGGCGGTTGGTTCATGACGATCGACCAAGCCGAGCCATGTGACCCCCGGATGTTCTCGAGCGAGCATCGCACGTATGCGCCCGATCGTGCCGCAGCCGATGATTGCGAGCCCTATTCCACTCATGGCAAGAGTCCTAACAGTCGAGCGGCGTTACCACCGCATATGAGGTCGATTTGGTTCTGGTCGAAATTGGGGATACCCAAAACATCCGCCAACTTGCCTGCCGGGCCGCGCTTGCGGTGGCAGTGGGTGAACGATGCATAGTATATGATTGATCGGACGTCGACGAGCCAGGACCTACATGACCCGAGAAATCCGTGAATGTCTGCCCCCTGACAGGGCTCCACATCCGCCCCGATCAACCTCACCGGCGGGCACGATCGACACTCACGTCCACGTATTCGAAGGCCGCTACCCGTTATCCCACAATCGTGGATACACCCCTCCCGAATCAACCCTCGATAACCTCAGGAATCTCCACTCGACACTTGGCGTCGACCGGGTTGTCTTCACACAACCATCGGTTTACGGCACCGACAACTCGGCGATCCTCGATGCGATGGCCGAATTGAACTCTGAGACACCAAATCGTGCCCGCGCTGTCATCGCTACCGGCCTCGATGCCTCGGATTCCGACTTGGAGTCCCTGAATGCGGCTGGAGTCAGGGGCGTGCGACTCAATACCGACAACGTCGGCGGGATGCCGATGGAAATAGACGAGATTCCGAGGCTGTGTGACCGGATCTCCCCCCTCGGATGGCAAATTGAGTTTCTGTTTCCGGGCGCCGACATCGTCGACCTCATGCCTGTGTTCAAATCCGTGACGGTGCCAATGTCGATCGGGCATTTTGGCTATCAACCGGCTGTGGATGGCACGGCAACGCCGGGGTTCCGGGCGTTGATCGATCTTGTCGAGGCTGGAAACACTTGGGTGAAGATCTCCGGGGCCAACCGCGTTAGCGCCACCGACCTTCCGCCATACGACGACGTCGAGCCGTTGGCCCATGCGCTGCTGAAAGCAGCACCAGATCGCATCATGTGGGGCACCGATTGGCCTCACCCCAACAGGTACGAGGCCAATCCCAACGACGGCGACATGATGGATTCCTTCAATGGTTGGTTCAGCGACGACGATCTGCGCAGCAAGGTGCTCGTCGACACGCCCAACCTCTTCTACCGATTCTGATGCCTCGCGACATCGCCATGATCGGCCTCGGTTTGATGGGAGGCACCATGGCCTCACGTCTCCTCGCCGAGGGCGAGAACGTCATCGGCTACGACCCGGTCGAATCGAGCCGAAATGAACATGCCGACCGCGGAGGCACCATCGCCGACTCGGTTGCCGAAGCGTCGGAAGCCACCGACTTCGCCATCCTCTCGCTTCCCAACAGCTCGATCATGCTTGATGTGTGCCGTGAGATAGTGGCGGCGCGGCCGACCGATCTGCTGGTGATCGACACCACCACCGGCGACCCTGTCGACTCGACAGAAGCCGCGACGCTGCTCGGTCAGATTGGAGTGGGATATGTCGATGCGACGATCTCGGGAAACGCAGCCATGGCAGCGACCGGCGACACCATCTTCATGATCGGTGGCGAAG
>JBDNJK010000039.1:0-5037 GCA_041687805.1 Acidimicrobiales bacterium
CATCGTCGTGAGCATCACCTTCCGCCTTGGAAGACGATCAGAGATCATCCCGATGGGAATCTGGAATATGAATGCGCCGATCAGCGCCGCCGCAACGTAGATCGAAACTTCGCTCGTGGTCATGTGGACTTGTGTGGCATACACGGCCGCGAGGCCCCCGATCGTGCCTGACGCGAGGCCGGCGGTGAAGGTGGACAGCAAGCCGGTAGGCACCACCGCGCGCATCTCGGCGAACGTCATCGGTTGAGGCCTCGTTATCGGCGGCGCACTGGCGGCCGAGAGCGTCATCGGCACAAGCGCCATCGAGACGAGAGCACTGGCCAGCACGAACAGCTCGAAACTGTTGGGATCGCCGACATTGAGCAGGAACTGACCGCCGGCTTTTCCTCCGACCGCCACCACCATGTAGGCCGACATGATGAGGCCGCGCGTGGCGTTGGTGGCACGGTCGTTGAGCCAACTTTCCGACACCACGAAAAGCCCTGCCATGCAGAACCCGGTCGTGAACCTCATGAACGTCCAGCTCACCGGATTGATCCAGATGCTGTGGAGCAACACTGCCACCGAGGCCATGGATGCGAATCCGGCGAACACCCTGATGTGGCCGACGCGGCCGAGCATCTCGAAGGTGACCCTCGAACCGATCATGTAGCCCGCGTAATAGGACGCCATCACCACGCCGATGGCGGTTGTGTCGAACCCTGCGAGCTCGGATCGGATGCCGAGAAGCGTGCCCTGCAAACCGTTGCCGAGCATCAACAACAGGATCCCGCTGAACAGCGCCCAGGTGGCTGCCACAGCCGACCGAATCGGGGGCCTCGTCGGATCGAGAGGCGGCGTGTCGGTCACGGCGACAAGTGTGCCATCATCGCCAGTCATGCGACTCGATATTCCACGTGTGCCACCAATTTCTGATGATGAGGCCAACGAGGCCCAACAGCAGTTGTTTGATCGAATGCGAGGCGCCGACGGCGAAGTCCTCGGAATATTTCGAACTCTCGCCAATCACCCCGATCTGGCTCGACGTTGGATGGTGTTCGGAACTCACGTATTGGCCAAGTCGACATTGACGGCGCGGGTGCGTGAGCTGGCCATATTGCGGGTCGGTTGGCTCTGCCGTGCCGAATATGAATGGGGCCAGCATGTGCCGATAGCTCGTGAAGCAGGGATCTCCGACGAAGAGATTCGACGCTTGCAGGCAGGCCCGGAAGCTGCGGGTTGGTCAGACGCCGATCGCGCCACGCTGCGGGCGGTAGATGAGCTTCTGCGTGATTCCCACATAAGTGATGACGTATGGGCCGAGCTGTCTGAGACCTTCGAGACGGAGCAGATCCTCGACCTCATTTTCACCACAGGCCAGTACAATCTCGTGTCGATGGCCCTCAACTCTCTCGGCGTCCAATTGGAGTCGGGAGCTCTCACGTTTCGAATCTGAAGGCCCCGCAGCGAGGCACCGGCGGCATGTGAAGGTCTGGTGACGGAGTGTTGTGTGGCTGGACTCGCAATTAAGCCAGTGGCTACGGTGCTCCAGACCCGTGATAGCGATACGGGGATCAAGTCGAGGTGAGGGCCTCGACCATAGGGAGGGTTATTCATCCCATGAGAGGGATCGTTCGTACCGCCACGGCGTTAGTAGCGCTTGCCATGCTCGCCACAGCCTGTGGCGACAGCGGCGACCCGAACGGCCACGCTGCTTCCACCACAGCAGCCGCGACGGCGTCCGATGTCACAACTACCGCTGCATTGGTTGTTGATGCCCCCCCCACGGCGGCCGCTCCATCTGAGGCAGGCGGCGAGCTTGTCATTGTGCTTGCTACTCAGCCGAGCGCCATCGACTTCGTCAACTCGGCCGAACGTAATGCCATCAACGTCGCGGCGCAGATCTTCGATGGTCTGGTGTTTGTCAATGACGCCGGCGAAATCGAACCGGCCTTGGCCACGTCGTGGGACATCTCCGACGACGGACTCGTCTACACATTCCATCTTCGCGAGGGCGTCACGTTTACCAACGGTGAGCCGTTCAACGCTGAAGCCGTCCTAAAGACATGGGAGGTGGCGAGCCAGCCCGAGAACACATATGCGGACTTCTATCAGAGGGCCTCGGATGTGACCGTCATCGACGACATGACCGTCTCTATCACGGCGGCGGATCCCAATGCTCTCTTCCTGCGCATGGTGGGAGCGACATGGGCCATCTTCCCCCCGAAGTACTACGCCGAGCAGGGCCTCACCGGCTTCTCCCAGAATCCGATTGGCACCGGCCCGTTCATGCTCAAGGAATGGGTCCAGGGCGATCGCATCGTCTTGGTGAAGAACCCCAACTACTGGCGTGAAGGGTTCCCGCTTCTCGACCAGATCACCTTCCGACCGATCACCGAATCCTCGACCCGTGCAGCTGCGATCCAGACCGGCGAGGTCGACATCGTCAACAGGTTGAGCCCTGATGAGGCAGCGTCTCTCGAAGGTGTCTCTGGTGTCAACGTGATCCAGTATCCGAAGGATCGCGTCTACTACATCGCCTTCAACAACCTGACCACAGGCATCGGCCAACCCACAGAAAGCAAGTTGGTTCGCCAGGCAATGAACTACGCCGTAGATGTGGAGGGAATCATCGGTGCATTGTTCGCCGGCAACGGTCGAGCCTCCACCGGCTACGTAACGCCAGCTGATCTTGGCTACGACACGTCTCTGAGCGCCTACCCATACGATCCAGAAAAGGCGAAGCAACTCCTCGCCGAAGGCGGGTTCCCCGACGGTTTCGATATGGACATGGCGTGCCCTTCGGCCGCCTACACCAACTTCGAAGAGGTGTGTCAGGCAGTCGCCGCTCAATTGGGTGATGTTGGCATCAACATCTCGCTCAACATCCAGGAGTCCGGCGCCTACTGGGACCTGGAAGCCACCAAGAGCCTGCCGCCGCTGTTCGGCGACAGTTGGTCGGAGACCTCTGGCGAGGCCTACAACCGCCTGATTGGTGCACTCGGAGGCAACGACGCTGGTAAGTCGTCGTGGTCCGATCCGACAATCGATTTTTTGCTCTCGCGGATCCTTGCCGAGACCGACACAACAACTCGCGCCAATCTCTACAAGGACCTCCAGAAGTTCGTGTACGACGACCCGCCGTTCATCTACCTCTACGAGCCCGTGGCATTCGAAGCAACGACGGATCGTGTCTTGAACTACAAGCCGCGAGCAGCCGAGGAGTACTTCCTATTCGATCTCGGCAGTGCAGGCTGACCGTCCAACGAGTCTGAGTGGGGATTCCATTCGGTTTCCGGTTCGAATTTGCTGGTCACCACCGCCGATGGCTTCCTCTGGTCGTTGAACTAGAACCGTTGTCATGGGAAATCGACTTGTGGGCAAGGTGGCAATCGTGGCTGGGGCGGGCCAGACGCCGGGCGACACGGTGGGCAACGGTCGGGCTTGTGCTCTTCGGTTCGCAGAGGAGGGAGCTCGTGTGTTGTGCATCGACCGACGTCTCGACTCCGCTCAGGAAACTGTCGATCTGATCGAGACGGCCGGTGGAACTGCCATGGCTCGGGCCGCAGATGTCACCGTCGAGGCGAATTGCGAGTCGCTGGTGGCTGACTGCGTCGACACCTATGGGCGGGTCGACATCCTCCACAACAACGTGGGCATCGGCACCAACGACACGAGCCCGTCGCACATGACCGAGGAGATGTGGGACGCCATCATGAACACCAATCTCAAAGGCGTGGTTTTCGCCACGAAGCATGTGTTGCCGGTGATGCGCGAGCAGGGGAGCGGATCGATCATCAATATCTCGTCGGTGGCCGCGGTTTGTTCCGTGGGGATCGTCGCCTACAAGGCATCCAAAGCTGCGCTCAACGCCTACACCCACAGCGTCGCGATGGGAAACGCCAAACACGGCATCAGGGCAAACGTGATCATGCCCGGGTTGATGGAAACACCGATGGCCATCGAGGGATATGTGGCTGCTGGGCACGATCGCGACGATTTGATCGCGGCCCGCAACTCGCTCGTGCCGCTCAAGGGCGGCATGGGCACCGCGTGGGATATCGCCAACGCTGCCGTGTTCTTGGCATCTGACGAAGCGAAGTTCATCACCGGAGTAAACCTGCCGGTCGACGGTGGCCAGTCGGCCCGAATCGGTTGACGTCAGAAGAAGGTGATGTCAGAAAAAGACGCCCGGGTTGAGAATCCCCTTCGGATCGAGGCGATTCTTTACTGCACCCAACCCTGCTCGGAACAGCTCCGGTGACTGTGCCTCCCAACCGGCGCGGTGTAGTCGTCCCACGCCGTGGTGGTGAGTGATCGTGCCGCCGGCTTCGATCACCGCAGCGCTAGCCGCGTCCTTGATTTGCCGCCATTGCTCGGACTCTCCGCCGGCCGTACCCAGCCCGCCAAATGTGTAATAGGGAGCGGGGCCATCGGGATAGACAAACGCGAAACGGCAACTCAGCCAACTCGCCGACAAAGTGGAGTCGAGAACTTTGCCGACTTCAGAGCGAATGTGAGAATCGAACGCCCGCCAGCTGTCCCAGGTGGTGGCGGTTTCGAAAGTGTCGGTGACGAAGCCGAGTCCATGGGCGAGCCCGACGTTGACACCGGTGAACGACTTGCGCCACGCCGCTGCCGCGGCACCGTCCTCGCCGATCGAATCCGATTCGTCGATGATTCGCACCGAACCGTCCGACACTGTGCCGCCGAGACGCTCGACCATGTCGAGCACGGCCCGCAGATTGTGTTCCTGGGGGAAGTCGGAGCTCTCGAAGGCAATGATCAGCACGGCATGAACGCCGTCGCCTCCCGCGGCTTTCTGTGCCTCAATCGGATCGAGTAGACGCAGATTGGATGGCCACAGTTTGGTTTGCACGATGTGGCGAACGGCATCAGCGGCGGTGTCCATCGTGTCGAACTCGGCCGATGCCTTGGCCCGGAAAACCGGCCGTTTCTGGATCCGTACCCACGCCTCGGTGATGAGCCCGAGCGTGCCTTCTGACCCGAGGACCAGACGGTCTGGGCTCGGCCCGGCACCGCTGCCGGGAAGGCGCC
>JBDNJK010000040.1:0-31415 GCA_041687805.1 Acidimicrobiales bacterium
CAACAGCACTGTTGCATAACTCCAGGGTCTGCGATCACAGATCCACCGAATTCACCAAGGATCGAAATGAATCTGAAGTCTTCTGATGAAGCAGCCGCGGCCGACTTGATATTCCAAAGGCGTTGGCAAACGTTGGCGGTGCTGTGCCTCTCGCTGGTGCTGGTTGTTGCCGGCGTGTCGTCGCTCAACGTTGCGCTACCAGCAATTGTTCGCGACCTCGGAGCCTCTGGCTCTCAACTGCAGTGGATGGTCGACGGCTACTCGCTCGCATTCGCCGCTCTGCTTTTGCCCGCCGGGGCTCTCGGAGATCGGTTTGGTCGAAAGGGAGCGCTTCAATTCGGTCTCATCGTCTACACCCTCGCCGCAATCGCATCCAGCTTTGCCACTAGTCCCGATCAACTAATCGCCACTCGCGCCGTGATGGGATTCGCCGCAGCCTTTGTTATGCCGGCCACACTCTCGATCGTCACCGCAGTGTTTCCCGCCGAGGAGCGCGGCAAGGCGATTGCAATCTGGGCCGGATTCGCCGGGGCGGGTGGAGCGATCGGACCGGTCATCAGCGGGCTACTTCTGGAACACTTCTGGTGGGGATCAGTCTTTTTCATATCCGCCCCGATCGCATTGGTGGCCCTGCTGGCCGGCCTGGTACTGGTGCCTTCCTCCTCAGATCCGAACCACACGAAGCTCGACCCATTCGGAGCGGTTCTCTCGGCCAGCGGACTATTTCTGTTGCTGTACGCCATCATCGAGGCTCCCGACAATGGTTGGCTCAGCGGCACAACCATCCTCACCGCTATCTTGTCTGCGTCGATTCTCTTCGGGTTTGTGACTTGGGAGAGGCGCAACGCCACCCCGATGCTCGACATGGCATTCTTCGCCAAGCCCGGCTTCAGCACCGGAGCATTCACCATCACCGCTGTGTTCTTTGCGCTGTTCGGAATGTTCTTTCTGGTGACCCTCTATCTCCAGTTCGTGATGGGCTTCAGTGCCCTGGGGGCCGCCGTGAGAACGTTGCCAAGCGCAGTGGTAATGGTCATCGTGTCTCCCCGCAGCGCCGACATAGCCGAGCGATTCGGGCTACGGAACGCAGTTGTTGCCGGAATGGTGTCGATCTCCACCGGATTCGTTGTCATGTCGACGCTGTCGAACGGCTACCACTACTGGATCCTGCTCCTATCGCTCATACTCATGACGGGCGGTATGTCGGTGGTGATGGCCAACTCGACCACCAGCATCATGGCCAGCCTTCCGTTGGCCAAAGCCGGCGTTGGATCAGCGGTCAACGACACATCCCGTGAGGTTGGTGGGGCGGTCGGCATCGCCGTCCTCGGGAGCCTCGCCAGCACGTTCTACCGAAGCTCGCTCGATGGTTCACTATCGATGCTTCCGGCCCCGGCTGAGGATGCGGCGCGCGATTCGATCGGCGCGGCACTCGGTATAGCCCAGCAGATCGGTGGCGAAACCGGAGCTCAGGTGGCTCAACTGGCATCGTCGGCGTTCGTCGACGCGTTCGGCATCACCACGTTGGCCTCGGCAGGCGTTGTTCTGATGGGAGCGGCCGTCACCCATCACTGGATGCCACGTCAGGTGGCCGTGCCCCAGGCCAAGCCGGCGGCCGCTGAGACCGCCCCGGTCTGATGAACAGCGACGGCGCAGAATGCTCACCCGACGACCCGAGGGTCTTGCGGACCCGTGCCGCGGTCCACGAGGCCACCCTCGACCTACTCGCTGAGCGAGGCTGGCAGGCACTGAGCATCGAAGCTGTGGCCCGGCAGGCCGGAGTGGCCCGCACCACCATTTACCGCCACTGGGAGACAAAAGCCCAGTTGGTGGTAGACGCGTTCGACGCGATCACCGCACCTCCCACCTTCGAGTCGACCGGCGACACCCGCGCCGACCTCATTTCCATACTCGGCAATCTCGCGTCCGAGCTTCCTCAAGCGAGGTGGTCGTCGGTGATGGCCGAGATGGTGGCCGCTGCCGAACACGATGAAGAACTGGCCGCTGAGAAACGGATTCTCAGCGAGTCTCGACAGCGGCCCATTCTCGAGGTCGTCGAGCGGGCAGCCCGACGCGGCGAGATAGACACCAACGTCGACCCGAAGGTGGTCCTGGCTCTACTCGGTGGACCGTTTTTCTATCGACGCATGATGACCGGCGAGTCGACAGATTCCGACTTCGTCACAGACGTGGTCGACACGGTGTTGGCTGGGCTGGGCCATTGCGGCAGCGTGAGTCAGGCGGCCAACCCTCAGTAGGTGGCGTCGGGCATTTCGTTTTTACGACGGGCGATGTAGTCAACAAGTTCGGCGTCGATCGCAGCGTCGAGGGGTGGCGCCTCGTATTCGGCCAGCAGCTTCTTCCATTGGCTGTTGGCGCGCTGAGCCGCGGTGAGGCTGCCCTCGCTCGCCCACTGTTCGAAGCTGTTGTTGTCGGCGGTAGATGAGCGATAGAAGGCCGATTTAAAATTGGCCAGTGTGTGGGCATTACCCAGAAAGTGCTCGCCGGGGGGATTGGTGCGAAACGCGTCCATTGCCTGGCCGTTGGGGGTCATGTCGATGCCCTTGGCGTAGACGGCCATCATGCCGAGCTGATCGGCATCGAGGATCATCTTCTCGTAACCGAACGAGAGCCCACCTTCGAGCCAACCAGCGGCGTGCAACACGAAATTGACGCCGGCAAGGAGAGTAGGCAAAAGCGTGGATGCCGACTCGTATGCCGCCTGGGCGTCGGCAATCTTCGATGATGTGAACGAACCACCGGAACGGAATGGCACACCTAGCCGTCGAGCCAGAGATGCCATCACGTGGATTGCCTGGCCAGCTTCTGGCGTTCCGAACGTCGGGGCGCCCGTTGCCATCGACATCGACGACGCGAACGTGCCGAAAACCACTGGAGCCCCGGGACGCACGAGCTGGCAGTAGGCCATCCCGGACAACGCTTCTGCCAGTGCCTGTGCAGCCATACCGGCCACCGTCACTGGCGACATCGCACCGGCCAAGATGAACGGTGAGATTACACAGCCTTGGTTGGCGGCGGCATATTCGGTGGCGGCGCCCAACATGGTTGCATCCCAGCGCAGTGGCGAGGAGGCGTTGATCAGCGAGATCATCACCGTGCGGTCGGCAAGATCCCCGCCGAATCCGATACGTGCCAATTCGATCGAGTCGGCGGCTCGTTCCGTCGCGGTAACCGATCCCATGAACGGCTTGTCGCTGTACTTGAGGTGGGAATACACCATGTCGAGATGCCGTTTGTTGATCGGAACGTCGACCGGTTCACACACCGTTCCTCCGGAATGATGGAGGTGGGGCAGTGAGTAGGCAAGCTTCACAATGTTTTCGAAGTCTTCGAGCGTGGCGTAGCGGCGTCCGTTGTCGAGATCGGTGACGAACGGCGATCCGTAATTGGGTGCGAAAACGGTGGCGTTCTTGCCGATCAGCACGTTTCGTGCCGGGTTCCTGGCGTGCTGTATGAAACTCGTCGGGGCGTTTTGCTGCACGATCTGACGGCACATACCGCGCGGGAACTTCACCAGCTCGGTCTCGAAGTCGACGTCGGCCCCAGCATCCTTCCAGAGCTTCAGTGCCCCCGGGAAGGACTGAAAAGCGATGCCGATTTCGGAGAGAATGGTCTCGGCATTCTCCTCGATTTGGGCCAGTCCCTCCTCATTGAGCATCTCCACCGGGGGAAGGGTGCGGGTGAGGTACGGCGGCATCGTCTCGGTGGCGGCACTTCGGGCGGCCTGGCGGGCGGCCCGGCCGCCTCCTCGGCGAGATTTGGGGGCGGGTGCGTCGGTCATGGCTTCTCCTCGGCTGTTGTGTGTGGTCGTCGTCGGCCGCGTTGTCTGGACGCGACTCGAGGGGTGGGAAGGTCGATCACCTTCGACAGGTGGTCGGACTTTGCGCTCTGATGGGGGAACGCCATGGCATCCACGAACAGATCTTGGAATCGTGGTTCAATCGCCGTTTCGATTTTCGTTATCTCACGCACCATGGCGGCGACGTCTCGACGCTGTGAGCCCGACACGAGCATTCTCACGGCCCCAGCACCCGCAGCGTTGCCGACCGATCGGACGCCCTCCACCGGACAGTCGGGCACCAATCCAATCACCAAGGCGTAAAGAGGGTCGATGTGGGCGCCGAACGCTCCGGCGAGTCGAACGTCGTGCACCTCGGTGATCCCGGCGT
Source organism: Acidimicrobiales bacterium (assembly GCA_041687805.1). GTDB lineage: Bacteria > Actinomycetota > Acidimicrobiia > Acidimicrobiales > Aldehydirespiratoraceae > SZUA-87. The sequence goes on from JBDNJK010000040.1 coordinate 4,191, forward strand.
GCTCCATCAGCAGATCGATCCCGGCACGAAGCGCGGCGCCTGCGAGTTGGATCTGTCGAACATCACCCTGGGTGATGGCGAGCTCGTGTTCTGCCCGAATCACGTATTTGAACGTGCGATCATCGGCCACGACCCGCGAGGTCGCGTCGGCCAGCGCCCCGTCGATCACTCCGTCGGAGGTGCAGATGCCGGCGAGGAACATCTCTGCGATCACCTCGATGATGGCCGAGCCACAAAGCCCGGCAATTTCAAGTTTCGACACCGATTCTGCGAAGCCGGGATCATCGGACCAAAGGTCGGATCCGATGACTTTGAACCGTGGTTCTTTGGTCTGCCGGTCGATTCGAACGCGTTCGATTGCCCCGGATGTGGCTCTCATCCCGCATGAGATCTGCGCGCCCTCGAATGCTGGGCCGGTTGGCGAAGAAGCGGCGTAGGTGCTCGATGGTGTGCCCAAAATGATCTCGGCGTTGGTGCCGACATCGACCAGAAGTCGTGGTGGGTTGGCCAGGTGGGTGTTCTGATCGAGGGTCGCAGCGGCAGCGTCGGCACCCACATGGCCAGCTATGCACGGTCCGACGTGAGCCCTGGCGAACGGTAGACCGATTTCGAGCTCATCGGCCCGAAGGTCGACAGGCGCCGACACCGTCAACGTGAATGGTGCAGCCCCGAGAGGGGTGGGGTCGATTCCCAAAAGCAGGTGGTGCATGATCGGATTGCCAACCGCCACCAGATCGTGGATGTGTGTTCGGAGTTGGTCTGACGCAACCTCGAGCTCGGCCGCAAGGTCGTCAACCATCGAATCGATCGCGGTCCGAACGGCTGAGGTCATGGCTCTGTCACCGCCAGGATTCATCATCACGTACGACACGCGACTCATGAGATCCTCGCCGAAACGTATTTGAGGATTCATCGACCCGGCTGAGGCGACGACCTCGCCGTTGGTGAGATCGACGAGATATCCGGCAATCGTTGTCGAGCCCACATCCAAGGCCAGCCCGTACACGACATCGTCGAATCCGGGGCGGATGGCAATAACGGTGCCGTCGACGTGGACGATCGCTGTGATCTGGCGTTTGCCTTTGACGAGCGCATGATGGAGATCCGGCAGGACCCGAGCGTCGAGCGACGCGGAATTCACGCCCCATTCGCTTTCGAGCCGGGAGATGAGCATGTCGGACTCCGCCATCTCTTCACCCAACTCGGGCTGCGGGATTTCGAGGAATCTCGCGACAATCAGCGGGTCGAGCGTGAGACCGTCGAGGTTGATTGCCTTGCGAACGACCGGCCGGTGGACCTGGCTGGCGACAGGAACATCAACCACCACGTCGTCGCACACAAGTGCCTGACAGCCCAGGCGCATGCCATCAGCAAGAGGCCGGCGCCCCTTGTAGCCGGCTTCGGTGGCCCCAACAGGTGTGAGCGAGTCGTTGTCACTGGAGATGTTCCACTTGGCGAACTCTCCGAGCGACGGCGAGATCTGACAACGCCCGCAGAGCCCTCTACCGCCGCAGGTGGAATCGAGATCGACTCCGGCGGCTCGTGCCGCGTCGAGAACGCTCGTGCCGGCGTCGACGGTCTGGCTCACCCCGCTCGGGGTGAACACGACCTCTGCTTGCGTCCGATCTTGCATAGGGGTTGGCCTACCGACTCAGCTTGGCGAGCCGCCGCGGCGGCGACCGGAACGTCCTCGGCGTGCTCCGCCGGCACCGCCACCAGCCGATGGATCACGATTGGCGGAAATCCACGAAGCGCAGTTGAGGTCGTGACCGGCGAGTACATCGGCGGCCATCACTGCGGTCTTCACTTCGGAGTACATCGGGTTCATGATGGCTGATGTCATACCCGCACCGATGGCCATAGACAGGAATGTTCCAGTGACGGCGTGTCGATTCGGCAGCCCGAAGCTGACATTGGACGCGCCACAGGTGGTGTTGACATGAAGTTCATCGTGTAGTCGCCGAACGAGGGCGAACACTTGCTGCCCAGCCGTTCCCATCGCTCCGATCGGCATGACCAGAGGATCGACGATCACATCGGATGCCGGGATGCCGTGATCCGCTGCTCGTTGCACGATCTTCTTGGCGACCTCGAACCTCACGTCGGGATCCTCGCTGATTCCCGTCTCGTCGTTGGAGATCGCGACCACAGCGGCACCTGCCTTGGCTACGAGTGGCAGCACACGCTCAAGATTCTCGTCTTCACCGGTGACCGAGTTGATGAGCGGCTTGCCGTTGTATGCCTCGATTCCGGCCTCGAGCGCCTCGATGATCGACGAGTCGATCGAGAGCGGCACGTCGGTGGCCGACTGGACCAACCTGATGGCTCGAGCCATGAGAGCCGGTTCGTCGGCAAGGGGAATGCCAGCGTTTACATCGAGCATGTGGGCGCCGGCCTCAACTTGGGCGATGGCGTCGGCCTCGACCCGGCTGAAATCGCCATCCTTCATTTCCTGGGCGAGCAACTTGCGGCCGGTGGGGTTGATCCGCTCGCCGATCATCACGAACGGACGACCGAACCCGATCACAACTTCCTTGGTGGCTGAGCTGATGACTGTCTCGGTCATTGGGTATCTACTTCCGTTGAATTCTGGATTGGTGAGGCGTTGGGTGCGTCGGGATCCAGCCCGCCGCTTGACACGAACTTCTCGAGGCGTTCTCTGGTGAACGTGGCCTCGAGCGACGCGGCGAGAGCTTGCGCCTCGGCGGCCCCGTCTGCGATCACCGGCGAGGAGACCTTTCGCCATTGCTCGACGTAGTCGTCGGTGTCGGTGAGGCCGGCGACCGCGGCGGCACGATCAATGGCTACCTGGAAACGGCCATCGAGCAGGATCTTTTCGATGCCTTCATCGGTGGAGGCAGTGACTTGGGCGGGAATGTCTCGCCAGCAGATCGTGGTGATCCCAGAGGATCCGCGGCGTCGGCGGCTCATGATGCTGCTCTCCTGATTTCGACATTGTCGACTATGAGTTGTTGGAGATCGCCGTAGCCGCAGTCGAGGCGCTCATAGGTGAGGCCCAAGCGGCTGGCCTGCTCCTGAGCGAGCGCGAACAGGTCTGGGTCGTCGTCGTGGGCCAGATGCATGACTCGTGTGTAGTTGCCGAAATATGCATCGCGAAGCTCGGGGTGACGGTCGAGTCCGAGCCCGCGCCACACGATGATGTCGAAGAGCCTGACCATGTAGTCGGTCAGGTAGAAGGTGCCCGGCTGCTCTGATGCCATGGTGGCGAAATCTGTTGGACCGGCGTAGATCTCGTAGCAGTGAGCCCCGGGGAGCCTCTCGACGCCTTCTTGTCGGCAGACCTCGTCGAGCTTGCCGCCGGTGCCGCAGTCGGCGTAGCCGACGTAGATGTGATCGAACTTGCCTCGGGCACCACGAATTTTTGCCCTGACTCGCTCAGGGATGTCGTCGGGTCGGTTGTGGAGTCGGCCGGGCAGATACTCAACCGTGACGTTGTCGAGATCGTTGATCTTGATGATCGCTCCGATCTCTCGGGCCAAGGCTCCGCAGGCCACGATCAGTGATCGCGGCGGAGCCGCCGGGGTCATGCCGCGGCGCGCCGGGCGCGCCGGGCGGCTATGAGCGCACTTGCTGTCTCCGCGGCAACGGCGGCATCGCGGCAGTATGCGTCGGCCCCGATGGCGTCGCCGAATTCCTGGTTGAGGGGTGCGCCACCAACGAGGACGATCAGGTCTTCGCGGATGCCTTTCTCGACGAGTGTGTCGATCACTACCTTCATGTAGGGCATCGTGGTGGTGAGCAGAGCCGACAATCCGACGATGTCGGGCTTGTGTTCTTCGATTGCCGTGAGGAACTGGTCGACATCGGTGTTGATGCCGAGATTGAACACCTCGAACCCGGCACCTTCGAGCATCATCGCCACGAGGTTCTTGCCGATGTCGTGGATGTCGCCCTTGACGGTGCCGATCACGACGGTGCCGATTGGTTCGGCGCCGGTTTCGGCTAGGAGCGGACGCAGGATAGCCATTCCGGCTTTCATGGAGTTGGCAGCCAGTAGCACCTCGGGTACGAAGAGGATGCCGTCGCGAAAGTCGATGCCGACGACACGCATGCCCTCCACGAGAGCCTCGCTGAGCACTTTGTCGGCCGACCAGCCGCGTCCCAAGAGAATGTGTGTGCCTTCCTCGATCTCTTCGGCGAGGCCGTCGTAGAGATCATCGTGCATCTGGGCGGTGAGGTCTTCGTCGCTCAGGCTTGCGAGGTCAATGTCGTCGTTCGTTGTTTCGTCTGACATCGGTGAACCCCGGATGGTTTCTGGGCACATTTGGGCTCACACGCACCCGAATTCGGGTGATGCTGTGCCACATCGTGGAACTGTACCGTATACCGGCACAGAAATCATGTGCAAATTATATTTGCGGGTCACCGGCTGGCCCACTTGTCGGTGTTCAGATGAGTAGTGCAGCGCCGATTACCGTCAGCGCCGCTCCCGCCCAGGCAGCGCCGGTTGGCCGGCGTCGGGTAGTGATCCACAACAACGGCAGCAGGATCACAGGAGTGGTGGCCGACAAAATGGTGGCAACACCCACATCGCCATGTCCGAGGGAATAGAGCACCAACGACATGCCGATCACCATGGCCATGGTGGCGCTCACGACCAGGTAGCCGACGTGACGCCATGTAAGCGGGTCGCGTCGCTTCGCTCCGGCCACTCGATCCAAAGGTCGGGCAAAGATCCATAGTCCCACAGTGGCCAAGATCGTGCGGGTGGCGGCCGCGGTGATGGTGTCGACGCCCGCGTCGAGCGCGGGCTTCGCCAACAGCGCACCCCCGGCCTGTCCAAGAGCACCGACCACACCCCAAGCAACCCCGACCCAGAGATGTCCTTCTACCTTCTCGAATGAGTGATCGCCGATCGCCACATTGCGAACGGTGCTTACCTTGCGTCGATACCCGACGGCAACGGCCACCCCCGCCACGGTGAGCGCCGCACCGAGAAGTGCGATGACCGTGAACGTCTCGTCGAAAATGAACACACCCATGACCGCGGCGAACGGTGCATTGACCGTGAACACGAGACCGGTCCGACGGGGGCCGATACGGGCCATGGCGGTGAACAGTGCAGCGTCGCCGATCAGAAGTCCGATGAGACCCGAAGCGCTCAACAGAACGATGTCACGCAAACGCAGCGAACTCCAGTCGCCGAACACGGTCGCGGCGCAGGCAAGAATCAACGTGACCGCGATCATGCGCAACCGTGTGAAACGGGGCCCGCCAAGTTCGCGTACAGGTTCCGCCGCGATGAGGCTGCTGAGGGCCCATGCAAGGGCGGCGAGAAGAGCAGCGAGCTGATACGGCATGAAATCGGAGTCTGCCCGACGGTGGCGCTCTACCCCCTCATCGCGGCTCTAGCCTTTCAGCCATGTCCGAAATGCCAAATCGTGAGTCAGACGAGTCAGAAATACCCAGTCATAGATATGACGCGGCGCTCGCCGATTCGATCGAGACCCGCTGGCAGTCACGCTGGCTGGCCGACGGCACCTACCAAGCACCCAACCCGTCGGGAAGCCTGTCCGACGACCCTATGAATGTCGCCGACCGCCCGAAACTTTTCGTAATGGACATGTTCCCCTACCCATCCGGGGCGGGCCTCCATGTCGGGCACCCACTCGGATACATCTCCACCGATGTGTACTCCCGCTTCAAACGCATGGCCGGCTACAACGTGCTCCACACCATGGGCTTTGACGCCTTCGGACTTCCCGCCGAGGAACACGCCCGTCAGACAGGCGAACACCCTCGCGTCAACACTGAGCAAAACATCGCCAACATGAGGCGCCAGATGAGTCGCCTCGGGCTGGGATACGACGAACGTCGCAGCATCTCGACGACCGACGAGGACTACTACCGCTGGACACAATGGATCTTTCTGCAGATCTTCGATTCCTGGTTTGACCCCGAGCAGAACCGTGCCCGCCACATCGACGATTTGGTTGCCGAGTTCGACTCGGGCGAGCGCCTCCCCACCGATGGCACAGTGTGGGCCGACCTCGACGAAACCAGCCGGCGTGCCCTCGTGCAGTCCTACCGATTGGCCTATGTCGATGATGCGCCGGTCAATTGGTGCCCGGCTCTCGGCACTGTTCTGGCCAACGAGGAGATAACCACCGACGGTCGCTCCGAGCGCGGCAATCATCCGGTGTATCGCCGGCCGCTCAAGCAATGGATGATGCGAATCACCGCATACGCCGATCGACTGCTCGATGATTTGGATCTGCTCGATTGGACCGGCTCGATCAAGGCCATGCAACGTCACTGGATCGGACGATCCGAAGGCGCCCATGTCGACTTCGCAGTCGTTGGATTCGAAGAGGAATCGATCCGCGTCTTCACCACCAGACCCGACACTCTCTTCGGCGCCACTTACATGGTGCTCGCACCTGAACATCCGATGGTCGACCGAATCATGGCCGCTGAGTGGCTCGACGGAACCCCGGTCGAGTGGACAGGTGGTGAGCCGAATCCGGCCGATGCCGTGGCCGCCTACCGGGCCAAAGCCGCCCAGAAGACCGATCTTGATCGTCAGGAAAACAAAGACAAGACCGGCGTCTACATCGGTACCGACGCGCTGGTGGCCGTCGATGGTCGAAAGATCCCGGTGTTCATCTCCGACTACGTGCTCATGGGCTACGGCACCGGAGCAATCATGGCCGTTCCTGGGCAGGACGAGCGAGATTGGGATTTCGCCGAGCAGTTCGGGCTCGACATTGTCCGAACCGTTCAGCCCTCCGACGGTTTCGATGGCAAGGCGTTCCTGGGTGACGGACCGGCAATCAACTCGGGCTTCCTCGATGGGTTCGGTGTCGACGATGCCAAGCGAATCATGATCGAGTGGCTTACGGCCAACGGCCACGGCGAAGGCACTGTCACCTACAAGCTGCGTGATTGGCTCTTCAGTCGACAGCGCTACTGGGGCGAACCATTCCCGATCGTCTACGACGAAGATGGAATGCCGAGAGCTGTTCCCGAGTCCAAATTGCCTGTCGTCCTGCCAGAGCTCATGGATTGGGCGCCTCGGCAGCTGGATAAAGATTCAGAGCCGGAACCGCCATTGGGCCGGGTTGACGAATGGCGCGATGTCGAACTCGATCTGGGCGACGGCCCGCGCACCTATCGACGTGAACTCAACACCATGCCGCAATGGGCCGGTTCGTGTTGGTACTACCTGCGCTACCTCGATCCGGCCAACGACGAGAAGTTGGTCGACCCCGATGTCGAGCGCTACTGGATGGGCGATCCCGCGGATGGCGTGGGAGGCGTCGACCTATACGTCGGCGGAATTGAGCACGCCGTACTTCACCTTCTCTATTCACGTTTCTGGCACAAGGTGCTGTTCGATCTCGGTCATGTGTCGGGGCGCGAGCCGTTCAAACGCCTCATCAACCAGGGCTACATATTGGCTGCAGCGTTCCAGGACGAGCGCGGTGTCTATGTTCCTGCAGACGAAATCGAGACGTCCGACGATAAGAAATTCACCTACGAGGGCCGACCGGTCTCACGTTCGTTCGGCAAGATGGGCAAGTCGCTCAAAAACTCCGTCACACCCGACGACATGTATGTGACCTACGGAGCCGACACGCTGCGTCTCTACGAGATGTCGATGGGTCCAATAGATCAGGACCGTCCTTGGGAGACCAGATCCGTGGTCGGCTCGCAACGTCTGCTTCAGCGGGTCTGGCGAAATTTGGTCGACGAAGCCACAGGGGATTCGACTGTGGTCGATGCCCCGGCCCCCGACGCTCTCCGTCGCTTGCTGCACCGCACGATAGAAGGCGTGTCAGCCGACATGAACGCACTCAGGTTCAACACGGCGATCGCAAAGATCACCGAGCTCAACAACGAACTCACCAAGTCTCCAGACCCGACCCCACTGGAAGTGGCCGACCCCCTCGTGCGCATGATCTCTCCGCTCGTGCCCCACATCGCGGAAGAACTCTGGCTCTCGATCGGCGGTGCTGGCTCGGTGACGCAAGTTGATTTCCCGTCGGCCGATCCCGAGCTGCTCGTCGACGACACCGTCGAGTTGCCGGTCCAGGTCAACGGCAAGGTGCGCGCCAGAATCGTGGTCGCGACCGATGCCTCCGACGACGTCGTGATCACTGCTGCTCTGGCCGAGGAGAATGTCGCTGCTCACGTGGCCGGCCGTGAGCTGCGAAAGTCGATCGTCGTGCCGGGCCGCATGGTCAACCTGGTGATCTGATGGAGGCCGCCGATATCGACGCCGTCGTATTCGACATGGGCGGGGTGTTCATCATCCCCAACCCTGTTGTCGTCTGCGCCGCGGTCACCGCGGCAGGTGTCGAAATCGAGATGACATTTCAGCAAGCCCACGATGCCCACTACACCGGTGTACGGGCCATCACCGATCGTTTGGCCAACGAGGACGTCGATGAGACCCAGCCTGATGTGTGGCGTCACTACGACATGGCGTACTTCGGATCCATTGGGCTCGGCGGCGGCGATCTCCAGCTGGCGGTGGATGCCCGCGACCAACTTCGACGTCAAGGCGAAGTCACCGATCTATGGACTCAGCGGATCGAGCACAACGTCGCCGGATTCGCCGACATCGCAGCTCTCAGGCCGGTGGCCATCGTCACCAACAACATCGGTACGGCCGTCGAGCAGTGCCGACAACACGGAATCTGCCAGGTCGGCAGCGGTCCGCTACCGAGCGTCGTTGCAATAGTTGACTCGACCATCGTTGGCGTAGCGAAGCCCGATCCGAGAATATTCGAACCTGCGCTCGCTGCCCTCGGAACCGAACGGAGTCGCACTCTCTACGTGGGAGACACAGTCCACGCCGACGTGCGAGGCGCGACCGCCGCCGGCATGCCCGTGGTGCAACTCGATCCGCTCAACCTGCATTCCGATCACCCACATTGGCGTCTGCCTGATCTTGTCGCGCTTGCGGAACTGCTTCGGTGAGTTCGCCGTCCCCGGTCGAGATCTCGGCTTCGGAGGCGAGGAGGATTGCTTTGGGCGCGCAAGGCTTTCGCGACCGCAAGCCAAGCAGACGTGTGGATCGGCGGCATCTGCGCCGGGTGATGGGCCGGATCGGCCTGCTGCAGCTCGACTCCGTTCCCGCGGTGATCCGCACCCAGTACATGCCGCTGTTCTCTCGACTCGGCGCCTACGACCCTGATCTACTCGACCAGATGGCTTATGCCGACGACGAGTGGTTCGAGGCATGGAGCCACGAGGCATCGTTGCTCGCGGTGGCCGATGAGCCGCTCCTCAGATGGCACAAAGCGCGGTCACGGCAAGGTGAGACATGGCGTGGACTCGCAGAATTGGCGGAGAGAGAGCCGCAATACGTGGCCGACGTTCTGGCCCAAGTTCATGAACGACCATTGGCCCCCGGCGAACTGAGCAACCCGCGACCACGAGACGGCAACTGGTGGGGATCGAGATCCATCGGGTCGCTGGCGCTCGACTGGCTGTTTCGGGTCGGAGAGGTCGGGGTCAGGAGAAGACCGGGGTTCGTGAAGGAGTTCGATCTTCTTGATCGCATCGTTCCCGAAGAAATCCGCTCCCAGCCCACACCGTCGGAAGTCGACTCCCACCGGCACCTTCTGGATCGCGCCGGAGTGTCGTTCGGGATCGCAACCGCCGCCGATCTAATCGACTACTACCGACTTCCCAAGCGGACGACGCGGGCGCGAATCGATGAGCTGGTCGAGCATGGACGTCTGATCGAGGCGAGCGTCGAAGGCTGGGATCGACCTGCCTACCTTCACGTTGATGCGGTCACGCCTCGCAAGATCGACGCGTGCACGCTGCTCTCACCGTTCGATCCGGTTGTGTGGTTTCGTGAGCGAGCCGAGCGGCTGTTCAACTTCCGATACCGCATTGAGATCTACACGCCGGCGGCGAAGAGAGTCTACGGCTACTACGTCCTGCCGTTTCTTCTCGAAGAGAGACTCGCGGCTCGTGTCGACCTGAAAACAGATCGAAGCGACGATGTTCTCCGAGTGTTCGGAGCATTCACCGAGCCGGGTGAAGATCACGGGGTGGTAGCCCCAGCGTTGAAACAAGCGCTCGATGAACTGGCGGTGATGGTTGGCGTCGACCGATGGGTTGTGTCGGGACGCAAGGGTGATCTGATCGGCCCGTTGCGAGCCTTGATCGACGCCCACCCAACTACTGATTGACGATGACTTCGCCCAGTGGCTCGACCGTAGCGGCCGTGACGGCATCGTCGAGTTCGTGGTAGGCCATCCGCACGCTGTCGACGTAACTCGACGACGGATTGTAGACGTATATCGCCGCATTCCACGCAGCAGTGGAGCGGATCGGCCCATTGGCGCACAGGTATCTGGCTGTGGCAACCGCGGCATCATCAATATCGTTGGGGTCACGCCGGCCGTCGCCGTCGGCGTCGACCGACCACTGGCGCCAGGTTTCGGGTATGAATTGCATCGGGCCGATGGCTCGATCGTGGAGTGGGTCACCGTCGTAGACACCGCCGTCGGTGTCGGCCACCACGGTGACAGGTCCACTGAAATTGTCGGTGCCCGTTCCGTCGAGAGTTGCCCCGACGATGGGGAACTGCGTTCGGCCATCTGGGAGTAGTCGATTGCCGCCGTGGGTGCCATGTCGACTCTCGACGAGGCCAACGGCGCCGATGGTCTGCCATGTGATGCCACACGATGGTTGAGCTTCTTGGATCCAGGCTTCCGCATTGAAGTAGGCGTCGAGGGCTCGCAAGCTGAGCCCCGGCTCGTTGGACACTTCGGCGGCAATGAACATTTCGGCTGCCCTGGGAAGCATTTCGACGATCCTGTCGGACAATCCGGAAATGGCTTCCGGCAAGCTTTGGGCGATGGCGGTGATTTCGCTATAGGTCGCCTCGGCATCTGCCCGGCTTTCGATCGCCGCGGGTAGGTCACTTTGCGCGGATCCGAGTTCGGATTCCAAGCGATCGCGCCGTTCGATCAGCTTCTCCAACGCCATGGCCGTGAGCTCGTCGGAACGACGGGTGAGCAACAGATCAGGGTGGGCGAGCGCCATGGCTTCGTCGGGCTTGCTGCCGTTTTTGGAGAAGATGTCGATTGCCACCGACTGAATCAGGTCGATTGTGGTCTGCAATTGTTCTTGCGCGGTGGAGAGCACGCGCTGCAGTCGCGTCACGTTCTCGCTGGTCAGGCCCAACAGAGCCACACCTTTTCTGATCTGAGCGCTGATGGACACGCGGAGCGACTCTGCTTTTTCGAGGTCGGCCAAGGCGGTGAGCATCGTGGCAACGGCCGCTTCGGAGTTGGGTCCGGTGTACTCGACCATCAGGTGACGGGTGGCTTCGCTGAGTTGGGTTGTTTCCCTCCACAGATCCCCAAATCCCATCGCCTCGAGAGCGGTTTCTACGGCGAGGCCATTGCCAGCCAAGTCCGCTGGCTTCACATCGGTCGAGTCGTCTGTGGTTGCCGCGGGATCTTGTGCCGCTGCGGCCAAAGTCGAACAAAGTAGCGCGATCGCGAGGATGATCACCTGAACGCCGAGAGTCGTGCGATGAAAATATCTCACGTTCCCTCCAACATTCGTTCGTTTCGTCTGACGGTCGGCGGCTAGTTTGGCCAGCATGTCGATTCCCGTCGCTCCGGACGAGCTTCAGGCGGTGGCCGGTAAGTATGGCCCGGCCGCGTACGTACTGACTACCGGGACCGATTCAAGAACACATGTCACCCACGCCGCAGTCGTCGTGTCTGATGGTGAGATTCACTGTCATCTCGGGCGTGGCGCCTCCGCCAACGCGACGTCGAGGCCCGGTGTCACAGTTTTGTGGGCGGCCACAGTCGACGAGCCGATGAGCCTCATCGTCGACGGCGTTGCCAGCCTCGAAGGTGACGATGGATCATTCGTGATAGCGACCGATTCGGCGATGCTCCATCGGGCCGCTCCCGTTTGACCCCACGCGATCGCCGATTGCGGTTGTCGGCTCAGAGTGTGTCATCCCGTGGTCGGATAGACGGCAGGGGGAACTGTTTCCAATGGCCCCACGCTTGGGTATTCGGTGGTGGTGGGCGGCAAAGTCGACGCCGTAGTGGAGGTGGTATCGACTCCGGCCGCATTTGTTGTCGTCGAGGTAATGCTTGTGGCGGTCGACTCGACAGCCACCGTTGTCGCGGGGACAGCCGAAGTGGTTGGAGCCAGGCTGTCTGTTGGGTCGAGTGTCGGACGGGACTCACTGCATGCACCGGACACGAGGGCCAGCGCCACGATCGCCGGAGCCAGCTTTGCTGCGTTCATTCGCGGACTCTACGTAGAGCAGTCGCCCGTTCAACCCACAGGTTGATCATTGCGGTGAGTGAGGCGACATGAAGATGATCGGAACGGAGATGTTGACCTCCAACGTGTGGAGGCCGGCAACCAGACGGCCCGGCTGCACGGCATCCTTCGGATCGCCGAGGAGGCCATCGAGAGCGTTGTGGGTGGCACCGAGGTCGGGGCTGATGAATGCCATACCCCACCACTGTGCAGGATCGGGATCATGGGCATCGTCAGATCCGGCAACCTCGAGGATGACGTCGCCGAGCCAAAAGAACGCCTGCCGATTTGTCGCGCCGTCGGAGTTGTAGAGCCGCGTGCGTCGAAGGTCGAGCCCGGCGTCGCTGAGCGCTTCGACCGTGCGGTCCATGTCGGGCGACATGGCCACGACGTGGTCGATGGCCGTCACCAGGTTGGAGTGAATCGGCGTGATCTTTGGGTTGAACCGTGGGATCGGAGGCGAGATGGTCAGCCCATCAATCGACTCGACGACACCATCGATACCAGCGCTCAGAATGCCACGACCGTTTTCGGTGCCGCGCAATCGGATGATGCTGGATCCAATTCTGGTTTCACCGTCGACGACACTGAAACCGGCATTCGCCCAAGCGTCGGGTTCGTCGCCGATATCGAGACGAAGCAACTGGTGAAGAGTCTTGTCTCTCATCGAACAATCGTCTCACGTTGTGTTGCCCGACGTTTCATCCGCCACCATTTTTCGAAATCCCGGGTGGGTGGGTATGGTCACGCGCTGTGGCTGCTGACTTCGAGACCTTCGCCGAAATGTTCGACATGGCATCTCACGGGCCGGATGTCTGGGTTGGTGAAAGCGCCGAGTACCCGTGGGGCCGTGTCTACGGCGGACAGGTCGCGGCTCAGGGCTTGTGGGCTGCGGCGCAGACCGTCGCCCCGGGTTACCGAGCGCATTCGCTTCACGCCTATTTCGTGCGAGGCGGAGACTCCAGGGAGCCGATTCGCTTCGAAGTCGACCGCATCAGAGACGGGCGATCATTCATCACCAGGCGAGTTCTGGCCCGCCAGTCCAACGGTGCGATTCTCAACCTGTCGGCATCGTTTCATGCCCACGAAGACGCGGCTGACGAGACGTCGATTTCCATGCCCGAAGGTGTGACCGCGCCGGAAGATCTTCCGTCCAACGACTGGGGTGGTCTAATCGAGCGGCGCCCCGTGGCGCGCGAGTTGGAATGCGCCCGCACTTGGCTCAAGGTCAGGGGCCCGATCGGCGACGACCCGTTGATGCACATTCTCGCCCACACCTACGCCAGCGACGACATTCCCACCGAAGCGGTGGAGTTGAGCCATCCGCTGGGACGGCCCGGATTCAACGGCACGCCCACCGACGACTACCCGTACATGGGAGCGAGCCTCGACCACTCGGTTTGGTTTCATCGCGACGCGCCCGCCGATGAATGGCTGCTTCACGACATGCGGTCTGTGGGCGTCTACGGATCCCGGGGATTGGCGTTGGGGGAGATCTGGACTCGCGACGGAGTGCATGTGGCCTCGATGGTTCAAGAAGTTCTGCTACGAGAGGCCCGCCGATGACCTACGCATTCCGGCGGCCGGCGGCCCGCTGTGTGGTACTCGACAACGACAGCCGGATCTTTCTGATCGCGGCCGAAGATCCGATCGACCCTCGAAAGGTGCCTTGGCTCGAGATCCCTGGTGGTGGAATGGGCTGGGGCGAAGACTCCGGCGAAGCCGCGCTTCGAGAACTCCACGAGGAGACTGGCCTGCTCGGGGTCGATATGGGCCCTTGCGTTTGGACCCAACAGACCAAATACACGTTTGCTGGCTACAACTTCGAATCCGACGACAGGATCCACGTCGCCTACTGCGACGGCGGCGACTACAACCCGCAGGGTCTCGAAGCCCTTGAGGAAGCCGCATTTTTGGGTGCCCGATGGTGGACACTCGATGAATTGGCAGACAGCGACGTGCCGACGGTGCCGGTGAGGCTGCGCGAGTTTCTTCCCTCGATCATCGACGGGGTCATCCCCGACGAGCCCATCGACATCAGCCCGCCTCCACATCTGGGCGGTAGAGGCCCATCCGACCCGGGCTGATCGAGTTCGATCGGCTCAATCAGTTGGGTCGGCCGCGTAGCCCCGACCATGCGAGGTCGGCGACACCAGCAGCGAGGGTTTGCGCCGAGCCCGATCGTACGGAATCGATCCAATGACGACCAGTTCGCTCGGCCATCCCAACAATGCCATGGCCCAGCACGAGCCTTTCGTCGTCGCTGAGGCCATCGGTGGTGATGAACCCGGCGATGATCGCCGCGATGCCTCGCTCAACGGCCAGCACCTCAGCTGCGAACTCGGCCTCGACGCGGACTCCCTCACCGAACAGGACCCGAAATTCATCAGGTCGCGATTCGACAAACTCGAAATATGCGTGGAATCCCTGCTCTACCTGCGATCGCGGTGAAGTGACTCCGATCGTCGCCCGATCGACCATCTCGGTGAGATGGCGGCCCACGGTCCCGAGCAGTTCGAGAAAGAGATCACGCTTCGAAGGGAAGTGCTGGTAGAGGACTGGCTTGGTGACGCCAGCGCGCGCCGCGACCGCGTCCATGGTTGTCTTTTGGTAACCCTCAGAAGCGAAGACTGACATGGCCGCGTCAACGAGTTGGGAACGCCGCTTGGCGGCGGGGAGACGTAGGGCCACGCGGCAACCATAGCGACAGCCCGCGGTGGATCAGCCGATGTCTCGGCCGTGCTCCAAGTCGTCTTTGGTGGCGGCTCGTACGGCGTATCCGGCGATGATGGCCGGCGCGAGAACTATCGATCCCACGATGATCGAAGCGACGACAACTCGCGCCACCGTGTCATTGAAATCGGTGACGAATCCGTAGATGAATCCGACGATCGCAATGAGATACAACGTGTAGCCGAGCCGTTGTCCAATGTCGGCGAGCCTTGACGCCCTCGCTCGCTTGATCAGCACCGGGTCTGTCTGTGTCACGTTGTGCTCAAGGTTCTCGGTGGTCGGGCGTGCGTCGACGAGGAGCGGGGATCAAGGCAGCCATCCGGCTCCGTCAAGCAGGAAGCGTATGGCCTGCTCCATCGAATCGAGAGACAAGTGCGTGGTGGCAACACGCTGGTTGTTGTCGAGCATTGCCGACACGTCCGGTGAATCGGGTTCTGCGAGCAGTTTTCGAAGTGGGGCCGCGTCGTCGGTCGGCAGCCAACGAAACCCGAGCTCGCGCAGTTCGTCCGCCACGGGGTATGGGCCGACGGCGGCCGGTACGCGGTGGATAGCGGCCTCCACCGGCGGGTTGCCAAACCCCTCCCAAAGAGACGGAAAGATGACAGCGTCGGCGGCGCCGTAGAGGTCGGCTGCGCCGACCGCAGGTGCCGAATTGATAATCCGGCATCTGGCGTGAGCGAGGATCTGAGCGAGCTCGGCGTCGTATCCGTCTTCCGCTCCGCCCCACAACCAGTAGGTGGCGTTGGTTCGCTCGGCCAGTTTGATCGCCGCAGGAATGTTCTTTCTTTCGATGGCTCTAACCGGGTGAGCGAGGAGCAACTCGTCGTCTGTAACACCGAGTGATGCCCGCACGCCATGGCGATCGCCGTTGCCGGTCTCGATTGGAAAGCCGTTGTAGATGCACACAGCTTCGATGCCGCGGTCGGCCATTTCGTCGACAGTCATGCGATTGATGGTGACGTGTCGCCATGCCGGGTCGTGGGGAGGAAGCTCCGTTATGTGAGCGAATCGCTCTCGTTGCCAGGGCGGGTCATGGTGGTGAATGATCGCCGGCCGCCCGGCCAGGACAGCTGCAGTGGCTCGGGATGCCGACAGATTAAGGGGGATGGACAGCAGGTTCTCCACCACCACCAGATCGGCGTCACCGAGTGCAGCAGACAGTTGACGAGTGGTCAGGTCCAAATCTTGCTCCGCCGCCCCGATCGCCAGCGCGGGTACGGTCCTGTCGACCGGCCCTTCGCCGGCGACGGTGGTCACCGTGAATCCAATGTCGGCCATGGCTCGTTGCCAGTTGCGGGCCACCACCGATACACCGTCGGTCAGTCCGAGTCGAAACGAGACGAAGGCGCACGTTGGCATGCACGACACGATGCCGGATGAAGACGACGATCGCACACCGGGCGAGTTGAAACTCCTCGTTGAGGCGGCTCTCGAGAATGCTTGGGTTGGCGCCGGATACACGGCCCCGAACAATGATGTCTACCCGTGGATGTGGCTGTGGGACAGCTGTTTCCACTCGATCATCTGGGCGGAACTTGGGAGGCCGTCGCGAGCATTGGCGGAGATTGGGTCGGTTTTGGCGTTGCAGGATCGATCGGGGTTCGTGCCCCATATGGGATACCAAATCAATCCCGACAGAGCGGTAGAAATTTGGGGACGGTCCGGCGAGTCCTCGATCACCCAGCCGCCCATGTACGCACACACGCTCGCCGAGTTGGCGAGACACGGTTTGGATGTCTCGGGCCGCCTGATCGACTGTGCATCACGCGGCTTGCGATTCTTGTTGGAGGACCGAGCGCGCACCGCCGATGGGTTGGTGATGGTCGTGCATCCGTGGGAGACCGGTTGTGATGATTCGCCGCGCTGGGACGACTTGTGTCCGGGAGATCACCACGACCCGGATCGTTGGAGGTCACACAAGATGGATCTTCTCGCAACGATTGAGCGTGGGCCGCACGGCGAGCCGATCAGCAATCCCAGATTTCTGGTCGGGTCGATTGGTTTCAATTCGTTGATCGCGTTCAACGCACTGGAGTTGGCTGAGCTGGGGAACGACGAATTTTTGGAGCCAGCGGTGGAGTTGATCGAGACGATCGATGCCCGCTGGGATCCCGAGAGATCGACATGGACCGACAGCGGCGTCACAGAGTCGGGTTCGGGTCGGGCCCGCACCGTCGACGCGCTTCTGCCGCTGTTGGTGACTGGAAACTCCGATAAGCGGATGCGGGCGGTGCGATCATTGGTCGATCCTGCCGCCCACGGTTCGGAGTTTGGGCCGCTGGGTGTCCATCGGCTCGAGCCGTTCTTTGCCCCTGATACCTACTGGCGTGGTCCGGTCTGGCCTCAGCTCGCCTATCTGCTTTGGGTGGGGCTGTCGAGAAGCGGCGACGCCGAAGAGACTCTCGTGGCGAATTCCGTCGCCAGCTCGATCATTCGCGGAGCAATGTCGTCGGGTTTGGCAGAATACTGGAATGGTGATTCCGGTCGGGGGCTGGGGGCATCACCACAATCGTGGACTGGTCTCGCGTTGGTGATGACAACCGGCTGAGCGGTAAGCGGCGCCTTGGAGTTCCATCTGGCGTGTCGGTGCGAACGCCGCCGTCGGTGCATGGCATTTGCCATCAGGTCGGCCAGCCCCACCATCAGGATCAGGTCGCCGTAGGAAACTACTTGCTTGGTCGGTCTGATCGGAATGGTGTCGCCGAGGCCGCCCAGAATCGTCGAGTCGTCGGTGAACTGACGTGACCCAGACAGCGTCGCCAGAGGAAGATCTGATTTCATGACGATCTGAGCTTCGACCAACGCGTCCGCCCTCACCGGCACGGCACCGTTCGCGGCGATGGGTAGAAGATTCGCCACGATTCCGACACCCACAACGAATATGCCCACCAACTGGATGTTGCGGACAGCCAACACAGCCGCCGCCGCCATGCCGGCCATGGCGATGATCGAAGCGATCCGAAACGAATAGTGGTCCAGAGCCAAGCTGCTGCTGATGGCCACAACAAGGGCGACTGGGGCGTGAACCCTCACGTGCCGAAGAGACGAGATTCGGCCGCCTGTGACAAGACCAAGGAAAAGGCCGACCAGGACCGCGACCAAGACGGGAATGAACGCCACGTGATCGCCTCCGTTCTGTCGCTGTCGGCTTTCCCGCTCAGAGTAATGAAGGGTCGTTGAGCGCCGGTGGACACCAACGCCCAGTGGGGATCAGATTTTCAATCCTCGTGTCGTGGTGGTGAGGTTGTCGCCATCGCTGCGATAGACGAAGCAGTGAATACCTCGGTATCGGGCGACGGAGTCCTCGAAGTTTGTCTGGTTGGGCGTCAAGACATCGATATCGAGTTCCGATGTCTCGTACTTTGTGCCGACCCACGCCTCGAATTCTCGATAACAAGACTGCAAAGCAAAGTCTCGCATCACCTTGTCGCCGGGGTAGACGGCCGGTGAACCAGCTGGAAATTCGAGCCTGTGAAAGACCTGAGACTGGTGGGGTATAAAGCAGCCCACACTCGTGGTGACAACCACCTGCACGCCCTGCTGCAGGTCTTTGACCTGGTTGAAGCACTCACCGATGCCCAGCAAATACTGATTGATCACGACGCCCTGAATCACAGTCAAATCGGTGGTGGTCGTTGGCACGCTGATGGTGTTGGGGGCCACCGTGGTGCTCGTGGTATTTCCCGAGTCGAGTGCATCGGCGGCCGCGGCCGCGGGGTCCGCACGTTGGTCGACAGCATCGCCGGAACCATTGGAGCAGGCTGCGGCGACCAAGACGAGGATTGTGCCGATAGCGAAGATCTTGAGGCCTTGGCGCCTGGGGAGTTCGTTAACCATTGCCGTCAGTATGCGGGAAGCGCCCGATCGATCATCTGGAACGAATACCACATGAATACTGCGGCGGGAATCAGGCCGGCCATCCGGTAGGCGAATCTGCCCCGAATTCGGAAGGTGAAGCGGCGTCCCACGTATCCGGATCCGACCCAGAAGATCACCGCACCCAACATCCAGAGAATCGCGCCTGGGATGGCTCCCCGCTCGCCATTGAGACCCTGGTCGAGATCGCCGGCGACGGGTGCTCGCAGTGCCGGAATCGCAACATCGATCGGTGTGAAGGTTGGCGGAGCTTGTTCCTCGCCAAGCGTCGTGGTGGTGACGTCACTCGCTCCGAGGTCGGCGATCGGCAAATTCGGTTGCTGGAGCGCAGCCGCGCCATATTCCTCCACCCACGTGGGAATGTGCACGGGGTCTCCCACGAGTTCGGCCGCGACGATGATCCGCTGACGGGCCGAGAGCTTCGGATGGCATGCGGTGAGTGTCAGTCGGTTGTCGCCGAAATCGCCGAGGACCCATGTGGCCGATGGCTTGACCACGATGTATCCGGGTCCGATGCGGTCGATCTGGTCTTCGTAGCTGGCATACGCGATCGACGGATCAAGAACTCGATAGGTGAATTCGCCTTGAATGCCAGTGAGGGTGATCTCGTCGCCCGGCTCGAGCTCGTCTATCCGGTTGAAGGGTGCTCCGTAAGTGGTGCGATGACCCGCAATCGCCGAATTGCCGCCGTTCCCGGGCAGCACAGTGGATGGATAATGACCGGGCCCTTTGCGAAGGTCGGGGACATTGACACCACGCACCACGACCTTGTCAACCCCGATGCCGGGAATCTCCAGATGGGCGAGTGCGTCACCGTTGTCGGGGAAAAACAGCGCCAGCACGTCTGGGCCGTAGCCGCCCGGCAGAGTTGACGTGGTTGCCGGTGGCGCCGTGGTGGCGGCTGGGGGTGCATCAAGCTCGATGGTGGTGGTCGTGACGACGACGGGAACGTCAACTGGATCACTGATCGCGGTGACGTTGAGCGCGGCAGTGGCCAGATATCGATCGAGCTCGCCCGACAGCGCGTTTTGCGACTTGTGCTCTTGAATGCCAGTTCCCCAGAGCTGGTACGCCACGAACAAGAAAACGACGATGCCGGTGGTTATCAACGTGCGTCCCATGGCGCCGAGGACCATGGCGAGACGGGGAGTCTTCGGGCGCGATTTAGGAACTGGTGGGGTCGCGTCTGTCGACGGCGATTCGATATCTGACCCGGGCATCTTGGAAACCTATCGGTTGTGCCTCGTTGGTCGCGAGCGCCTGGTTTCTGATCCGACATGTGCGGCAGGGGCCGAGAGCGTCAACCGATAGCGTTCCCGACGTGTCTGTGGTCCGGCTGAACGCCGTCGTGGCGTTACTTGGCAGGTTCCCCGCTCTCGCCGGGGTGGACCTTGACGTGTCCGCAGGCGAAGTCGTGCTCGTTCAGGGGCCAAACGGGGCTGGAAAATCGACCCTCCTTCGACTGTGCGCGGGTCTGCTGAGGCTCGAATCTGGCCGTGCCGAAATCCTTGGCCTCGATCTGGCCGAGTCGCGCCACGCTGTCCGTCGCCGGGTCGGACTTCTCGGGCACGACACAGCGCTTTACGACGAACTGACAGTGATCGAGAACCTCAATTTCTGGGCTTCGGCCTCACGGGTAGACAGATCCATGGTGCCGCCGGCGCTCGACCGCCTAGGGGTTCCCACACGCCTTCACGACGTGGCGGTCTCGAAATTGTCGGCCGGTCAAAGACGACGAGTGGCAATCGCCGGTGTGGTGGTGCGCAGGCCCGAATTGTGGCTGCTCGACGAGCCTCACGCCGGCCTCGATCAGATGGGTCGAGATCTGGTCGACGAATTGGTGGTCGATGCCGCAGCAGCGGGGGCCACGGTGTTGATGGCCTCGCACGAACTCGACCGAACCGTCGATCTGGCCAACCGAATAGTTGTTGTGGCCGGTGGGATGGTTGTGGCTGATACCCCGAAGTCGAAGGAAGGCGGCAACGATGCTTGCTGACGCAATCTTGGTGGCTGCCAAGGACCTTCGAATCGAGATGAGGTCACGAGTCACCGTAAGCCAAGTAGTGCCTTTCGCCGGACTTGTGTTGGTGCTGTTCGGGTTTGCGCTCGATGCCAATCGCCCCACTCTCGACCTCGCAACATCCGGTCTGTTTTGGGTAACTGTCCTGTTTGTGGCGATCATGGCCGTACAAAGATCGACGGCCATTGAGACAACCGATGGTGCCCGCCGTGCGTTGCTTCTGGCCGGAGTCGAGCCGGGCGCGGTGTTCATGGGCAAGGCCACTGCCGTGTCTGTCCAACTGCTGGCAGTCGAATTGGTGCTCACGGGAGGCATCGTCGTGCTTTATGACGCCTCGATCGATGAGCCACTGCTTCTGGCGACCACCTGCATTGTCGCGACCATCGCCATCGCTGCTGCAGGTACGCTCATGGGCGCCTTGGTAGCCGGTGTCCGGGCACGAGAAACGGTGCTGCCGATTCTCATGCTTCCAGTGCTGGCACCGGTCCTCCTTGGTGCGACTCGGGCGTTTGACGACGCTCTCGGGTCGGTCGCAGTCAATGGATGGTCATGGCTGGCAATGCTGGCTGGTTTCACGATTATCAACATCGCACTCGGGGTACTTGCCTACGGGGTATTGCTGGAGGAGACATGACCACATCGATGGCCGACCGGTCTACGGCGACTTCGCCACGTGGCACCGGTTCGCGCACCACTCAATTGTTGGGCATCGCCGGGATCATTGGTTTGGTGGCCCTCATACTGCTGAGTTTCTTCGTCGCTCCGAGCGACGACGACCAGCACGACGCCGTGCGGATGATTTTTATCCATGTGCCGATGGCGATGCTCACCTACGTTGCGTTTTCGCTCACGGCTATCGGGTCGGTCGCTTGGCTCTGGAAGAGATCGATCTGGTGGGACACCGTGGCCCATGGCGCGGCCGAGGTGGGCGTGATGTTCTGCGGGCTCACATTGTTTACCGGATCGATATGGGGCCGCCCCACGTGGAACACCTACTGGGACTGGGGCGACGTGCGCCTCGTGACCACCTTGATTCTTTTTCTCGTAATGGTTGGATATCTGGCGGTTCGGTCGCTCGACGGCGACACCGACAGCATCGCCACTCGAGCCGCGGTGATCGGCATCATCGGGGCAGTCAACATGCCAGTGGTCAACCGCTCAGTCACATGGTGGTCAAGCCGGCGCACGCTTCATCAAAAGTCGAGCCTCACCGACGGAAATCTCGAGGGTCTCACGCTGTTCACGATGATGTTCGGTCTGCTCGTGTTCAGCATCATCATGGCGTGGATGTTGATCCACCGATTCCGGATCTCGTGGCTGGAACGTCAGGTTGGTGAGGGCGACCTATCGGAGGCTCTCGTGGCCAGGCGGGCCGAAGCCAAGGTCGGATTCGATGCTCACGGAAGGACCTCGAAATGACACATCTTGGTTATTTGTTGGTCGGTTGGGGAGTGTCGCTGGGAGTAGTCGGGCTGTATTCGCTCAGCTTGGTCCGGCGAGGCCGATCATTGGCAAAACGTGTCCCGGCTGATCGCCGTCGCTGGATGACCTCGGAGGTCGATTCGCAATGACGGCCGACAACGAATCTCAAGACGACCTGTCACCCCGGGCACCCCGGCCGGTTCGAACTCGCCGCCGCCGGATTGTGCCTTTGGTGATCGCATTGGGTTCGGCTGCGGCTGTAGCGGTGTTGGTGATCAATCTGCTCAACGGATCACTGTTTTTCTACGACGCCAGCGAGGCCGTGGCCCGACGCGCCGATTTGGGCACGGATCGGTTCACGCTTCTTGGTTCGCCCATCGAGGGAACGATCGCGCAAGGGTTTCAACAAGATGAAATAGTGGTTGCGTTCACAGTGGCATTCGATGGCGTTGATGTCGACGTAGTCCATTTTGGCGATCCGCCCGACCTTTTCAAGGCTGGCGTGCCAGTTGTGCTTGATGGTGCATGGGTTCACGACACGGCAGCCGTAGATGGCTTCGACGGGCGTGAGACCGATGGCTGGCATTTCGCCTCGGATCGCATGCGAATCAAGCATGACAACGACTACAAGAACAAGGACACTTACGACGACCGAGTCGACAAGGCCACCCAAGAGGGCCAGATCGTAGCTACCTCCGACGCGAGCGGCGGATGAGTAATTCTGTTTTGGGGTCGGCCGCGGTTGCCCTGGGCTTAGCGGCATCCATCACCGGTTTTGTGGTCGTGGCGATGGGGCTGGCCAGTCACCGCGGCAGCTGGAAGCGTGAGACGCAATGGCTGGTGGCCATCATGGCATTTGCTGCGCTGGCCGCAGTCGTGGTGATGGAAAGGGCCCTGATCACCCGAGATTTCACCGTTGCTTATGTGGCCAACAACGGTTCGTCGAAGACGCCGGCGTTGTTCAATTTCGCCACGATGTGGGCTGCTCTTGAGGGTTCGATTCTGTTGTGGACTCTGATCCTCAGCGGGTATGTGGTGGCGGTAGTGGTGAAATTCCGCGATCGTCACGACGACCCGATGGTCGGCTGGGCCATGCTGACCCTTTTCGTGGTCACCACGTTCTTCTTCGCACTGATGCTTGGGCCAGCCAACCCGTTCACCACGTTCAGCCCGCCGATTGGATTCGATGGTCCGGGGCCCAACCCCTTGTTGCAGAACCATGTGCTGATGGCGTTTCACCCGCCAGTGCTGTACCTCGGCTACGTCGGGTTCACCGTGCCGTTCGCATTCGCCATCAGCGCGCTCGTCACCGGTCGTGTCGGCGAGGGCTGGCTCCTTGCCACCCGCCGTTGGACGGTCATGGCGTGGGGCTTCTTGACTCTCGGCATCGTCCTCGGAGCCTGGTGGAGCTACGAGACCCTTGGCTGGGGTGGCTACTGGGCATGGGATCCAGTGGAGAACGCATCGTTTCTCCCGTGGCTCACCGGCACCGCCTTCATCCACTCGGTGATGGTCCAAGAACGTCGAGGAATGCTGCGGGTATGGAATCTCTCACTGGTGGTCGCCACTTTTTCGCTCACCATCCTTGGCACGTTCATCACCCGTTCAGGTGTTCTCGACTCAGTCCACGCGTTCGTCGAATCGGGAATCGGGCCGTGGATCCTCACATTCTTCGGCCTCATCGTTGTGGTGTCGCTGGGACTAATCGCTTGGCGTGGTGATCAACTCCGATCGCCAGGGCTAATCGATTCGCCAATATCGCGTGAGGGCGCATTCTTGGCCAACAACGTGTTGTTCGCCGCGTTTGCTTTCGTCGTATTGCTGGGCACCATCTTCCCGCTGATAGTCGAAGCGATCGACGGTCGCTCGATCTCGGTCGGCAACCCATATTTCGACCGCATGACCATGCCCATCGGGTTCACCTTGTTGTTCCTGATGGGCATTGCCCCGGTGTTGCCGTGGCGCAAGGCATCATCGGGCGTACTCAGCCAAAGACTCCTCGGTCCGGCTTGGTTCGGGGCGGCTGTCGTTGTTTTCTCCGTGCTCGTGGGGGCACGTGGGTGGGCCCCGCTTTTGGCTTTCGCTCTCGGTGGATTCGCCGCCGGCGCGTCGGCACGTCAGCTCATTCTCGCCACTCGTCGTCAGGGTTGGCGAGGGCTGATCGGACGCACCAATGGCGGAATGATCGTCCACATCGGGGTGATCCTCATAGCGGTCGCGTTCGCAGCGAGCAACGCCTACGTCCGCCAGGACGAATTCAATCTGCTACCTGGCGAGACCGCCACCATGTCGGGTCATGAGCTCACTTTCGAAGGCTCTACCATCGTTGAATACTCCAATCGCACGGAGCGGGTGGCCCGTATCCGAATCGACGGCGGCCAGGTCTACGAGCCGGCGTTGGCCACCTATCCCTTCGCCGGCCAGATCATCAACGTTCCGTCGGTGCGATCGACGGCAGTTGACGACATCGCGCTCTCGGTCCTGTCGTATCCAGAGGGAACCAATGACGCGGTGCTGTTGAGAGCCACAATCCAGCCCTTGGTGGTCTGGCTGTGGATAGGTGGGATGGTGATCGCCGTGGGCACCGTGATGGCAGTGGTTCCCGGCACCCGACGCCGTCCGACCGACCCGGTTTCTGCCCCGCTTGAGGAGGTCGCCGTATGACCGCCACCGACCAGGCCCCCGCTCCTCGAGGGAGGGTCGCCGTGTGGATAGTGGTGCCGCTTGCCGTCACCATGGGCCTGCTGCTCATATTGCTGGCCACACGCGATCCGTCGGGCACACGTGTCCACCAGAGTCGTCTCATAGGCGGCGTTGCCCCGGCCATAACCGGCACCGCCATCGACGGCACCACGTTCGACCTCGACAATGAACGCGGCCGATGGGTGGTGGTCAATTTCTTCTCAACCACCTGCGTTCCTTGCCAGGTCGAACATCCAGAGCTGGTGAAGTTCCAACAAGCCCACGAGGCCTCCGGTGACGCAACCGTCGTCTCCATGGCCTTCGATGATTCCTCAGAAAACGTTCGCCGCTTCTTCGAAGAAAATGGCGGTGGCTGGCCGGTGCTGGCATCCGACACTGGCACGTTCGCCGTGTCATACGGCGTGGCTCAGGTGCCCGAGTCGTATCTGATCGCGCCGTCAGGTCTTGTGGTCGACAAGTTGGTCGGTGGGATCAAACAAGACGATCTCGAATCGAGAATCACCGCCCTGACGGAGGCGTCACAATGACTGCCAAATCAAACTCGCGGCTCTGGTGGTGGGTTGCCGCCGCGGTGGTTGCCATGTCTTCGTTCCTTTACGGCTCGATCAGTGGTGGTCAGCCGAGGACCAACGCGGAGCGCGCCTATGCACTGTCGAACGACTTCGCTTGCCCGGTTTGTCAAGGCCAATCGGTAGCTCAGTCCGACGCGTCGGTGGCTCGAATAATCCGACGCGAGATCCGCACATGGGTAGACGAAGGCCGCACCACCGAGTTCATCCGAGCCCAACTGGTGGCCGACTTCGGCGAAGACATCGACTACACCCCGTCGGCATCAGGAATCACGAGCTTGGTGTGGATCCTTCCGGTGGTGGCGGGCGCTGGTGCGATCACCGGGCTCTTCTTCGTTTTCAGGCGTTGGAAGCTCGAATCTGATCTCGAGGCGAGTGCGGAAGACGTGGCCCTGGTCGAGGCCGCTCGCGCCGAGAAGACATGAACGCAGCCGCGGGGGCCGACCAATCAGCGCTCACCCGGGCCAAATTGGAACAGAGAGACTTTCTCCTCCAATCGCTCGACGACCTCGAAGCCGAGTTCGAAGCCGGCGATCTCGACGCCGACGATTACCGAAACCTCAAAGCCGACTACACAAAGCGGGCGGCTGGCCTGATTCGTCGGATCGAAGCCCAAGAATCGACCGAGCGGAGTGCCGACTCCACATCCTGGAAACGAGTCGTCGTATGGGTCGCGATGGTGGTCGTGATCGCCGGGTTCGCCGGATTTCTTCTTGCCCGGTTTTCGGGCAGCCGCAGCCCGGGAGGATCCATCACTGGTGATATTCGGGTTAGCACAAGAGAACTGCTGTTCGAGGCGCAACAGACGTTCGGTGGAGGCGACATGCCGGGAGCGCTCGACATTTACGATCAGGTTCTGGATATGCAGCCCTCCAATGTCGAGGCGCTCACATACAAGGGATGGCTCATCCGGTTGCAGGGCGACACCGAGCAGGCAAAGGCTCTGGTTGACGACGCGGTGGCCATCGACCCCAGCTATCCAGACGCCCGTGTCTTTGCGGCGGTAATCGCGATCGATTTGGGCGATGCCCAAGCGGCCGACTCGCATTTGAAGGTTTTCGACACCCTGGACTCATCGCCGTTCTCGAGTCAGCTGGTCGACTCGATGGGGTTACGTGATCGAATCGCCGCGGCGCTCAACGGTGACGGCGAGGCAGTCATCGCCCGTCAGCGGACTGCGCTCGAGAAGATCCAGCCCGTTCTCATGGTCGAGAATCCGCCGGCCTTCACCACCACCGGGTTCACCGTGACCGAAGTTCTCGACGCCGCTGAGGCTCTCGCGGCCGACGGACAACTGGTCGATGCGGTGAAGTTGGTCGATCAGGTCCTCGCCGAGGTCCCCGATGATGTCGAGGCGCTGGCCGGCCGGGGCTGGTTGATCACTCGCACTCAAAACACCGAGCTGGTTCAGGCCGGAATCGTGTATCTCGACCGGGCGCTCGAAATCGAACCCGACTACGCCAAAGCTCTCGTCTACAGGGCCTTCACTCGACAGTTCCTTGGCGACAGTGACGGCGCGAGGATCGACCTGGAGGCGTTCGACGCTCTCGATGTGCAACCCGGCGAGTTGGTGGCTCTGATTGCCCAGTCGGGGCTCCGCGGTTCGATTGGCTGACTTAG
>JBDNJK010000041.1:0-5657 GCA_041687805.1 Acidimicrobiales bacterium
ACCGGCGAACGCGCCTTCGAGATCGCCGAAATGCTGGCCGACCATCCGATCATGGTGGTCGAGGACGATCACTCCGAATCCGTCTCGGGCGCGATGGCTGTGAGCATCGGAACGTACCTCCCGGCACAAACCATTCGCATCAGATCCTTCTCCAAGAGCCACGGCCCCGACCTTCGGATCGCGGCGATGGCGGGTGCCGGAGATCAGATTCGCACGATCGTCAATCGAAGACGGCTCGGCCCGGCATGGACCAGTCGCCTCATTCAACATCTACTGCTCTGGATGCTGACCGATGACGACTCCGAGCTTCTGGTTGCCAAAGCGGAATCGGAGTACGCGCGCCGTCGGTCAGCCCTCGAACGGAGTCTCGCCCAGCGCGGGATTCACGCGTCCCGCGGTCAGGGACTGAACCTGTGGGTGCCAGTCGCCGATGATCAACTCGCGGTGTGGACTCTTGCCGCTCACGGCGTCGGCGTATCACCCGGAGAGCCGTTCACCATCGCCCAATCCGACAAGCACTTCATCCGCGTCACATCGGGGGTTCTCGACCATGATTACGACCGAGTCGCTCAGACGATCGCTGATGCCGCCGGACCCCAAAGACACGGAGCAATCTGACATGGCAAGCAAGCTCGATAAGTACCGCGACAAGGTGAGTGCCGATCTCCAGCCCGGCGAAACCCTTCTGGGCGTAGTGAAAGTCACTCCCCGGGGCACGGTCGAACAAGGAATCTGGAACGCAGCCGGTGGCATGGCGGCCGGGTTCGTCGGCATCGTGGCCGGGCAGAAGATGGGCGAACCGAAGCGAGCAGCCGGCGAGGACGAACGGGCCGCCGCGGGCATCGATATTGGCAGCGCGTCTCAAGTGCTGGCCGGTGTCACCGAACTGAGATTGCTGATCTGGAAGCTCTCCGCACTGGGCGGAAAACCCAAGGAACTCCTCGCCTCGGTGGAGCTCAAAGACATTGCCTCGATGACGCTCGGTGAGGGAAAGCTGATGGGTCAAACCATGCCCGAGATCTCATGCACCACGGTCGGCGGATCGGAATTCGGCCTACGGGTGGCAAAAGTCCACAAGTCCGACGCCCAATCCATGATCGCCGCCGCCCGCCGCTGACCCGTCAACCACCCCGCGAGCGATCCGGTAACGCCCTTCACCTGTTTTTGTGAACCCTCGATGCTGCCCTGGCAGCACTCAGGGTTCACAAAAACAGGTGAAGGGAGCCGGTAGGGGGGGGTTAACGGAGGCTGGCGGCTTGGAGGGCTCGTTCGGTCAGGACTCTTGCCAGGTGACTCCGATAGTCGGCGTCACCGTTGAGGTCGGTTGGCGGGGTTGTGCCGTCGGCGGCGTGGGAAGCTGCTTCGGCCGCGGATGCACCCGAAGCCACGGCCTGCTCGACTGCTGTGGCGCGTATCGGGGTGGACCCCATATTGACCAGGCTGACACCTTTGCCACCCTCGGATACGGCGACTCCGACGATGGCCCAATCCTGGGCGCGGCGGTTGAACTTCTGATAGTTCCATCCGCCGGACGTGACAGGCACCCGAATCTCGGTGAGCATCTCATCGGGCGCGAGCACCGACTCAAGAAATCCTGTGAAGAAGTCGGTGGCGGCGATCTCGCGCTCACCACCCGGCCCGCGAGCAATCAGTGAACCACCGAGCGCGAGTACCGCGGCCGGTAGATCAGACGCCGGGTCGGAATGAGCCAGCGAACCCCCGAGCGTGCCGCGATGACGCACCGACGGGTCGCCCACTTGACCGGCGACATGGCCAAGCAATGGACACGCGGATGCCAATTCCGCCGAATGTTCGAGCTCGGTGTGGCAGGTAAGTGCACCGATCTTGACGGTGTCGCCGTCGACCCGAATGCCTTTCAAATCACCGTTGAGGTTGCCGACATCGACAACTACCCCTGGCGTTACCAAGCGATAACGCATCAACGGGATCAGGCTGTGGCCGCCGGCCATCAGCTTGGCGTCATCGCCGTGTTCGGCCAATACCGCCAATGCCTCTTCGGCCGAACCAGCTCTCACATAGTCGAATGCTGCCGGGATCATGACGCACTTCCGTTCGCTTGATCGATGGCTCTTCGCACCCTCATCGGGCTGGCCGGCATCTCGATGTCGGTTATGCCGTGGGGTCGCAACGCGTCGACCACGGCATTTATGACCGCGGCCGCCGATCCGATGGTGCCAGCCTCGCCAACTCCCTTGACCCCGAGCGGATTGGTGGTGCTGGGGGTGACGGTTGAGTCGGTGACGATGTTGGGAACTTCAGCCGCTGACGGCACGAGGTAGTCCATTAGCGAAGGGTTGGTGATGTTGGCGTCGTCGTCGTATTCCGCAACCTCGTAGAGCGCTTGAGCAGCGCCTTGCACCACTCCGCCGTGAATTTGTCCCTCCACGATCAGCGGGTTGACCTGATTTCCGCAGTCGTCGACGGCGAAATAGCCGATCAGTTCGACCCCGCCAGTGCCCTCGTCGATCTCGACCACCGCAACGTGAGTTCCGAAAGGGAACACGAAGTTGGGCGGATCGAAACTGACCTGCTCCTGCAAGTTGGGTTCCATCCCATCGGGTAGATCGTGAGCCGCGAATGCCACGAAGCCCAGCTCCTGTATGTGGACGGACTTGGACGGCGTTCCGGCCACCGAGAACGAGCCGTCAGCGAAATCGACGTCCTCGGGCGCAGCCTCGAATTGGTGGGCGGCGATCAGACGTGCCTTATCGATCACCTTGTCGGCTGCCATCGAGATGGCGGTACCGCCAACCGACAACGAACGCGACCCGTAGGTGTCGAGTCCGAGTGGACTCAGCGCGGTGTCGGAGTGAAGCACTGTGACGTCGTCAGCTGAAATCCCCATTTTCGTGGCGATGATCTGTGACCAACTCGTCTCGTGGCCTTGGCCGTGGGGCGTGGATCCGGATACGACCTCGACTTTGCCAGTGGGCAACATGCGCACCGTGGCGTGCTCCCATCCGCCAGCCCCATAGTTGAGCGCTCCGAGCGTACGGCTCGGTGCGAGACCGCACATCTCGACGTATGTGCAGAGCCCGATCCCGAGCTGCTTGACTGCGCCGCCATCACGACGAGCCTGCTGCTCGGCCCGAAGACTTGCGACGTCTGCCATCTCGAGAGCACGGTCGAGCGTGGGCGCGTAGTTGCCGGAATCGAACTGGAGTCCGGCCGGACTGTCCCACATCTCGAATGGCCCGCCACCCTCGATGTAGTTGCGACGACGGATCTCATCGGGGCTGATGCCCACCTCATAGGACAACATGTCCATTGCACGTTCGATGGCGTAGCTGGCTTCGGGCCGACCGGCGCCTCTATAGGCATCGGTGGGGGTTCGATTCGTGAACCAACCCTCGCACGTGAAGCTGTACTTCGGCGTCTCGTACGCCCCGTGGTAGAGGAACGCTCCGAGCAATGGAGTTCCGGGTGTGATGAGCATCATGTATGCGCCCATGTCGGCATCGATTTTCACCCTGACGGCGATTAGCTTTCCGTCGGCGTCGGCCGCGAGTTCGACGTGCTGGAGTTGGGCACGGCCCTGGTGGGTCGACCCTGCAGCTTCAGACCGTGTTTCGGTCCAGCGCACCGCTCGTCCCAATTTGTTGGCCAGAACGAGCGCCAGGCTTTCATCGGGATTGATGTTGAGCTTCGCTCCGAAACCACCCCCGACGGCAGGCGCGATCACGCGGATCTTCTGTTCGGGGATTCCGGTAGTGGCCGCCATCATCACCTTGAGAATGTGGGGCACTTGCGTGGCCGAGTAGAGGGTGATCTCCCCTCCGATGGGCGACGGCACGGCAAGAACGCCGCGCGGTTCCATGGCCGACGGAATCAATCTTTGCTGCACGAATCGGCACGACACCGTGTGGGCAGCCGAGTCGAATGCGGCTTGCGTGCCGTCGGGATCAGAGTCGATGGCCCATGTGTATGCCTTGTTGGTCGAGAGGTCGGAGTGGGCGTGAACTGTGTCAGCCACCGCCTGTTCCATCGATGCCACCGTGGGCAATGACTCATAGTCGACGATGACCTGCTCTACAGCGTCGGCTGCCGTGTAGCGACTGTCGGCCAGCACGACTGCGACGATGTCGCCTACGTGGTGGACGAATTCCGGAGCGACCGGCCAGTGAGGCGGATTGGCCATGTCTTCGGTGACCGGCCAAGCGCACGGCAGTGGCGCGGCCCATAAATCCATGCCGGCCAGTTCGGCGCCGGTGAACACCGAATGCACCCCGGGCATCGACGCGGCGGCGGTGGTGTCGATCGATGCGATGCGAGCGTGGGCGATGGTGGAGCGCACCATCCCCATCCAGAGTTCGCCTGGCACGTGAATGTCGTCAACGAACTTGGCTTCGCCGGTGACGAGCTTGCCGTCTTCTTTGCGGAGCATCCGAGCACCGATACCGCCTGCTGATGTGGTTTCTTCGGTGACAGCCATCACGCCTCCTTGCCAGCCACGCTGAGCACGGCCTTGACGATGTTGTGGTAGCCGGTGCAGCGACAGAGGTTGCCTTCAAGCCCAGTGCGTACGCCCTGCTCATCGAGATCGGGATATTCATCGACCAGCGAGACCGACGCGAGGATCATGCCGGGAGTGCAGTAGCCGCATTGCAGCCCGTGGCATTCGTGGAATGCATCCTGCATTGGGTGAAGACCATCGCCGGGCGACGTCGCGGCTAGCCCCTCAATGGTGAGGATGTCGGCTCCTTCGGCCTGCACTGCCAACATGGTGCACGACTTGGCCGATCTACCGTCGACCAGCACGGTGCAAGCGCCGCAACTACTCGAATCGCAGCCGATGTTGGTTCCCGTGAGCCCAATGCTGTCTCTCAGTGCATGCACAAGAAGTGTGCGAGGTTCAACCTCGACGTCGTGCATTTCGCCATTGACAGACAAGCGAATCTGTACAGAACTTGCTGGCATGTCGCCTCCCGATTGATATTCCTAGCTCGATATTGGCGCGCGATTTCCACCGTGTCGAGCGTCACGCGTAAATTCGTTGCTATGTCGACGCCCTCAGAACCAGTTCAGATCCTCGACAACCCGAAATGGATTCGCGGTGTCAAGGACGGTCGAGTTGTGATCGACAGTCGAGACACCAAACTCGTTTGGGACGTTCCGTGGTACCCCGCGTGGTACATCCCCGATTCCGATGTCACCAGCCCATTACCGCCAGGGGAGACAAGACCCGAGCTACCTGGGCACGTGAAAATCGACTGGCAGTGGATCGACCGCTGGTTCGAAGAGGACGTCGAGGTGTTCATCCACCCCCGGGCGCCGTTCACGAGAATCGACACGTTGGCGAGTTCTCGCCATGTGGTCGTCAGGATCGATGGCGTGGTGGTGGCCGACTCTGTCCATCCAACGGTGCTCTATGAGACCGGGCTTCCGGCGCGGTGGTACCTGCCACCGCTCGACGTCCGCCTTGACCTGCTCACGCCCACCGACACCACCAGCGGATGCCCGTACAAGGGTTTCGCGAACTATTGGACAGCCACCATTGCCGGCTCCGAGCACATCGACATCATT
Source organism: Acidimicrobiales bacterium (assembly GCA_041687805.1). GTDB lineage: Bacteria > Actinomycetota > Acidimicrobiia > Acidimicrobiales > Aldehydirespiratoraceae > SZUA-87. The sequence goes on from JBDNJK010000041.1 coordinate 5,545, forward strand.
TGGAGTTACGCCACGCCGCTGCCGGAGTCGCAGGGAGTTGCCGGGCTTATGTCCTTCTACAACGAGAAGGTCGACATCGAGATCGACGGGATCGAGCAGACGCCTCCGACCAC
>JBDNJK010000042.1:0-2903 GCA_041687805.1 Acidimicrobiales bacterium
CACCAACCCGCAGTCGACCTTCGTCGTCTTTGGTCGCATTCGGATACTGATCGGTCTTCTCAAAGTCTTTGACGGTGATGAGTCCCGTGAGCTTGCCATGGTCATCGACGAGCGGCAGCTTCTCAATTTTGTGTTTGTCGAGGAGAGCGATTGCGCCATCCCGGTCGATGCCGACCTGGCCCGTGATGAGCGGCCACGTCGTCATGACATCGCGCACCAGGGTCGACTCCATGACCTCTGGCTCGATAAATCGCATATCCCGGTTGGTGACGATTCCGACAAGCGTTCCATCATCTTCGATAACGGGTACTCCCGAGATTCGAAACTGGCCGCACAGCGCATCAACCTCGGCCAAAGTGGCCCGCTGCGTAGTTGTTACCGGATTGGTAATCATGCCCGATTCGCTGCGCTTGACCTTGTCGACATAAGCGGCCTGATCGTCGATTGAGAGGTTGCGGTGGAGCACCCCAAGACCACCGTTTCGAGCCATCGCGATGGCCATTCGGGCCTCGGTGACCGTGTCCATCGCCGACGAAATGAGGGGCGAAGTTAGCCGGATTCTGCGGGTTAGACGTGAACTGGTGTCAGCATCGCTCGGAATTACATCAGTATGACCGGGCAAGAGCATCACATCGTCATAAGTGAGTCCAACGAATCCGAATGGGTCAGGCTGTTCCATGAAAGTTCTTCCTTGCGCCAGGGGTGCGAAACCGGCGATCTTGTGTTAAATCTGCGGCCACTCAATATTAACGGGTTTCCACCGCGAACATTCCCCCGCATAATAGCTTCACCGGTTTGTACCCGACAAGCGCTTCTATGTCGGATGCAATCGGCCAGTGTCGTCAATGCCGTCGACATATCAGAACCCGCGGGATTCTCGATTTCCGCCGGGTCCCTTTCTGGAGGTCCTGTGAACACAGCGGAATATCGCCGCACTCGGCGGAAGAATCGACGTGGAGTGCTTGTCGCGCTCGTCGTCGCTCTCTCCGCCGCATTCTCCCTCATGGCGTTACCAGCCATGGCCGACGAAGCGAACGTCGATGAATTCGACAACAGCATCATTGGTAACGTGAAACTCGAAAGCGTGCCGCTGGAAGGTGTCCTTCTTAAGATCACCGGTGGCGGCTACGAAGTTGAAGTTGCCACGGATGCCGATGGCCAATGGAAAGTTGGCGTGCCAGACGGCGACGAATTCACCGTCAGCCTCAACGAAGACACGCTGCCGGAAGGCATCGCCGTAATCGACGAGCTTGGCGATGATGAAACCCCGAACGTCAAAGAAGCAATGATTGGCCCTAGTGGGTCGACAGTGGTGAACTTCTTTATCGGTCGCGGTGAACGCAACGTTGTCAGCTTCTTCGACCAACTTGTCGAACGCCTCGTCAACGGTCTTAACTTCGGGCTCATGCTCGGGCTTGCCGCTATCGGCATCTCGCTCGTGTATGGAACCACCGGGCTATCAAACTTTGCCCACGCTGAAATGGTGACATTCGGGGCGGTGATGGCGCTCATTGTCTCGGTCGATCTTGGCTGGCCGGTATGGCTCGCGATACCGATAGCCGTGTTGCTCAGTGCTGGCTTCGGTTGGTCGCTCGACTTCGGGCTCTGGAAGCCACTTCGCAAGAAGGGTGTCGGAATCGTCCAGCTCATGATCGTCTCGATCGGTCTCTCGCTGGCACTGCGCTACACGTTCCAGTACTTCCGCGGTGGCGGAACAGAACAGCTGCCCGGCTCTGACGCCCCCGACATCCCACTCTTTGGCTCGGTGTCGCTCAGTCAGACCAATATGATCAGCATGGTCATCAGCACCGTCGTGATCCTGATCTTTGCGTGGTGGCTCTTACGAACCAAGATCGGTAAGGCAACTCGTGCCGTCTCCGACAACCCGTCGCTCGCCGCCGCATCCGGAATCGATGTCGACCAAGTTGTTCGGGTCGTCTGGATTCTTGCCGCAGCAATGGCCGGCCTCGCCGGGGTGCTGTGGGCCTACTTCCGACCGGGCATTCGCTGGGACATGGGCATGCAGATCCTGCTACTCGTGTTCGCTGCAGTCACCCTGGGTGGTCTGGGAACCGCATTCGGCGCTCTCGTCGGTTCAATCATCGTCGGAGTACTCGTTGAGACGTCGAGTCTCTTCATTCCCTCCGACCTGAAATATGTGGGTGCGCTCGGCGTGCTCATCATTGTCTTGTTGTTCAGACCGCAGGGCATCCTCGGTCGCTCTGAGAGAATAGGTTAGGGGCCGCTCATGGATATTCTTCAAATTCTCTCCAATACCGCGTCGTCGCTGATTGCACCCGCAACGATCGGATACGCCCTCGCGGCGCTCGGTCTTGCGCTGCACTTCGGTTTCACCGGTTTGCTCAACATGGGCATCGCTGCCTTTATGGCAATCGGTGCTTATGGCTATGCGATCTCGATCCTCACCTTCGGTTTCCCGTGGTGGGGCGGCATGCTCGTCGGTGTCGGCGGCTCGCTCGTGTTCGCACTCATCCTGGGAATTCCGACGCTGCGACTGCGCGGTGACTACCTGGCAATCGTGACGATCGCGGCCGCCGAGGTCGTTCGCCTGTTGTTCCTGACGACAACCTTTGACAAGTACACGGGCTCTGCCGATGGGCTCAGTGGCTACCACAACAGTTTCCGTGCCTTCAACCCGATCCCCGAGGGCACCTACGGCTTCGGCCCCTGGGTGTACAACGAGAACGGTTGGTGGGTTCGCCTCTTCGGCCTCGTCATTCTCGCCATTGCGGCCCTCATCCTGTGGTCGATCATGCGCAGCCCGTGGGGCCGCGTCATCAAAGGAATCCGCGAAGACGAAGACGCCGTTCGTGCCCTCGGCAAGAACGTCTTCTCCTACAAGCTGCAGTCGCTGATGGTGGGTGGTGTGTTCGGAGCCCTCG
>JBDNJK010000043.1:0-8784 GCA_041687805.1 Acidimicrobiales bacterium
TGGTCGCGGCCATCATCCCTGCCCGACGAGCCGCACGAATGAATGTGCTCGAAGCCATCGCTTCGGAATAGTGGGCCGGCCCTCTTAGGCCAAAGCCTCGGCGACATCATCGACCAAACGACCGATTGCCTTGCGAGCTTCTCGGCTGATGCCGCCCATCGCCGGCGTCACGAAGCGGGTCGAACCCTGCGGTGACAACCACAGCGCGGGCGAGCCCCCAGAGCTCATCGTTCAACCCCGGAGACACACGGTGGTCGTTGAGAGCGGAGAGATCGGGGAGATAGTTGGTAGCGAACCATGCCAACATTTGGGCTGTGAGCGGAAAGCACTCCGCGCAGGTCGACCGTGAACCCCCGGTGGCCGTGCCGTCGATGTCTGGGTAGGCGAGAATCTGCGCAACGGGTTGAGGCCCGCCTCGGGTACGACGCTCCTGACACACAACCGCTGCGAACGTTGCTCCGGTGGATGCGCCGCCTACGGCAATTCGAGACTGGTCGATCCCGAGTCCACCCGCATTGTCGACCACCCATTGATATGACCACAACGCGTCTTCGATACCTGCAGGGAAGCGGTGTTCGGGAGCCAAGCGATAGTCGACAGATATCACCATTGCGCCGCAGGTGCGAGATAGCCGGCTGCACAGAGAATGGTCGGTGTCGAGACCTCCGATCACCCCGCCACCCTGGTGAAACCACACGATTGCCGGGGCATTCCCTGAAGCTGACGGCGGGTGGTAGATCCTTGCAGGCAGCGCGCCTGCCGGGCTGGGAAGAGTGCGGTTGTGGACGGCCACAGCACGATCCGGTGAACCGTTGGTGGCAGACATGAGCCTGTCGAATGTCGACCGCATGCCCTTGGGCGAGGGGTTGGTTTTCGCGGCACGCTTGGAGGCCTGACTGGCAAACGCATGAATCTGCAAATCGAGAGTGCGGCCGTCAACCACGAGTGGTTCGCCAGCGAATCGGCGCAGCACACGACGAGGCAGTCGTGACATGACGCGAGCAGCCGTCCGCTCGATTCTCATGCGGTCGAGGCGATCACTCGTCGCGCATCACGGTGACGTCGTGGGGGTGACTCTCCGTAAGACCGGCACCAGTGATACGCACCAGGCGGGAACGAGTTCGCAGGTCATCGAGTGTGGCGGCGCCGGCGTATCCCATGCCTGAGCGCAGACCGCCCACGAGCTGCGACATGAGTTCGCTCAGCGCTCCCGCGTAACGAACGCGTGCTTCCACTCCCTCGGCGACGTGTTTGCCAGATCCTTGACCGGTGCCGTATCGGTCGGTTGCACGGCCACGCATGGCGCCGGCCGAACCCATGCCCCGGTAGGTCTTCCACATTGCGCCTTCGACGAGTTCGAGTTCGCCCGGAGCTTCGTCTACACCGGCCAGCAGGTTGCCGAGCATCGCGGCATCGGCTCCACCCACGAAGGCTTTCACGATGTCGCCTGAGGTCACCACACCACCGTCGGCGATGATGGGAACTCCTATTCGGCGACCAGCATCGACGCAGTCGTGAATCGCGGTCATCTGAGGCATTCCCGCGCCGGAAACGATGCGGGTGGTGCAAATGCTTCCCGACCCGACCCCGACCTTCACCACGTCGGCTCCTGCCTTGGCCAACGCCTCGACGCCCTCACGGGTGACCACGTTGCCGCCAATGACAACCAGATCTGGCCAACTGCTTTTGATGGCGCGCACGGCATCAACGACACCTTGGGTGTGGCCGTGGGCAGTGTCGATCACCAAAACGTCGACCCCGGCCGCTTCCAGCGCGGCGGCTCTTTCCTCGGTGTCGGATACGCCTATCGCGGCACCGACTCGCAGACGACCATCAGAGTCGAGACTGGCGTCGGGGTTTTCGATTCGTTTGGTGATGTCCTTCACCGTGATGAGACCCCGAAGCACCCCATCGCCATCGACCAGTGGCAGCTTTTCGATGCGATGCTTGTGGAGCACGTCGACCGCGTCTTCGAGGCTGGTGCCGACCGGGGCGGTGACCAACCCGTCACTCGTCATGAAGTCGGTGACCGGTCGCTGATACTGCTCCGGGCCACAAAATCTGATGTCGCGATTGGTGAGGATCCCGACCAGGCGGCCATTGGCTTCGCATATCGGCACGCCGCTGATCTTGTGACGTGCCATCAACGTTTCGGCGTCATCAAGCGACGCTGATGGGGGCAAGCTGATGGGAGCGGTGATCATGCCCGACTGCGCCCGCTTGACTCGATCGACCTGCTCAGCCTGTTGTGCAACCGTAAGGTTCCGATGCAACACACCGATCCCGCCGGCACGCGCCAACGCTATGGCAAGAGGCGATTCGGTGACGGTGTCCATCGCTGCCGACATGAGCGGAACACGCAACTCGATTCCCGCCAGCGACGTCGAGATGTCGACATCTGCGGGCAGGATCTCGCTCCACCCGGGAACAACCAGCACGTCATCGAAGGTCAGTGCCTCCGGACCCGCGAAAATTTCTTCGTTCATCCGGGCAGGATATGTGACTGGTTGGAGGCCTGCGTAATCCAACCCTGCTGCAGTAGCTCAACCGAACGCGTTCAGCCGGTGGTACATGCGCTTCTGAGACTTTGTCAGACGCAAGAATTCGTCGTGGCGGACCGCGAACAGTTCAGTCACGTCGGGGTCGGGCTCGAACGTTCGGTCGATCGACACAGCGCCTTCGAGGTCGTCGACCGCGAGCCGGCCAATCACCATCCCAGCAAATTTTGCCGCTCCCCTCACATTCACCAGCAACGGCTGCTCGACTCGGCGAATTGTCCTTCCCAATATGTCGGCATGTATCTGGCACCACAACTCCGACTGTGCGCCACCGCCGAGGATGTGGATGTCGCGCAGATCATGGTGGAGCACCTTCTCAGAACGTTCGAGAATCCATCGATTTTGATGGGCGACACCTTCCATCACCGCCCTGATCATCTCACCCCGACCGCTGTCGATCCCTATGTTGAGAAAGCTGGCCCTCATGGCAGTATCGGCGTTGGGTGATCGCTGCCCTTTCAACCACGGCGCGAACATCACCCCTCCTGCACCGGGTCCCGCCTTCGCGGCCACATCATCGAGTTCTCGCAGAGTTGTTGAACCAGGCCCGATCCCGTCGTGTGGGGCCACCACCATGTCGCGCAGCCATTCCATGCTCGCCCCACCGGAATCATGGTTGTTGGCGAGTATGTATCGGCCGGGAAGCGCCGACGGAACCGTTGCCATCTGATTCGCCAGCGACGTGCGCTTGTCGGGGGCATGACACCCGACCCATGTGGACGTACCGATGACCAAGTGAGCATGATGATCAGCCACCGCACCTGATCCGATGGCCGCGGTGTGGAGGTCGGGGAGGCCGCTCACCACTGGAATCCCCGCTGGTATGCCGAGCGACTCGGCGACCTTGTGGAGCACGGTTCCGACTACCGACCCGATGGGCACAAGTCGGGGCAGTCGCGAGGGGTCGATGCCGGCGAGTTTCACCAGCATCGGGTCGTATTCGGTCTGATCGAGCCGGCGATTGTCGGTGAGCCAAGAAAGAGTCATCGAGGCCTGGTTGGCTGTGAGCTTGCCGGTCAATCTGGCGTTGAGATAGTCGACTGGTTCAAGGAAAGCAGCCGTGTTGGCGTAGACGTCGGGTTCTTCATGACGGAACCACAGTCGATGACCGAGCGGGTCGTTGCCCTCAGGGCTCGGCGCGCCACCAGATCTGCGCACCCATTCGATGACAGCACGAGGCTTGTAGCCCTCGACAGCCAACCGGCCGCCGAGTTGCTTGGCCGAAAGAGCGCCGCCGCGTTGGTCGAGCCACAGCATGCACGGTCCGCAGGCCTGCCCCGCCGCGTCGACAGGGATCGTGGACCCCCATTGACCGGTGCAGGCAACGGCCACTATCCGATCTGGGCTCACCATCGATCGTTCAGCGATCGTCGCGGCCGACTCCACGATCGCCGACCACCACTCGTTCGGATCTTCGATCGCTCCGCCCCGGCCAACCACGTGCATGGCCACACGCCGGTGTTCGTGTTCGATGATTTCCCCGGCCAGTGATACGAGCGCCACTTTGGGGCCACCCGTGCCGAGATCGATGGTGAAAACAACATCATCGGCCGACACCTGCCCTCTCGTCACGAGCGATCCCCGAGAGCGAACGGGATCTCCTCACGATCACCTGATTCAGCGATGTGGGTGAGAGCTAGCGGCAGCCCTTCGCCCTCCACCCCGACCCCGGATGCCACCTCGCTGGCCAACTCGAGTAGCTGCTCCACCGGCACAATCGACTCGGGAGGGTGAACTCCTGGGCCCCCGTCCAAATCGCCTCGAAGCATGAGAATCGCACCGATCGCCGCCGGGATTCCGGTGCCTTCGCCAGCACCTGCAGACCCGGATGAAAGCGCGACCTCATAGGTGTGGGCTTGCCCCGCGGACACGCCGGATACGACGACCTTGAGGCATCCCGACGGGCCGGTGACGCCCGCGTCTGCCAGAAGTTGCGGCCGGCTTTGCCGCAGCAAAGCCACCATCACATCGATCGGAGACACGTTGACTCCCCCGACATCGAGGCCCGCCTCCGATGCCATTCCAGCCCTGACCAGATTTTGAGTCATCTCGAAATACGGAAGCGGGAACACCACACCGAGGTTGGTGGCCCTGCGCAACGAAGGGAACGCCGTCGGCAAGGTAATCGTCTCTGGGTGCGGGTACGGGAACACCGGCGATGATCCGACGTTGGGAAAGCTTTCATCCTTGATGAACGGCCTGCCAGAGTCGTCGAGCATGCGAACCTGCGACATCTGACCGTCGACGAAGACCGGCACGTCGTTGGTCATGGCGTGAATGCGATGCTTCAGTACTCCAGCGCCCTCCTCGGGTTCGCCCCCGTGGATGTGCATGATCTCAGCGGTGTGTATCTCGTCGAAAAACCACTCGGCGCAAATCTTGACGAACAAGTTCGCGAGCCCCGGCGAGTTGCCCATTCCGATGAGCGCGGTGACGTCGGCATCACGCGCCGCCTCGTCGAGATCCAACATGTTCCTTGTGGCATCGAGGTCGTCGCAGATGTCGACGTAGTTGACGGCGGACTTGATTGCCGCGGCCAAGGTCGGAGGTCCGAATTTGTAGAACGGTCCAACGCAATTGAGCACCACGTCGGCTCTAGCGAGGAGAGATCCAAGCGAATCGGCGTCCGATACGTCGACTCGAATCGCCTCGAACCGAGGATCCGCAACCTCCGCCACAACAGCGTCGGCCGCGCCACGGTCGAAATCTGCCACCACGACTCTTCTGGCATCGCTGGTCTGAGCCAGTGTCTTCACCGCGATGGAGCCGACTCCGCCACCCCCGCCCAACACAACAACTGCTCCATCACTCATCATTTCAACCCTTCTGAGTCTTGGGGAGACAGCCTCGTCCCCGCTGAAGTGATCATGACCACATAGGCCCCCAGTGCGACAAGCCCGACCGACAGTTTGCCTTTGGCAAGCGAGTCGGATCAAGCCGTCTACACTCGCCGGCATGGCCGATTACGAATCACCGGCACGGCATCCCGCGTTCGAAGAATACTGCGAGACAATATTCGAACTGATCGAAGACTCCGTGGAAGTCATCCAAGCAAGGATTGCCGAACGGCTGGGCGTGTCGCGTCCGGCCGTGTCGGAGATGGTCAAGCGGATGGAAACCGCAGGCATAGTCACTACCGGCCACCGCGTCGCCCTTACCGAACAGGGTCAGAAATTGGCCGAAACTGTGGTGCGGAGGCACCGGATCGCCGAGCGCTTCCTCACCGATGTCCTCGGATTGTCGTGGGCGTCAGCGCACGATGAAGCGGGCAAATGGGAGCATGTGATCTCTCCTGATGTCGAGCGGGCCATGCTCGCCAAACTCGACAACCCAACCACCTGTCCCCATGGGAATCCCATTCCCGGTTCCGGGTATGTTCCGCCCCCGATGGTGGCCCTCGACACCCTCTCCCCCGGTGATTCGTTCATGATCCAGAGAATTCCGGAGACTCTCGAGTTCTATCCCGGGATGCTCGCTTATCTGGAACTCCACTCGATCACCCCGGGACACGAAGGCTCATTGGTCGAGATGAGCCCCGATGGCGCGGCCTTGGCGATCATCGACGACGAGACAATCATCGATCACTACGCAAGTTCACGAATATTGGTCTCCATCATCTGACGAAATTCAGTCAACGAGTTCGACCCCGGCAACGATCCACTCACGGCTCGATTTGGCGGGTAAACCTCCCGCGGCACCGCACGAGATCACCGGCACTTCGCGGCCCCCGGTCAATGCCACACGCCACACTTTCTCAGCTGCCTTTACCACGCAGGTGGCCCGATCTGAGGAGTGCTCGAATACCTCGACCTGCCTAACGGTGAGATCGAATGACCAGTCGTCGACCTTCTCCATCACGGCCCTCTCAGCGACTTGGGCCGGCCCTTGTGCCACACCCGACCATCCGCGACAGAATCCGGCGACCTCGGCCGGGGACGCCAATCGTTGGACAATTCGCATCATCGTTTCCGAGTCGATCAGCCCCCACATACGACCGTCGGGCATCGACATAGCGGTAGGTGCGAACCGGTGGCCTCCGGTGTGGCTGATCCGCCTGATATTCAGCGTCGGTTCGGCTGACGCCATCGCCGCTGCGAACGCCGTGCCATGGGTTCCACAGCAGACATCGTGGCTCCCTTGTGTGCACACGAGAAGTTCACGTGGCGCCCCATCAGATGTTCGCCCCTCTCTAACCATCGTGTCGGGCGACGACTCAAGACCATCGACCAGCAACCGTTCGAGCAAAGATGCCTCATGGGCCGGATCAACTCGGTGGGTCGAGCAAGTGAACAATGCGTCCCCGGGCTGGCGAGAGTGCGTCCAAATCGTTGCGGCTCCATCACCAGATTCCGGTACGGCGGCAAGCACGCGGACCTTGCGACCGGCCTTGGTGGCGACGTCGGCCCATATCGGCACATTCTGAAAGCCCACCTTGTTCCAGACCGGTTTCGGCCACGGCAGCGACAACTCGGCAACGATCACCTCGTCGACCTCAAGCGCCGAGCCTCCCGGATCCATACCCAGCCGACGCGACAACGTGGCACAGCGCACCGACTCATCGGCCGATGGCAGAAGCGACGGTGCTACCAAGGACTACCCACGTGCGTTGGTTCGTCGAGGTAGTCGGGCAGCGGCTCACTGTGTACGACCGTGATTCGCTTGGTGGCCCTGGTCAGGGCGACGTAGAGAGATCTCACGCCCTGGCGTTCCTCGTCGATGATACGCGAGGGCTCCACCACGATGGCCGAATCAACTTCGAGCCCTTTGACCAGACGTACCGGGACAACAGTGATCTGCTGGTCGAGGCCATGTCGTGTGGCACCGCCATGAGCGATGCCTTCGGTATCCAGAGCGGCAGCCACCACGTCAGCCAACGATCCCGGGACAATCACCGCGATGTTGCCTTCGCCGACCTCGGCCAGTTCGGTCTTCACTGTGTCGACAATGGCCGACTCCAGGGATTCAGACGCGTTCACGATCATCGGAGCGCTGCCACCCTTGCGGACGGCCAAGGGCGGTTTGAGGCCGGACGCAGCGTGAGGAAGTAGACGATTGGCAAGCTCCATGGTCGCTTCAGGTATGCGATAACCCACCGTGAGCTCGAGATGTTGTGAGACATGGCGATCAGGCAGTGCCGCCAGAATTTCATCCCATCCAGAGTTTGCCCATGCCCCTGTTGCCTGAGCGATGTCGCCCACGATTGTCATGGACCCGTTGAGCGAACGCCGCGACACCATTCGCAGCTCCATGGGCGACAGATCCTGCGCCTCGTCGATACAAATGTGTCCGTGAGTTCGCACGGCATCTTCTTCGCGCTTCCCGGGCCGGTAGCCAAGATGGGCCCTTGCCTCGTCTAGCAGAGGCACATCCTGGAATCGCCAAATGACCTTGTCGGCGTGTGAACTTCGGGGGCGATGAAGTGACTGGATCTCGGAATCTGTGAACAGGCCGTCGTTGGCCGATCGCAGCAGGGCGGGCGAGCCGTAGAGGTCGTGCAGAAGGTGAGCGGGCGTGAGAATCGGCCACATCCAGTCGAGTGCTTCGCGGATGGCAATGTCGCCAGATATTCGATCGCGTACCGTGGATGGGTCGACACGGCTTCGTGGGCTGTTTCCCAGTACCCGGAAGAACTCTTCTTCCACGACCCGGCGACCCGAATTGTGGGACCTCGACCTCCGCTGGGCGTTGGTGATGATCCTCATCGATTCCTCGACACTGATCCGAAGTTTTTGTATACCGAGGCCGATTCGCAGATCGCTGCGAAGCGGGCGTTCCCGGTCGGTTACAGCGCGACCGATCACGGCCGCCATACCGATGTGGCCCTTTACCCGAGCGACATTCTCATCGTCGAGTTTGTCGACACCCACCTTCGGCCGAAGCAGATCAGCCAGCACTGCCACACGGACGCCTGCCTCGCCCAGCGACGGGAGCACCTGCTCGATGTAGGCAATGAAAAGTCGATTGGGCCCAAGAACCAGAACGCCCTGACCTTCGAGGGGGAAACGATGGGTGTAGAGCAGGTAGGCAGCCCGATGCAGCGCCACCACCGTCTTGCCGGTGCCGGGACCGCCTTGCACCACGAGCACTCCCTTTTGTGGTGCCCGAATAATTTCATCCTGCTCGGCCTGAATCGTGGCGACGATGTCTCCGAGGTGGCCGGTGCGACCAGTTTCGAGAGCCGCCACGAGCGCCCCCTGCCCGCGTCCGGCCTCGTGGTCGCGAGACA
>JBDNJK010000044.1:0-10447 GCA_041687805.1 Acidimicrobiales bacterium
CTGGGTTCGGAAGTGGTGCCGTTGTTCGAACCGACGACAATATTGGTGACTCCTTCGGAGTTGGTGCCGCCGTGAAGCGGGACACGAACTCCGCCCCTGTCGGCAAATTGGACTTCACCCAGTGGAGCATCAAGGGCGAATTCGGCCGAGCGAACGATCTCAACAGCGGTCGCCAGCGCGGTGAGAATCGGGTCGTCACCTCCGACGGCGGGAGCCAGACCCGACGGTGTGCCAATTGGGTCGGAAGGATCAAATGGTGTTGCCCAGACGTCGTTGCCGATGCGTGAGATGAACTCGCGCCAGACCAGAGCCCCACGGCTGTCGAGGTTGACGTGACGATCCCATCTGGCCAGTACGAGGCAGCCATCGATTGCCGACTGTGGTGCATTGGCTCCGCTTTGTTCGCAACGCTCCAAAACTCCGTCGACCAGCAGTTCGGCGGTGAGAACACGATTTCCCAAAGCGGATGAGGACAACTCGTCGAGCGTGTAGAGCCCGTCAGCCCCTGAATCACCATTTTCGATACCGAGCTGCGTGGCGTTCATTCTTGTTCGTGGCGACAGCCGTCGCTCGGTCAGGCCGTGGAGCGGTGAGTAGCCGGTGAGCGGCTCGTCGGGATTGGCAATCCAGTACGAATCGTTGGCGTTGAACAAATAGTCGCTGCGTTCGAGTTGCGGTATCTGATCGAACGGCACCAGACCAGGATCACGTGCCCCGAGAGCGTCGACCCATTCGTTGATGGGGTCGCTTCCGTCGAGAAGCACGATCTGGCGATCAAGTGCCAATTTCTCGAGACCACCGCCATCGACCTTGGCCTGCCATTCGGCGAGAGCTTCATCGGAGAGGTTTGGTGTGGCCGAAGCGTCGGCGTACCAGATGCGACCATCAGCGGATGCTGCGATGGTGTTGACCCATGGGATGCCCTGGTTCCGCCGGTGGGCATCGATGAATTCATCCATGGAACCGGCGAGATTCATGTCGAGGAACTGGGGGATGATTTCATCGTTGTTGGCGTTGGCATCCCGAATCGTGAAGGTGCTGGAGGTTGACCACCCGATTCCCGGGAAATTGAGCACTGGTCCGTAATGGCTGAACCAGATGGTGTGTGATTCGGTTGACACGGTGCCGGTGGCAGGGTCGAGAACCTCCACATCCACCGTCTTGGAGGTCATCTTCTTGGTCTCGTTGCCATAGACGTAGCTGGTGGGGTCGCCCGGCACCAATTGCAACGTGTAGGCGGTGAACCGACTGCCTGCCGACACCGTGTGACTCCAAGCCACGTTGTCGTTGAAGCCGATCTGGACAGCGGGTGAGCCGATGAGGGATGCGCCATAGACGTTGATCTTGTCGGGCACGGTGAGCTGCACTTCGTAGAAGCGAAGCGCTCCTTGCCAAGGGAAGTGGGGATTTCCCATGAGCATTGTGTCGCCGTCGAGCGTTCGATCGGGGCCTATTGCCCAGGCGTTGGAGGCGAGGGGAGCGGTAGTCGACGTGCCGGCCAGCCGATCGAATCCGTCGCCGATTGCGGCCATAGAGGATTCGTTGGTGCCCGCGTCGGCGGACGGATCGGGCGGGGCCGCGGTGTAGGCCATGTCGACGAAATTGTCGAGTGACGCACGAAACGTGAGGCTCTTGTAGTAGGCCGCCAGGTCGTATTCGTCGATTGGGCGCACCCAATCGGCACCGTTGCACCAGCCGCTCACACCGTCGACCCCCACTGTGTCGAGGTAGGTGTTGAACCCGGCCGCGTAGCCCCGGATCACGGATTGAAGATCTGTATCCATGGCATCGAATTCGGCTCGTGAAGTGCCCATGAGGTCGATGGCCTTGTAGACCACGTCCTGGGGGAGGGCATCAGGGCCGTGGAACTTGGCTTGCTCACTGTTGACCTGGTTGACCACATCAGCGAGCGTGCACAAATGGTCCTCGCTGATCGCGTAGCCGTATCCAAAACCGAGGCTTCCCATGTCGTCGGCGAGGATATGAGGTACGTTGTTTTCGGTGCGACGAATCGTGGCGTGGTAAAGCGGTCCGGCCGTGGTGGTGGGCGACACCGTCGTGGTCGTGACAACAGCGGTGGTCGTGGGAGCGGTGGCAGGTCCGGAGTCGCTGCACGCCGCGGCTAGGAGGGTGAACGCCGCTGTGGCGGCGGCGAGTCTGAGAGTCGGGGTCATAGGGGTGGGAGGGCCTGAGACTTGTCCATCATGTCGGCCATGATCGCGCGAATGAACTCATCGGATTCGGCCGTTGGTCCGCCCTCCACACCGCCATAGATAGCGGCGCTGAGGGGTTGGTCGCCAGCATGTTCGTGGGCGTAGGCGACAGCCTCGTCGAGGTTGTCGGCCCACTGCTCGACCAGCCCGGGCTTGATCTGAGGGCGGGTGACTGCCATGTGTATCGAGTCGGGGTATTGCTGGCCGTTGAGTCGCCAGCCATTGGAGGCGAGCGAATCATTCACGTGGTAGATGCTGAACTCATCGCTGGTGAAACTGAAACAGAACGTGGGATCACCCACCAGGCGCAGTTCGGAGTGTGACTTCACGGCATCTTGCATGGCGAAGGCCGTCTCGAAAATCTGCTTGGCGTATCTCATGTAGCCGTCGCGTCCCAGGCTCACCATCGCGGCCCACGTGGCGGCAAGAAGCCCACCCGAGCGCGACCCTTCGATGCCGGGTGACGCATACTTCCCGCCGGTCCAATCCGTCATGTAGAAGTACTGGCCGTTGCGCAACGACTTGTCGCGAAAGGTCAGAACCGATGTGCCTTTGAAGCCGTAGCCGTACTTGTGGGTGTCCGCAGAGATGGTGGTGACGCCGGGGACCCTGAAGTCGAACAGCGGAATGTCGTAGCCGAGTTCCTGACCCCATGGGAGAATGAACCCGCCGAGGCAGCCGTCGACGTGGAGTCCGACGCCACGGTCGATGGCGATCTGGCCGAGCTCCTCGATGGGGTCGATGGTGCCGTATCCGTAGTTGCAGGCCGAACCCATGATGGCGATGGTGTTGTCGTCTATCGCGGCGTTCATGGCAGCGGGGTCGACGGTTCCGGTCATGGGGTCGACGGGCACTCGCCGGATCTCGACACCAACCAGAGAGCAGGCCTTGTCGAAGGCCACGTGGCCGGTCTCGGGTTTCACGAAATTGTGGTTGGTGATGCCGCGCTCGTTCTTGGCCTGTTCGCGGTAGGCAAGCACGGCGTGGAGGATGCTGCCGCTGCCGCCGGTGGTGATGATGCCGACCGGGCCGGAGTCGGGGTCGTCGTGTTGCACGGCGGCGCCATGAAGCATGTCGAGCGTCATGGCGATGATCTCGCCTTCGAAGCGTGTGGCGCTCGGGCAAAGGTCGCGCTGAAGAGCGTTGACGTGGGCGAACTGTTCGTAGATCTTGGCCATGAAGGCGTAATGGTCGTGATCGCCGCAGTACATGGTGCCCGAGCATTGACCGGTCTCCCAGCGAGCGTCCTCCGATGTGGCTATGGCGCCCAGTTCGGCCACGATTGATTCGCGGCTGCGTCCTTCCGAAGGCATGCCACGGTTGACGGGATAGGTCTCTGCGTAGGGATAGGTGCGGCTCATGAAGCTCCTCCGAGAGCGGTATGGATTGGCAGAAGCGCTTCGAAACAGGCCTCGAATTGCGACTGGCGGAGATCGTAGAGCGCGCGGCTCGCAGGAGACGGATCGCGTGTTGTCAGAACTCCCGCCAGCGAGGTGAGGTCGGAGCGGGTCAGCGCCCCTGATCGCTGCAGGGCCAGCATCGCCGCGGCCCGAGCTATCGCCAAATGGGGAACGTCGACAACTGCTACAGGCCGGTCGAGCACGTCGGCCATCACCTGGTCGAATCCGGCAATTCGCGCCCCGCCGCCCATGAAATGCACCACGTCAATGGCGTGACCGGTGTGGTTCTCGACGTGGGGGAGAAGCCAACTGAGGTTGTGGGCGACGCCCTCAACCACAGCTCGAATTAGATCGACCCTGTTGGTATCGAGTGACATGTTGACGAAACCACCACGCGTCTCGTGGCTTGATCTCGGCGCCATCGACCCGGCCAGCCAAGGTAGAAACATCACGCCACCAGCTCCCGCTGGAGACTTGGTCAGGGCCACATCAACAGAAGCGAATGGTTGGTCCGGGCGATGGTTACCGAGGGTGTCGTCGGCGTGGATCAGACCTGTGACCACGTGATCCAGCACTTTGCCGCCGAGGCCGTTTTCTGCCATGACCAAACGAGTGTCGGCGAATGGCCCTGGCATGGGCACGATCGAATGCTCAAGGTCGGCTACGAAACTGTCGATCGTGTCGACCAACACGCTGGTGGTGCCGATGGACAGACCGGCCACTCCAGACGACAGTGCCCCCGACGCGATGGCGACGGTAGCCGTGTCGTTGGTGCCGGTGGCCACTGCCAATCCGGCTGGAAGCCCCAAGAAGTCGGCCAGTTCTGGCTTCAATTCGCCGACCACAGAATCTATTGGCACCAGTGGGGGCAGGCGGCTCGGGTCGACGCCAGACATGGACACGAGGTCGGGGTCGAAGTTGGTTGGGTTGCTCGACCGGTTGTCGCAGAGTTGGGTCATGAACGCGGAGTTCGCGGTGGCTGTGACTCTGCCGGTGAGCCTGGTGGTGATGTAGTCCATCGACTCGACATAGGCGGCGGTGGCAGCGTGCGATTCAGGGTGCTCGTGCTGGAGATGGAGTATGTGGGCCAGGGAAAACCCGCCGCCCACCGGCGGTATGCCGTGGCGCTCAGCCCAGATCCCAAAAGCATCGTCATGGCGCGACATGATGTCCAACGACAGTTCGGTGCCGCGTTGGTCCGACCACATGATCATCGGCGTCGTTGGCCGGCCATGGGAGTCGATTCCCACGATCGAGGAGTATTGGGTGCACACGCCGATGGCCTCGACGTGGCTCACGACGCGGCCCTGAGAGTTTCTGATCTCGGCGATCACATCGAGGACGGCTTGCCATGTCGCTTCGGCGTCTTGTTCGACGGAGCCCGGGCCGTTGATTGTGGTCAACTCCCGCGATGCGGATGCGGCAATGGATCCGCCCTCGGTAACGAGGACAGCCTTCACATTCGTGGTGCCTACGTCGATTCCGATTGCACTTGCCACGGCTTGGGCTCCTGATGTGTAGGTTCACACTCTGTCGAGGGGAGACACGATGTCCAAATTCCACGAATTTCAGATGGACTCGCTTGAAGGTGATCCGGTTGACTTCGCCGATTACAAGGGTGTCACTTGCCTGGTGGTCAACGTCGCGAGTTTTTGAGGCCTCACTCCTGAGTACGCAGGTCTGCGTGCGCTTCACCACAACACCGACAACTTCACGGTGCTGGCATTTCCGTGTAACCAATTCGGAGGCCAGGAACCAGGCACAGCCGAAGAGATCAGGGAGTTTGTCCACACTAAATACGACATCGACTTCCCGATGTTCGCCAAGATCAAGGTGAATGGCAAGGAAAACTGCGAGCTCTATGAATGGCTCAAATCTGAGCAACCCGGCGAGGGCGACTCACCGAAGATCACATGGAATTTCGAGAAGTTCTTGGTGAACGGCGACGGCGATGTCGTGGCCAGATTCGGCCCCAAGACCACTCCCGAAGAAGTTGCTGAGGTGTTGGACACCTACGTCTAGGTGGTTTTGTTTGATCCGACGACGTTTCGCATCGGGGTGCCGTTGAGGTAGCAGCCGAGGTTGTGGATGAACAGTGCGTCGAGCCGCGTGGCGGTAAGTGGCGACGAGCTCGATTGGTGGGGAGTGATCACCAACCTTGGCAGGTCCCAAAGCGGTGAGTCGTAGGGCAATGGCTCCTCGACCATCACGTCGAGGGTGGCGCCGCGAATTCGGCCGGAACTCAGCGCGTCGGCGAGCGCTCCTTCGTCAACGATCGAGCCTCTCGCGATGTTGATCAGAACAGCGTCGGGCTTCATGTTGGCAAACGCCTCGGAATTGATCAGATTGATCGTCTCGTTGCTGGCCGGCACACAGATCACCACATAGTCGGATCGGGCCAGTAGATCCGGGAGGTGGTCTGGTGTGAGCATCTCGTCGACGTGGTCCGCCGGGCCGGGAGTACGCCGGGTGGCGATCACATGCATGCCGATCGCGTCGGCTATCCGGGCCACCACCGATCCGATGCCGCCGTAGCCGATGATCCCGACCGTGGCATCTTGGAGATCGTCGGATGGCACAACGGTCCACTCATGATGGCGAGACCTGGTGATCTGGCCCTGAAGCCCCTGTGACCAGGCAAGTATCCAACTGATCACATACTGACCGATTGGTTCGCCGTGAACACCGGACGCGTTGGTGAGAGTGACGCCCTTCGCCATGAGCGACTGCCAGATGTCGTGTTCGACTCCAGCACCAGGGCCCTGCAACCACTTCAGCGCCGGGTCGTTCCAGCGGTGAAGCATGGTCCATAGACGTGGATCTCCACGGTCGATACCGGCCGACCAGTAGACGATCTCGCAACCTTCCGGGTCGCTGTCGGTGGAGCCGTCGGGCTCGGCCAGCACCCATTGGGCATCAGGTGCGATGGCCTCAAGAGCCGATCTGTTCGATTCGAGAACTTCTCTGGCGGTGAGGATTTTCAACGGGTCACTCCAGGCGGAAGGTGTTCATGGCCGCTGACAGTCTCGCGTCTGAATGTGTGGCACGCTTCGGATGTGACTCGACCCCGATTTCATCTGGCCTTTCCGGTGCACAATCTGGCCGCAGCTCGGTCGTTCTATGGAGGAGTTCTGGGGTGTGTAGAGGGTCGATCGAGCGACGCTTGGGTCGACTTCGATCTCCAAGGTCATCAGGTGGTCGCACATTTGGCACCAGACGATTGCCACCCGGCCACCACCAACGTGGTGGATGGTCACAATGTGCCGGCGAGTCATTTCGGCCTGCTGCTAACTCCCGACGCGTGGCAGCAGTTGGTAGAACGGCTGCAACGAGCGTCCGACACCCGCTGGGTGATCGAACCGACGATCAGGTTTGAGGGTCAGACGAGCGAGCAGCGAACCTGTTTCGTGCTCGACCCGAGCGGTAACGCCCTTGAGTTCAAGTCGTTCGCGGACGACTCACAGGTCTTTGCCAAGTAGAACTCGGTCACTCCGGGACGGATTAGAAGGGCAGCATCAAATTGACCATTGTTGATGGACCACTCAGCGGGATCACCGTTGTTGATTTCACGAGAGTGTTGGCCGGCCCGTTGGCAACGATGAACCTCGCCGATTTGGGCGCCGATGTGATCAAGATTGAGCGTCCCGATACAGGAGACGACACTCGCGCGTGGGGACCGCCGTGGGCCGGTGAGAACTCGACCTACTACCTCTCGATCAATCGCAACAAGCGGAGCGTGGTCCTCGACCTCAACAACGAATCTGATATGTCGTTGGCCGTCGAAATGTGTGCGACCGCCGACGTGGTGGCTGAAAACTTTCGACCCGGCTACATGAAAGACCGCGGCCTCGGGCCCGCCGATCTAAGGGCCTCCAACCCGCGTCTCGTCTATCTCTCGATCGAGGCATTTTCGGGTGACGGTCCATCCTCGTCGCTGCCTGGTTA
Organism: Acidimicrobiales bacterium; assembly: GCA_041687805.1. Taxonomy (GTDB): domain Bacteria; phylum Actinomycetota; class Acidimicrobiia; order Acidimicrobiales; family Aldehydirespiratoraceae; genus SZUA-87. The sequence continues at coordinate 7,559 of JBDNJK010000044.1, forward strand.
CGACCTCATGATTCAGGCAATGAGCGGCCTGATGCACATCACTGGCGCGGCGGATGGGCCACCGATGAAGGTGGGTGTCGCGCTTGTCGATGTGATCACCGGGCTTTATGCCACCATCGCCACCTTGGCCGGGCTCCAGCAGAGGTCGGCCACAGGCGAGGGTTGCTACACGGAGGTGAGTCTCTTCGACAGCGCCATGGCCGCGTTGGCCAATCAGGGATCGGCCGCGGCCATGGCGGGAGTCGACCCGATTCGGGCGGGTAACAGGCATCCATCGATCGCTCCGTATGAGGTCTTCGACGTGGCGGACGGAACGATTGTGGTGGCAGCGGCCAATGAGAAGACATACCGACTCACCTGTGAAGTGTTGGGTCGCCCTGATCTTGTCGACGACGAGCGGTTCATCAACGGAGCATTGCGGCGGACCAACGTCGCCGACCTGATAGCCGAGATCGCACCAATTCTCATCACTCATACGCGTGGCTATTGGCTCGATCGGTTTCTCGCTGTGGGAGTGCCAGCCGGTCCGATCAATTCGATCGCCGAGGCGATCGACTGGGCCGAGTCGATGGAGTTGTCTCCGATCGTTTCGAGCCCCGACGGCGATTTTCGAGCCATCAGATCTCCCTTACGATTCGACGGCCGAGTGGCGACGACTTGCATCCGGCCACCGTCTCTTGATGAGCACGGGGCGGAGGTCAGATCGGCGATGTCGAGCAAAGCAGCAGGGTCGCGTGTTGCCGGTGGAGAAGAAGGGCTGTAGTTCTGTCACGGTGACAGACGCTCCTTTAGGGTCAACCAGCAACTCCGGCACCGACTTCATCCGCGAAAAGGTCAAGGCGGATCTTGCCGCGGGTCGCTTCGGTGGGAGAGTGCAGACCCGCTTCCCACCGGAGCCGAATGGCTTCCCTCACATCGGCCACGCCAAGGCGATTTGTCTGAACTTCGCCATCGCCGACGAGTTCGATGGAGTGTGCAAGCTCCGCTTCGACGACACCAATCCCGAGACCGAGGAGGCAGCGTTCGTCGATGTGATCCAGGACGACATTCGCTGGCTCGGTTTCGAACCAGCGGAGGTGGTGTATGCGTCCGATTATTTCGATCAGTTGGCTGCTTGGGCTGTCGATTTGATAGCGGCCGGACTGGCCTATGTCGATGATCAAGACGCCGAGACAATGTCTCTCAATCGCGGCAGCTTCACCGAGCCGGGCAGCGATAGCCCGTGGCGGAACCGCAGCGTGGAGGAGAATCTCGATCTGTTCGAGCGCATGAGGGTCGGTGAGTTCGACGAGGGCAGCCGCACTCTTCGTGCCAAGATCGACATGGCGCACGAAAACATGCAGATGCGTGATCCGGTGCTCTACCGGATTCGCCATGCCCACCACTATCGCACCGGCGACGCATGGCACGTCTACCCCACATACGACTGGGCTCACGGGCAGAGCGACGCCATTGAGGGTGTCACCCATTCACTGTGCAGCCTCGAGTTCGACACCCACCGTGCGCTCTACGACTGGTGTCTCAACCATCTCGATCTGCCGAGCCACAAACCTGAGCAGTCGGAATTTGCCCGACTCAATATCACCCACACCGTGACCTCGAAACGCATCCTCAGGTCGTTGGTGGAAAGCGGGATGGTCGATGGATGGGACGACCCTCGCATGCCCACGCTTCGGGGTTTGAAGCGTCGCGGCTACCCGCCTGAGGCGATCCGGGCGTTCTGCGCCAACATCGGCGTGGCGAGAGTCAACGGCACTCACGAGATCGAGCTGCTCGAATCGTTTGTGCGTACGCACCACAACCGTCACGCTCTGCGTCGCATGGCAGTGTTGAATCCTCTTGAGGTAATAATCGACAATTGGCCTGATGGTGTGGTGGACGAACTTGATGCCATCAACAACCCCGAGGACGAGACCGCGGGCACCCGCAAGGTGCCGTTTTCGGGCCGTTTGTTCATCGAGCGTGACGACTTCATGGTCGACCCTCCCAAGAAGTTCTACCGACTGTCACCAGGTCGTGAAGTGAGGCTGCGGGCCGGATTCTTCATCACCTGCACTGACTACGTCACAGATGATTCAGGCGAGGTAGTGCAGCTTCATTGCACCTACGACCCCGAGACTCGTGGTGGGCAGGCCCCGGATGGGCGCAAGGTCAAGGCCACACTTCATTGGGTGTCGGCAGAACATGCGGTCGATTCCAAAGTCGCACTCTACGACCGGCTCTTCTCCGATTCCCATCCGGGAGCCGATGGCAACGACCCGCTCAATTCAGTGAACCCCGACTCTCGTCAGGTTCTCACCGATTGCAAGCTTGAGCCGGTTTTGGCCGAGACTCCTGCTGGTGAGGTCGTCCAGTTTGAGCGGCTCGGATATTTCGCCCGTGATCTGGATCGGGACGACCTCTGGCATCGCACTGTTGGTTTGCGCGACGAATGGGCAAAGATCCAGAAGCGAAAGAGTTCTGGCAAGTAAGCCGAGCCGGATTATGAACGATCGGCTACGCGAGCCATGCGGCGCGGCTTGGGCCATAGGGGTCGTTCAGGACCTGACTTGTGTCGCCGAACTCCATGGTGGGACGGCTTTCGGTGTCGTATCGAGGCCAGTCAGGGATGCCATCGTGGGCAGGATCCCCGGTGCGTACGAAGGAGATCCATGCTCGGTGCATACGATCTGAGAGGTCGGCAGGCCACGGCTCGCCCTTGCCCATGAGCGGCACCCATGGGCCTAGATCCTGGTTCCAAACAAATGGAATTTCAAGGGCGTGCATGGCCCCGAACATGCCGTCAAATCCTTTGCTCTGCCAGGTGAACAGATACACCCAGACCGGAACGTCGGTGGCGGCCTGAGAATCGGCGGCGGTCAGGCTGCTGGTACGAAACAGTGTGTCGCC
>JBDNJK010000045.1:0-10765 GCA_041687805.1 Acidimicrobiales bacterium
CCCGCTAGGAGTCTTGGCAAACCGTTTGGCCAATATGGCCACGAATATGCGGGCCTTTTCCTCGCCGTATCCGGGCAGCGACAACAATCTTTGGTAGATCACCTCGGCATCGCGAACGCCGCGCCAAATGGCAGCGGCATCACCGTCGTATTCGTCGACAAGGTGTTGACACAACGCCTGTATCCGAGTCGCCATCGACCCAGGGAAGCGGTGAAGGGCAGGTTTCGTCTTGACGATCGTTGCGAAATCGCTTGGCTCGATTGCGGCAATGACATGCGCATCGAGTTGCTGCTCGAGACGTTGTGTCAGCCGGAGCGGTCCCTTGAACGCCCATTCCATCGGCACTTGTTGGTCGAGAAGCATTCCGATCAGCAACGCGAGTGGGTCGCGGTTGACGAGTCGATCGGATTCGGCATCGCCGGTGACTGCCAGTGTTCCCTTGGGCATCGCCGGAGCCTAGTCGGAGACTTTTGGATCAGATGTCGGTGAGCGTGCCACTCGCCGGATCGGGCCGGTTGGGGTCGATGCCGTAGAGCTCGACGGCTGCGGCCACTTCGTCGGCGGTGGCATCTCCGGTTTCGAGCAGGGCCGATAACACCGTCACCACGATGTGGGCGGCATCGACTTCGAAGAAGCTCCGCAGCGCCTCGCGGGTATCAGATCGGCCAAATCCGTCGGTGCCGAGCACATGGAGCGGTCGCGGTGTCCAGCGAGCAATCTGATCGGGGACCATCGTGAGGTAGTCGGTGACAGCAACGATCGGTCCCTCGGCGTCGGACAATTTGCGGCTGACGTCGCTCACCTCGGGTTGGGCAGCAGGATTGAGGCGATTTCGTCGTTCGATATCGAGGGCCTGTGAGCGGAGTCGCTTGTAGGAGGTGGCGCTCCATAGCTCTGCTGAGACGTCGTGACGTTCACTGAGCAGCCTCTGCGCTTCTCGGGCCGCACCTTGGGCTGGCCCTGAGAACAGGACCGTGGCCTTCCGGGACCCCACCGCGGGCCCATCGTCCCACCTGTAGAGCCCGCTGGTGATGTCGGAGTCGGATACGTGGTCTGGCCGTGCGGGCTGTTCGTAGTTCTCGTTGTAAATAGAGATGTAGTAGTAGATGTCTTCGCCATCGGCCGCTCTTGGTGGATACATCCTCCGCAGGCCCTCGTCTACCACGGCAGCCAGCTCATATGCGAACGCCGGGTCGTATGCCTCACACGTGGGAACGACGGAGGCCAAGAGGTGGCTATGGCCGTCTTGGTGCTGGAGGCCCTCGCCGAGAAGTGTTGTGCGGCCGGCGGTCGCTCCCATGAGGAAACCCCGGGACCGTGAGTCGGCTGCTCCCCAAAGCATGTCGCCCACTCTTTGGAAACCGAACATCGAGTAGAAGGTGAAGAACGGGACCATGGGCACGCCGCTGTTCGCGTATGACGTGGCGGCTGCGATCCAGCTGGCGGTGGATCCGCCCTCTGTGATGCCTTCCTCCAGGATTTGGCCGTCCTTGCTTTCGGCATATGAGAGCAACAGTTCGTGGTCGACCGGTTCGTAGAGTTGACCGCGCGACGCGTAGATCTTGAACTCTCGGAACAGGCTGTCCATACCGAATGTGCGGGCCTCGTCGGGCACGATCGGCACGACTCGCGGGCCGAAATTTTCGTCGCGGAGTAGATCTCGCAACAGCGCGGTGAATGCCATCGTGGTCGATACGGCTCGACCAGCGGAGCCCTTGCGCAGGTCTTGGAAAATTGCGGGTGATGGCAACTCGATGGGTAGACGATCGCGAATTTGCCTCGACGGGAGTGGCCCGTCGAGGGTGCGTCGCCTCTCCATCATGTATTGCGTCTCGACCGAATTCGGGTCTGGTTTGAAGTAGGGGGGCCAGCCGTCGGCCAGAGATTCCTCGGAAATTTCCTCCTCCATGTGGAGACGTTCGCGGAGATCGAGCAACTGAGCGTTGGTCATCTTCTTGATGGAATGGGTCGAGTTGCGACCTTCGAATCCCTTACCGAGCGTCCATCCCTTGATCGTCTTGGCCAGGATCACTGTCGGCTGTCCCTTGACCTCGCTCGCCGCTTTGAAGGCCGAATAGAGCTTCTGGTAGTCGTGACCGCCACGTGGAAGTTGCTTGAGATCGTCATCGGACAGATGCTCGACGAGCTGACGAAGTCGAGGGTCTGGGCCGAAGAAGTGTTCTCTGACATACTCGCCGCTCTCCACCGCGTAGCGCTGGAACTCGCCATCGACGGTGGTGTTCATCTTGTTGAGAAGCACACCGTCGACGTCGCGCTGCAGTAGCTCGTCCCAGCGGCTTCCCCAAATGACCTTGATCACGTTCCATCCGGCGCCGCGGAATACTCCCTCGAGTTCCTGGATCACCTTCCCGTTGCCGCGTACCGGTCCGTCGAGGCGCTGCAGATTGCAGTTGATGACCCACTTCAGATTGTCGAGATCGGATCGTCCGGCCAACGAGATCGCGCCGAGTGTTTCGGGTTCGTCGCATTCGCCGTCGCCCAGGAAGCTCCAGATGTTGGATTGTGACGTGTCTTCGATTCGGCGTTGCAGCAGGTACTTGTCGAATCGAGCGTGGTAGATCGAGTTGATCGGGCCGAGCCCCATCGAAACCGTCGGGTACTCCCAGAACGATGGCATCAGCCTCGGGTGGGGGTAGCTCGACAAGCCGTTGCCTCCGACTTCCATTCGGAAGTTGTCGAGCTGCTGTTCTGAGAGGCGGCCCTCCAAGAACGCTCTGGCGTAGACCCCCGGCGCCGCATGGCCCTGGAAGTAGACATGGTCGCCGGCGAGTCCGGAGTCCTTGCCGCGAAAGAAATGGTTGAACCCGACTTCGTAGAGCGAGGCCGACGAGGCGTAGGTAGAGAGGTGTCCACCGATTCCGTCGGCCGTCTTGTTGGCGCGGATAACCATCGCAGCTGCGTTCCAACGTATGAACGCACGAATGCGACGTTCGATTTCCTCGTCGCCCGGGAAGATCGCCTGCTCCCCAGCCGGGATCGTGTTGATGTAGGGCGTCGAGGTGGTGGGGGGCACGCCCACTTGGAGCTCATTGGCCCGCTCCAGTAATTTCGAGACGAGAAACCGGGCTCTCGTCTTGCCGCCGGCTGCGACTATGGCGTCGAGAGACTCGATCCATTCCCTCGTCTCTGTCGGGTCGAGATCGGGGAGTTGGCGGGTGAAGTGGTCAGCCATGGGTCCATCCTTGCAGTTGATCGGATCTTCCGTGTCGGTTACTGGTGGGTAGCCACAGAAGTACGGGTCTCCTCCGATTTCGTTTCCCGCCCATGAGCAGCGACAATGAACTTTGACTTGGAGGTCGGAGTTGAAGCGTCTATCAGCATTTCTGGTGTGTGGATCGCTGATGGTCGTGTCGTGTTCCGGCGGGTCTGAGACATCCACATCGGCCACCACCACGACGGTGGACTCGAACGTAACCACGACCACGCTCGAAGCTTCCACGACCACAGCGGCGCCTACGACGACCACAACAGTCGGCACCACCACGACAACGATCGACCCGGATGTGGCCCTACGTGGAGACATTACAGCCGCGATCGATCATTGGATGACCGACCGTGAACTGGCCGTGCCCGGGCTCAGTCTCGCAGTTCGATTTGATGACGGACACACGATCGCCATCGCTCGCGGCACATCGGACGTGGCGACAGGTGCCGAGTTGACTACCGACGATTATTTCCGAATCGGGTCCATCTCCAAGACGATCACTGCGGCCACCGTGTTGCGGATGGTCGAGGACGGATTGCTCGGCCTTGATGATCCCGTGTCTGACTACTTGGGTGATTGGCTTCCCGGATACGTCATCGGAGGTGTCGATTATGGTAGCCAGGTGACCGTCAGACAGATCCTCGGGCATACCGATGGATTCAAGGAATTTGCGTGGGATCCCGGGTTTTACGAGGCGACGTCCCATCGCCTCGACAAGGCGTTCGACCCACACGAAATTGTTGCTTGGGGCCTTGAGCAGGGCCCTCAATTCGTGCCAGGCGAGGGATACAACTACAACACGGTCGGTCCGATTGCCGCAGGACTCTTGATAGAAGCCATCACCGGACGCCCCGCTCACGAAGAGATCAGAGACCGAATTTTCGCCCCGCTCGGACTCGACCACATATTTCTTCCTCCGATGGAAGTGCCTCCCTCACCGATCGTTCACGGTTATGCCGTCGGTGCTCTGGGCGACCTACTCGGCAGTTTGCCGGCCATCGAGCCGTTGAAAGAGGCGGCGACCATTGGTGGATACTACGACGTGTTGGCTGTTCCCCAGGCAGCACTCGACTCTGTCGGTTGGACTGGTGGGGGAATCGAATCCCAAGCCGAAGACATGGCAGTACTGTTCGCTGGACTGTTCGACGGAACCCTCCTGTCGGACGCATCGATCGAGGCCATGGTGACACCAAACGATTTCGAGCCTTATGGCCTGAGTCTCGACATCGGAGAATGGAATGGGCAGCCATTCTTCAACAAGGGCGGCGGTGTGCCTGGATTCCGGAGTACGGTCGGCTACCTGCCAGATGCGAGAATTTCGGTCGCGATATTGGCAAACTCGATCATCATTGACCCCGACGTGGGCGCACTAATGGATCAGGTCCTCACGCTCGTAGCGCCCGGGTGAACGCGTCGGAGCAACCATGTCCCGACCTCGATGGCGACGCGTCATCGGGCCCGACGATCGTCTATACCGATGGTGCGTGCAAAGGTAATCCCGGACCTGGCGGTTGGGGATGGGTGGTTCCCGGTGGACGACGCTCCAACGGTGGTGAGCCGAATACCACCAACCAGCGGATGGAATTATCAGCGGTGCTCGACGCATTGAGGGAACTGTCGGGCGAGGTGATTGTTGTGTCCGATTCGACATATGTGGTCCATTGCTTTCGCGATGACTGGTGGAAAGGCTGGATCAAGCGGGGATGGCGCAACTCGAAAAAGGAACCCGTTGCCAATCGCGACATCTGGGAACCGCTCGTCGAGCTATACCGATCTCGCTCCGAGGAGATCGAGTTTCGGTGGGTCAAGGGACACGCTGGCAACGAGTGGAACGAGATCGCCGATCAGTTGGCTGTGGAGGCGGCTGAGGCGCAGCCGTCCAAGTCCGGGTCGGTCGCGGACGCTGCAGCCGGGGCGAAGATTTCGGATGTGTCTGTTGGTTCCGTATGGACACCTGACGGGCGATCACTTGCCGCGTTCGGAGCACAACCCCCGGCGCTCGGCGGTTACGACGACAACCTGATCAGCGACGGTGTTCGACGTAGGCTCGCCGAGATTTTCGTAGCCAAGCACGAATTAAACCCCGATCTTGTCATTCTCACCGGGTTACGACTCGGTGCGGAAACACTGGCGGCTCAGGCTGCGATCGACGCCGAGGTTCCCTATGTAGCAATACTTCCATTCCCGGACCCCGACTCGAAGTGGCCCACCAAAACCCGAGAGCGGTTCACCGAGTTTCGAGCAGGCGCCCACACAGTCGTGGTCCTCGAACGGGTTGTTCCAACGACTCCTCAACAGGCCGGACAGTCGCTGTCTCGCCGCAATGCGTGGATGGCGAGAGTCGCTGACGAGGCAGTGGTCGTGTGTGATGCGTCCGACCAGTGGGTGGATCGGCTTGTGTCCGACCTCGAGCGTGCGATGCCCGACGAGGTGTGGCGGCTCGAGATCTGAGCGATGGCGGCTTCGCAGGCCAAGCCTGTACGGAATGAAGGTAATCCGTGCGGTGTTCTCCTGTGAGTACACCGAGGAGGCAACTATGGCACGAGCGATCTTCAACGGAATCGTGATAGCGGAGAGCGACGACATCGAAATGGTCGAAGGGAACCCCTATTTCCCGATCGGCTCACTCGATCAGAGTCGATTGAGCGAATCGACGCGACAGACCTCGTGCCCGTGGAAGGGAGTTGCGTCGTATTGGAACATCGAGGTCGACGGGAAGCGCGCCGATAATGCGGCGTGGTACTACCCAGAGCCGAAGGCCGGTGCCGAAGCAGTTGCCGATCGTGTGGCGTTCTACGGGGTGGTCACCATCGAGCGTTGATTCGCCGGGGAATCATTCGGTGGAAGCGAGCACCTTTTCGATGTTCTGAAGAGTTAGTTCCATTGCAGCCGGATGTTTTTTGGGATATCCGAGGAGTTCGAGGGCCTTGGGCACCACGGCGTACGACCAGTCGAATGTCTCGGTGACGCGGGTGCCTTCATCTACCGGCGCGAGTTCGTAGCGCCAACGATGGCCGCCCAGGTGGGCCCATGCAATCAATCTGTTCTCCTCGAACTCTTTTACAGTCGAGGTGATGCGGTAGGGGATCCCGAGCTTCATGCCCATCCGGAACTTGGACCCGAGTTCGAGCCGATCTGGCCCGCTGACATCGGCTTTGACGCTGCCCGAGCCGTCGATCCTTGTGTGGCTATTGGGGTCGGCCAATAGATCGAAGATTCTCTCGGCGGGCTGAGGAATCACTCGGGAAACCGACACGCTTCGTGCGTTCATGGGGACGCTCCTGTTGGTCGTGCTGAAGGTATTTGATCTTATTGATCGGTGATCAATGTGATGCACTCGTCTACCCTGTGCGTCAAACCAGAACCTGAGGAGGAACGATGTCCGAGGATTTCACCATCGAGCAGGTGTCCAAGAGATCTTTGGCGGGTCCTGTCCTTGCCGCTCTCGTGGCAGCCGCACTGGCTCTCTTCATCATCCAGAACACCGACTCGACACCGGTGAAATGGTTGTGGATCGACGGATCGGCACCGTTGTGGATGGTGATCTTTGGTGCTGCGCTCGCCGGGGCAGTACTCAGCGAGGTACTGGGCTGGATTGTGAGGCGCGCCCGCAAATCACGCTGAGCTCATGCGGATTTGCAGGAACGAATCACGGGTCGCGTCGAGTGCGACGGCGCTCGGCATCGCCATGAACTTCATCGGTCGGAGGCAAGCCCTTACGGATCCGCTTCTGCTCATATTGAGCGACATCAGCTCGGCGTAGAAGTTCGCTGGCGGTTTGCACCTCTGGCGTGGCCAAAGCCACACCGCACGACATCGAACGACCCTCCCCCGACTTCTTCAACAAATCGAGTGTGAGTTCGACGGTCGGGTATGAGGACAACATTCCGCCACCATCGAGAACGATGCAGAATTCGTCGCCTCCAATTCGGCAGACTGTGCTGGCATGTACGGTCCGGGCCGCGGTTTCCAGAGACCGTGCCGCCGACTTGAGAAGTTCGTCGCCAGCAGAGTGGCCGAGGGAGTCGTTTACGATTTTCAGACCATCGACATCACACATGATCAGGGCGACGTCTTGGCGATCGACGGCGCGTCGGTCGAATATTTCTCTAAGTCGATGATCGAGAACGCGACGATTTCCCAACCCGGTCAGGGGGTCGGTGAATGCCAGTTCCTCGAACTCGGCGAATCGCTCGGCCTGCGCAACCGCGGCCCCTATGTGGGTGGCGACGAGTTGGAGAGTTTTGAAATCATCGTGGTCGAGGTTGCGGCGCTCGGCGTAGGTGGTTGCGACGACGAGTCCCCAGATCTCGTTACCGATGTTGATCGGCCAGGCGGCTTCCGAGCGAAGGCCACGGCTATGAAGAGATGCGGTAATCCGATCGTCAGAGAGGCCCTCATCGACGGACCGTATGTAGCCGTCGCCTTTGAGAACGATGTCGAGGCCGGGTCGGTCTTCGTCTGTGTGGCGCTCAAGGGCGGGGAACGTCTCGACGTCTTCGGCCAGGTTTCCAATATTGACCAGTACGTGAGAGTGAGCACGGTCGTGGCCGATCCGTGCAACTGAAATAGTCGAAGCGCCAATCGCAGGAAGAGCCTGCTCGCCGATGATCTGGAGCACATCGTGCATCTGCCCGACGGCCTTCACTGCGGCGCCGATGCTTATGAGCGCTTCCACAGGGGAGGCGTGCTGGGGGCTGACGAAACGGTGGAGATCCTCAAGAACGGAATCGAGGTTGGTATTGGAGTCGATCGGCGGACCCGAAGTGAACTCGCCGGCGGCGGCGGCCCACATATCAGGGTCGAATGTTGTTCCGACAAGCTCGTCGACCCGCCGCTGGCGCGCCGCCCAGTGGGGTGCGGCGTTGTACGGCGGGTGTCCGACCAGCGTTGCCGCCAATGACAGAAGCCTCGACGACAGCGGAATATTTGGCCCGCGTAATCCGTGGGGGCCACCGCTTCCGTCCCAACGCTCGTATTGGTGTCGGATGGCGCGAGCAGCGCCGGCCAAACCAGGGAGACGAGCGAGCACACTCGCAGCGAGTACAGCAGCCGCTGGATCGGGCACCACATCTGAGGTCCCAACCGGTCGCATATGGGTGAACACGATTGAGATCTCACCAAGTAGGGCTGCGCAAATAGCGTCGACCCTTTCGCCGATGGGGGCCTCGGCGACAATGGCTAGTCGGTCGACCAGAGCTGCTCTGAGCGCGGCGCGATGAGCCGCAGGTGGATCGAATACCTCCAAAGAGCGTGCCAATGCCGTTATCGCGGCGCGGGCAGAGGGGTCGAGTGGCATTGCACCTCGATCCTTCAGTTCTTTTAGGGAGTCGATCCCAGCACTGTCAGACAGCTCCAAAGCCCTCTCACCCTTACCGTGTCATGTGTCGATTACGTAGTTTTAGCAGAAACACAAGGTCACTAAAAGTGTAATCTACGACCACCATACGTGGTTGACCTTCGAATCTTCCATCAATCGGCCGGATCTGGGACTACGAAGAGATTGATTCTCCAACGCGGCTGGTCACGGCATGAAAACCCAACGCTGGCTTACTCGTGACCCCGAACGCCTGCCAAATCTCCAAATAGAGATCTGCCGGAAGAAATAGAGATCTGCCGGAAGAAATCGTCGCAAGACGCACCTTGGCAGGTGAGGTGCGGAGATAATGTCTGTGTTCCCAAATTCCACGAACCTTCCCGAAATTCACGGAACCCAACGATGAGTACCAGAAAATTGATATTCCTAGCCTTGCTTTGTGGGATGGTGATCCTGGTGGCATCGGCCGTGCAGTTCGCCCTGCTGGCCTGACCCCCGGCCGTAAACGGCCAGAGTCGATAGAGTCGCCACGATCAAGGAGAAGCCTGTGTCGGATGTGCAACACGACGTGATCGTCATCGGCGGGGGTCCGGCGGGATACGCCGCTGCCCTTTACGGTGCCAGTGCCGGGCTGAATATCGGGCTGGTCGAGAACCGATGGATCGGCGGCACTTGTCTCAACGTGGGCTGCATCCCTGCCAAGGAGCTCCTGGAGACGGCGCACGTGTATCGCACGGTCCGCGACGCCGCTCAATTCGGTATCAACGCCAGTGAACCCACCGTCGACTGGTCGGTCACCATGACCCGCAAGCAATCGATTATCGACCAATTGGTGGGCGGCCTCACCGGCTTACTCAAGGGCAGGAAGGTCACCGTCTACAACGGATCGGGATCTCTTGGCGCCGATCACACGGTAACAATTTCGGGTGGAGAGTCTGGCGACATTTCCATCAAGGCACGCAACGTGGTTCTGGCCACCGGTTCTCAACCACGGACAATTCCCGGATTCGAGGTGGATGGCTCGCTCGTGGTGACGTCCGACGAGATGCTCTCGATCGAGAAGCTTCCCGCTTCAGCCGTGGTGATTGGTGGCGGGGCCATCGGCTGCGAGTTCGCTTCGATGATGTCGGATCTAGGCACCGAGGTCACGATTCTCGAGGCGCTGCCGCAAATCCTGACGGGCTGTGACGCCGATGCCGCCAAAGTTGTGCAGAGATCGTTCAAGAAGCGAAAGATGAACGTGCGCACCGGTGTGATGGTCCAAGGTCACACGCCCGACCCGACCGGGTCGTCCACCACGGTTTCGTTCGGTGATGGAGAGTCGGTCGATGTGGAACTGGTCGTCGTGTCTGTTGGCCGCCGCCCGTACTCCGATCTGCTCGATCTGGCCGGCACCAACGTTGTCGTCGATGAGCGTGGATTCGTAGATGTCGACGATCGCTGCCGCACCGGTGAACCCGGCGTCTGGGCCGTTGGCGACCTGATCAAAACCCCGCAGCTCGCCCACGTCGGCTTCGCCGAAGGAATGCTCGCGATCAAAGACATTCTCGGAGAAGATCCGCTTCCGCTCGATCACGCCGGCACTCCTTGGTGTATCTATTGCCATCCCGAGGTGGCCTTCGCCGGCTACACGGAGCAGGCGGCCATAGATGCCGGGTTCGATGTGGTCACTTCCTCACACCGCTTCATAGGGAATGGCCGGGCCAAGATCGTCGGCGATACCGATGGCATCGTCAAGGTCATCGCCGAGAAGCGTCCCGATGGCACAGGCGGTCGGATTCTCGGTGTTCACATGGTTGGGCCATGGGTCACCGAACAACTCGGACAGGGATATCTCGCTGTCAACTGGGGCGCCACCGTCGACGAGGTCGCGGCATTCATCCAGCCCCACCCCACCATGAGCGAAATGTTCGGCGAGACAATTCTCTCCCTCACGGGAAGATCGCTCCACGGATGAAGGTTGACTCCCAAGTGCCGACCAACGAGACCCCACGACTGAAGACGAGGATCTGATGGCTGACGTAACAATGCCCCAGCTCGGTGAGACTGTCACCGAAGGAACCATCACCAAGTGGTTCAAGAATGTCGGTGACACCGTTGAGATGGATGAGATTCTCTTCGAGATATCCACCGACAAGGTTGATTCCGAGGTCCCGTCGCCGGTCGCCGGCGTCGTGCAGGAGATCTTGGCCAATGAGAATGATGTTGTGGAGGTGGGGCAA
>JBDNJK010000046.1:0-15123 GCA_041687805.1 Acidimicrobiales bacterium
GCGGAAGCGAATTGACCCGACCAACCACTTGGAATGGGAATGGGTTGATTATTCCCAGTCCGGCTTCATCTGGAACCGGCTGACCGTTGATCGCCACCACAGGCAGATCACCGCCGGCATCCGTCTGTAGAAGGGAAACGATCTCCTCGGCTGAAGAACCGAATTCGCTTGGCCAGTCAACGGCGCTGGCGAACGAATCATGGTCGATGGCCACGACGCGCACGCGACCATTCCCCGGTGTGATCCGAGTGTCTTGAACCATCAGCACTGTCGAACCGTCTGGAAGATCGAGACCATCACCAATCGGGCCGAAGAGGTCGAGCCGGGTCTCTCCGCCGATCTCGGTGGCCATCTTCACGTCGATCGTTCGGCCGAGAGAACCAACCAGCATCAGAGAAAACAGTGTCATACCGATCCCGAAGCCGAGCGCGGCGCCAACCAACTGCATGGTCCGACCACCCGATGTAACTCGTCGGATGGCGAACAGGGCATCGAGTGCAAAGTGGTCGAACCGACGCAAGAGAAGCGCCAGAACGCTTCGAAGCATCCCGACCGCGACCAATACCGCCGCAGCTATAGCGATCACTGGAAGTGCAACCACCTCCAAATCGATGCCATCTGCTCCCAAGGACGAGGTTCTGCCCGCCTGGAACCAAAGCAGAACAGAGGCCAGCACACCTGCGACTGTGAGCGCCGGGACTACCGAACGGGCCTTCCGTCGAGAATCATCGTCGAGAGTTCGCTCCCCAACGAATCCCACCACGACCGAGGTGATAGCCAAAGCCGCAATTACGAGGATCAGGAGTGGGGCGAGATGAATGGAACTCCACCGCAGAGTCTCCGCTGGGCCGAAAAGGCGGGCTATCGCAACCCCAGAAATCACCCCAATGGCGGCGCCACCCACGTCTACTGGGAGAATCTGGACCGCAGTTCTCGTCGAGATCCGCCACCAACGTTCGCCTTCACCACTCAGAAGTCGATACTCGACCCGACGACGTTCGACAAGAAACACGCCTATGGCGATCGTTACCAGCAAAGCCACCACCAGCCCGACGACCCTGACCAACGCCAGTGGCTGATCGAGTTGGGAGATAGCCATGTCGACTGTCTGGATGGTCTCAGCGAGCTGTGTCTCGACCAGCACACGTCGCGGGGCCGCGCCGGACATGCTCGCCAACACAGACGAGAGATCACTGTCTTGCACGAACGACGCCTCAAGAGTCCGGTACTGCGAGCCCAGATGCGTCAACTCGGCGTGGGTGACGGGCACGCTCTTTGCCGGCGCCGCCCACTGCACCACACCGGACACGCCGCTGCCGGCGAGCGTCGATGGAGCCATGATCAGCACCTCGAAATTAGGCGCCCGGAACGGCGTCAGATATCGCGGGATCAGTGCCGGATCGACATCATCCCAGTAGGAGGGGAGATCGCCCGGCACCTCCGACCAAAGAGGTTCATAGATACCCGAAACGGTGAAGGAGGTGCTCGCACCGCCGGCTGGGACTGGATCATCGAGCAAAGCTTCGGTGAGAGCCTCCGACTCGAAGTCGATGGACGATCCAAGCTCCAAGCCGGTGTGATCTGCCAGCCACGACGAGATGAGCACGCCGTCTTGGATGCTCTCGTCCATTTTGATGATATTTACTGCGTTCTCGACGCCCAGGCGGGAAAAAAGACGGGCTGACTGTGACGTGCGCGGATCGCCTCCCACCGACGCCTGACCGATGTAGGTGAACATCGTGGTGACCGGCTCGCCAAGTTGATCGATTGCAGACAACCGGGCCGAAACGGCCGAATCGGCTGTCGACACCGGCAGGCCGGAGAACACCGCCTCTGCTCTTACATCTATACCTGCATCAGTATCGGTGGTGCCCGCCATGACACCTGCGGTGACCTGATCAGCTGCCGCATCTCTCCATACATCGGATGCCGCCAGCACAAACGCTGGAGTTGCTGCTGCCGAAATCAGAGCAAGAGCCAGTGCCAACTCCGACCACGGGACAATCAGCCAGCGCAGCCAGGCGGGCTGGCGCCATCCTGTGCTACCCGACAACGAGCAAATCCTCAGTCCGCATCGGGCAGGTCAGCGAGCAATCTGTGGCGCAGAAAACTGAGCGCCGAGATGCAGGTGAGTTGTCGAACCCGCTCGCGGTCATACGGGAAGTTGATAAGAGCCGAATCGGTGTGGCCATTGATACTCAAGCCGATCCAAACAGTGCCCGGGTCGTGGCCCTCGTGGGGGGTAGGGCCAGCCACTCCGGTGACAGCGAGCCCGACATCGGTGCCAAGCACTCGTCGAGCTCCTTCTGCCAGCTCGATCGCCATTTGTTCGCTCACCGCCGGAATGTCGTGGGTGCCGAGAATGGAGAGTTTCAATTCGCGGTCGTATGGGACGACGCCGCCACGAAATACGTCGCTGCAGCCGGCAATCGCTGTGAGACGGCTTCCAATCAGACCGCCGGTGAGCGACTCTGCCAAGCCCAGAGTCATGTTGCGGGCGCGAAGCTCCTCGAGCACCACCGACTCCATGGTGTCGTCGTCGAAACCGAACACCGCATCGCCGATGATTGCCATGATGCGGATCTGCTCGGCGTCGAGAATCTCATCCACCTCCGTCACGGTGGGTGCTTTGGCGGTGACACGCACTTTGACCCCCTCCCACCCACTGGCGAGAAACGCGATCGTGGCAGTGCCCTCCTCGTCGAGCCGCTGGATCTCGCCGTCGAGCGATTCGGCCAGACCCGACTCCGAACGTCCCCATGAGCGCATCGTGCGACTCTTGATCACCGACGAAATCCCGGCACGGGCCTGAAGGTCGGGTAGCACTCCGCCCTCCATCTGCTTTTTCATTTCCCATGGGACACCAGGCACGGCGTAGATCATTTTCGGCTGATCCCCGCCCCTGTCGACTTCACAAATCAGACCGGGGGCGGTGCCGGGTTGAACCGGATTCGCGATGGCGCCAACTGGCATGTCGGCTTGGCGAAGGTTGTTGTTGGACATTTCGCGTCCGCGGCTGCCGAACATCTCTCGAATGCGGTCCGCCAACTCATCGCTTCGCACGAGATCGACACCCATGACGTTGGCAATGGCGTCTCGCGTGATGTCGTCCTGGGTGGGACCAAGGCCGCCGGTGACAATCACGGCGTCGCTTCGACCGAGCGCTGTCTCCAATGCTTCCACCATGCGGTTGAGGTTGTCGCCCACCTTCGTTTGGAAGAACGAGTCGATTCCGGCCAGCGCCAGTTGCTCGCCGATCCATGACGAGTTGGTGTCGACTATTTGGCCGAGCAGTAACTCGGTGCCAACCGCGACTACCTCACATTTCATCAATGCCTCCCGGCTGGACTCGCTTCCGGCCATCAACCATAGATATCAATCGCCGGTTGTGCTGGTGGCGTTCTGACCGTCTAGTAGGTATTGCACACCGGTGACGACCGTCCACACGACGGCAACCCACAGTGCGATCGAGATCGTGGTGTCGGCGTTCTCAAGCGTTGGCATCACTGCCATCGCCAAAGCCACCCCTTGCACAAAGGTCTTGTATTTGGCCGACCGCCTTGCCGGCACCGACAGACCCTTACGGGCCCAATTCGTACGCCAGGCTGTGATACCCAACTCTCGAACGACCATGATCGACACCGGCAGCCACCAGTATCTGTCTACCTCGACCAAAAAAATCGCAGAGCCAAGGACCACTACCTTGTCGGCCAGTGGGTCGAGAAACGCGCCACTGCGGCTCACCACGTTGGCCCGTCGCGCCACCTTGCCGTCGAAAAAATCGGTGGATGCCAGAGCCACTCCGAGACTGAATGCGGCCCAGGACACTCCTCGCGTGTCGCGCGCATCGAGCACGAGCCAGAACAGGAGCGGTGCCAGTACGAGTCGGGCAATCGTGAGGATGTTGGCCGGGTGGGTGATTCCGGCTTGCCGTGGTGGCACCACCTCGGTCATGCCGCATTCAGATCTGGGCCCATGGCCCCTGTCACCGTCACGTCACAAAATTTGCCCACCGGCAGATCATGGGGCACGGAAACGATTCCGTCGATTTCTGGTGCCTCTCGATGGGTCCGTCCTACTCCTGGTTCATCCACGAGAACTTCGACCCGTCGGCCGATCAAAAGGTCACGTCGTTGCGCGGTGATCGTGTCCTGCATCTCGCGAAGCTCTGCCAGTCGGTCGTCACGAAGCCCGGCCTCTACCTCTCCGTCAAGAGTCATCGCGTATGTGCCGTCCTCCGGCGAGTACGCGAAAAAGCCACACCAGTCGAGTTGGGCTGCAGCAACGAACTCGATCAGAGCATCGTGATCATCCTCGGTTTCGCCCGGATATCCAACGATGAAGTTCGACCGGAACGCCGCCTCAGGTTCACGCCCCCGGATGGTGTCGATGCGATCGAGGAACTTGGCTCCGTCTCCCCAACGACGCATCCGACGCATGAGAGGCGCTGACACATGCTGGAGCGAAAGATCGAAATAGGGCACCCCTGACTCACAAATGGCATCGACCAAGTCGTCGCCTAGATCAGACGGGTAGAGGTAGAGCAACCTGACCCGATCGACACGTTCGGCCACACTCTTGACGAGCGGCACGATCGATCGTTCACCCACGCCCTGATCTCGGCCGAATGATGCAAGATCCTGCGCAACCAAGACAATCTCACGAGCACCGAGTTGATCAACCTCTGCGAGTATCTGCTCGATCGTTCGACTGCGCTGAGGGCCACGGAACGACGGAATGGCGCAAAACCCACACGCCCGATCGCAGCCCTCCGCGATTTTCACATACGCCCAAGGCCTCGATGATGCCGGACGAGGCAGATTGAGCAGGTCGAAATCTGGGGCCCGGCGCGTCTTGCCCAAGCTCACCGCCACCGTGCTTGCTGTCCGGGCTCCGGTGTCGATGTGGATACCGAACGGCGCTACCTGATCAATCTCAGACAGCTCGGCAGCGAGTTCATCGCCGTGGCGTTCGGCAAGGCAACCGGTGACAACCAATCTCGCTCCCGGTCGGCGCTGATCAGCGAGTGCGAGAATTGTCTCGATCGACTCTCGTCGGGCCTCCTCGATGAACGCACAGGTGTTGACCACCACGACATCGGCATCGCCAATCTCATCGGTTCGTGTCAGGCCATCCGCGACGAACGTTCCTTCGAGCTTGTCGGAATCAACCTGATTCTTGGGGCAACCGAGAGTGGTGAGGTGATAGGTGGGAGCCGGCGCTGGCATCGAGTCAGCCTAGGGCGACCACCGCCGCGCTCTCCCCTCCCGATAGCAACACTGCAGCGAGCAGCCACGCCGCCGCCAGGACTGCCGCTCTGGGCCGGTTGACACCCTTGCCCAACATCATCAGCCAGCTCCCGGCAGCAACCACGATCATCAGAATCGCACCCTCACCAGCGAGGGTCGTGTCGGTGAGTTGGCCGGGACCCACGAGCCCGATCACGCCGCCAACAGCCAGGCTGTTGAACAGGTTGGAGCCAAGAAGATTGCCCACCAGCAGATCGGTCTCTCTGCGACGGGCGGCAGCAATAGCGGTGACCAATTCGGGTGCCGATGTGCCCAAAGCGACAAGCGTGAACCCGATGAATCCGCCGGACAAATCGAGGTCGTCGGCGATTGTTTCGGCGCCGTGCACGAGCAGGCTTGCCAAGGCGATCACCACCGCCAATGCCATCACCGTACGGAGAATCTCGGTCGATGTACGACCGCCCTCAGAGCCGACCAGCTCCACAACCGAATCCTCGAGCGGGGCACTGGCCTGGTTGCTAA
Source organism: Acidimicrobiales bacterium (assembly GCA_041687805.1). GTDB lineage: Bacteria > Actinomycetota > Acidimicrobiia > Acidimicrobiales > Aldehydirespiratoraceae > SZUA-87. Next base: position 5,772 of record JBDNJK010000046.1, read on the forward strand.
CGACGATAAACACGAGAGCGGCCGCGAGAACCACCAGAAGGATCACTCCCTCGGACCGGGTGATCCCGTTCTGAATCAAATACGCAAACAGGACCACTGAACCGACAGACAGCGGTGCCTCACGGGTCATGGTGCGACGAGACACAGGAATGATCGTGACCAGCGTGGCCGCCGCCAACACCAGTGAGATATTGGCCACGTTGCTTCCAATTACATTGCCGACGCCAATGTCGAGATCGCCATTCTTGGAAGCAATTGCCGACACCACCATCTCGGGAGCGCTCGTGCCGAATCCGATGATGATTGCACCCACCACAACAGGCGACACCCGCAGGATTACGGCAATGCGCGCTGCCCCCTCCACGAACTGATCGGCGGCTATGGCCAAAATCGCCAGCCCACCTACGGCTGCGAGAATTCCTGAGATCATGGGCAGGTCCGAACCTGCGGGGTCGTGTTACCTGCGCCCGGCACCATCTCTGGGCTTGGCATCAACCTTGCGCCCGACGCGCTGCCAACTCCTCCGGCGAAATCAGGACCTCACGCGCTTTGGAGCCAATGGACGGCCCAACGATTCCCTGTTGCTCGAGCAAATCCATTATTCGACCAGCACGGGCGAATCCGACCCGGAGTTTGCGCTGAAGCATCGATGTCGAACCCAGCTGGGTCTGGACTACCAAGTCGGTCGCCTGGCCGAGATACTCATCGCCCTGATCTGCAGGGGTCGGAATGGAATCGGTGATCGATAGCGGCGATGGAGCCAACGGGGTGGACGAGACCGACGGGGCCAGAGCCACAGGGGCGGCCGTGGGGCCGGCGTTGTATTGGCCGCTGCCGGCTGGAGGGGCCGACTCGGTCGCCACCGAGTTGTCCTCAGCGAAATCAGGGGCTTGATCACGCCAGAACTTCACGATCGAGCGCACCTCTTCCTCTTCGACCCAGCATCCCTGAATTCGATGCGGTGAAGAGGACGCCGGGCCCAGCAGCAGAAGATCGCCCTTGCCGACGAGCCGCTCGGCTCCGGGCTGATCGAGAATCACCTGCGAGTCGGTGCGGCTCGACACAGCAAACGCCAGACGTGCGGGAACATTCGCCTTGATCACGCCGGTGATCACGTTGACCGAGGGACGCTGAGTGGCGATCACCAAATGGATGCCCACGGCACGAGCCATCTGGGCGATTCGGGCAATTGAGTCTTCGACGTCGCGTGCCGCGACCATCATCAGGTCGGCAAGCTCGTCGACCACGATAAGGATGAACGGTAGACGCTTGTAGACGAGCGGTTCGCCGGACTCGTCAACCTCGCCCAAGCCAGCCTCCAATTTGTCGCCATCGACCGCGTTGTTGTAGCCGGTGATGTCGCGGAATCCGACTTTGGAAAGAAGGCCGTAACGGCGGTCCATCTCCCGAACTGCCCAGGCAAGCGCATTGGCGGCCTTGCGCGGATCGGTAACCGGTGCGGTGAGCAGGTGTGGCGCTCGCTCATATTGCCCCATCTCGACCCTCTTCGGGTCGACGAGAATCATCCTCACCTGCTCTGGAGTTGATCTCATCAGAATCGAAGTGATGATCGAGTTGAGACAAGACGACTTACCAGCGCCGGTGGCACCGGCGATGAGCACGTGAGGCATCGTGGCCAGATTGATCATGGCACTGCGGCCGTTGATGTCGCGGCCGATGGCCACTTCGAGGGGGTGTTTGGCGGCGCGTGCCTCACGCGAGGCGAGAATGTCGCCGACGGCCACAACTTGACGATCAGTGTTTGGAACCTCGACCCCAATGGCTCGGCGCCCGGGAATGGGCGCCAGAATCCTGACATCGGGAGATGCCATTGCATAGGCGATGTCCTTGCGAAGGCTTTCCAGCTTCGCGACCTTCACACCCTCACCCAATTCGAGCACGAATCTGGTGACTGTTGGGCCGATGACCGGCGTTAGCACGGTGGTCTCGACTCCGAATTGGGCCAGGGTCGCCTGAAGCAGACGGCCTCGGTGGGCGACCAAATTCTCGTCGACCGATTGCTGCCTGGAGCGACCCAGAAGCGATGTGGGAGGCAACTTCCACTTGGATCCGGTGGGCAGGCGCAAGGCTTGTTGTTCGGTCTCAGCGGCTGGTTCGACCCGCCCTCGGTGGGTGGCCTCAGTCCCTGACGAAGCAGCTGACTCAGGTGGCACATCCGACGCAGCCGGTTCACTGGATTGCATCTCGGCGGTGTCGGACGAGTCGGCTTGGGGGGGCGGTAGTGGTTGCACGGGCATCGAATCGCCAGTTGGATCCAACTGCGAGTCCGACTGATCCGCAGGGTCGCCCATCAACCCACGGAACACAGACTTGATCATCGAACCGGCCAGCCGCAATGCCGAGGTGATTGCTCGTCCGGCCCCTTGGGCCGAAGACCCGGTGAGGATGATCGCGCCGAGGAACATCAAGGCCAAGAGAATGAGCCAGGCTCCCGTGGTGGCTGCGAGGGCGTGTAGCGGGCCACCGATTCCCATTCCCAGAACTCCGCCGGCGGCGCCGAGTTCGGCAGTTCGATCATCGATTCCGGGTCGGCCCCGTCCCACATGCAACAGCCCGGCGATGCTCACGATCAACAGCACGCCGCCAATCGAGGCGCGCGCTATGCGTTCGGCCGTATCCTCGCCACCCTCGTGACCCCTGACCATCACGACACCGCCAGCCACGAGCCCTATCGGCAGCACGAAGCGGACGAGTCCGATGCTCAACGCGAGAACGTCGTCTATCGCCTCGCCGATCACGCCGACAACACCCAGCCAGACGCTGGCGGCGACCAGCAAGCCAAGTAGCACAGCGCCAACGCCCCAAAGATCGGCAGCGTGGCCCGAAACGACCTTCACCACGGCCTGGCGAGATGCCTGGGACTTCTTCTTTGAATTCTTGGCCCTGGAGTTCTTGGCCTTGGTCGCCGGCTTTTTGCGCCGCGACGATGACGCTTTCGTCGGTCGTTTCGACGCGGCTCGCGAGCTCTTATTGGATCGTTGTTGGGTGGCCACTGTGGTGACGACGCTACCAGCGCGGTGCGACGCCCCCGGGGCACCCGAGGGCGATCAGCCCTCCCTCACCACCGGCACGATCATCGGATGACGGCGGGTGCGATCATTGACCGTGCGACCCGCGGCTCGGCGCGCCCGTTGCGCCAAGCCCTTCAGATCTATGTCGGAGTCATCGAATGCGGCGTTGAGTTCCCGCTCGACCGCGTCTGCGACAGCGGTCTCGTGGGCACCGAGCGCCGGTTGCTCGACCCACCCCCGCGACACGACATCGGGACCAGCGAGGATCTCGCCGCGTTCAAGGTCGACATGCACAACGATCGACACGAACCCGTCGTCACCAAGTGTTCGACGCTCCCCGAGCACAGTCGTGCCTAAATCTCCAACCGTGCCGTCCACATAGATGTCGTCGCTTCGAACCGAGTCGAGCCGCAACAGGCCCTCGTCGTTGAGTTCGATTCTGTCGCCGTCCTCGCAGAGCATCACATGCTCATCATCCATACCCATGCTGTAAGCCAATTCCTTGTGGGCCACGAGGTGGGCGTATTCACCATGGACGGGTACGAAATATTCGGGACTCGCGACCGAGTGGAGTGTGCGCAACTCTTGTTGCTTGCCGTGACCGGTCGTGTGAACGTCGACCTGGGAGCTGTGGATCACCTTGGCACCCAAGCGTGCCAGACCGTTTCTCACCGACGCCACCGCCGTCTCGTTGCCGGGGATCGGATGGGAACTGAACACCACTGTGTCGTTGGAGTCGAGCTTGAGCCATCGGCTGGTGCCAAGCGCCATCTGGGTGAGAGCCGCCCTCGGTTCACCTTGGGATCCGGTGCACACCACACAGATGCGCGCCGGGTCGAGGTCATCTATGTCTTCGATGTCGCGTATGGCATGGTCGGGAATTCGCAGCACTCCGACCTCTCGCGCCAGCTTGACGTTTCGTCGCATCGACAATCCGAGCGTGACCACCACTCGGCCCGTGTCGACCGCAGCATCAGCGATCTGCTGGAGGCGATGAATATGGCTGGCAAATGATCCAATGATCATTCGTCGGCCTTCGTTCTCACGCATGATCGATCTGATGACCGCACCCACGGATCGCTCCGACGTGCTGGACCCGGGACGATCGGCATTCGTGGAATCGGCGAGCATCAATCGCACCCCCGGCGAATGACCAAGAGACCCGATTCGCGACAGGTTGGTGCGTCGTCCATCGACCGGAGTGAGATCGAGCTTGAAATCGCTCGAATGGAGAATCACGCCTTGATCGGTGTGGAACGCCGTGATATTTCCAGACGGAATCGAGTGGGTGACCGGAATGAATTCGCAGTCGAACGGCCCGACTTTGAGCCGATCGCCATCATTGACGGTACGAAGCTCGGCACGGTCGATGAGGCCGGCCTCCTTCAACTTGTGGCGCACCAATCCGAGCGTGAACGGAGAGCCGTAGATCGGAAACGAGAGGTGGCGCATGAGATATGGCAGCGCTCCGATGTGATCCTCGTGGGCATGGGTGGCAATACAAGCCTCGATGCGATCTCCGTTCTGGATCAACCAGTCGAGGTTTGGCAGGACGGCGTCAACCCCTGGGAGGTCGTCGCCTGCGAACATCTGGCCGCAGTCGAGCACCACGATGCGGCCCTCGGTCTCGATGGCAGCGCAGTTACGGCCTATCTGTCCGAGTCCACCCAGAAATGTGACAGTTACGGGAGCAGTCACGCTTGACTCCGTCCGAGACCGGCAAGAACGGATTTCGCAGCGCTCTCGACCCAGTCGGGTTCGGGGCCCATCGGCAACCTGCACGGCCCGGCTGGCAGTCCCATCACGCGCATCATGGCCTTGCTGGGTACCGGATTGGGTGCGGCATCGCCAGTCTCGAACGAGTAGGACGGAATCAGTATTCGATTGATCGACGTTGCCAACTCGACATCCCCGGAGAAGAACGCATCCATCATCGCGGCGACCTCGTTGCCAACCCAGTGAGTGGCCACGCCGACGCAGCCGACGGCGCCAACCGCCAGCAATGCAAGGGTGAGGCCGTCATCACCGCTGTAGACCTCAGTTTCGGGAGGTGCCATCGAAAGCAATCTCGATGTCTCGGCTGGGCTACCGGCCGCGTCCTTGACTCCGATGATGTTGGGCACATTCTCGACAAGGTCAATGATCGTTTCTGTGGCAATTTTGCGGCCTGTGCGCCCAGGGATGTCGTAGAGAATGATTGGCAAGTCGGTGGCAGCTGCACACGCCCTGAAATGTTGGGCGAGCCCGGCCTGCGACGGCTTGTTGTAGTAGCCGGCCACGTGGAGCAATCCGGACGCACCCGCCTCGGCGGCGCGTTCGGTATTGGCAACCGCGGACGCCGTGTTGTTGCTTCCAGCACCGGCCACCACCGGCACATCGACGGCATCGACAACCGCGGCGATTAATGCGATCTGTTCATCCTGAGTAAGCGTCGGACTCTCACCGGTGGTGCCAGCAAGAACCAGGCCATTGTTGCCTCCGGGACCCACGAGGTAGCGAGCCAACTTCTGAGCGCCGTCCAAGTCGAGTGAACCGTCGGCAGTGAATGGGGTGATCATGGCGGTGAGTACGCGCCCGAAAGTTGCTTTCATGTCGCAATGTTGCCACGCCCGGCCGCCGAATCCGTACAGCGGGCGAGGATCGCGACTCGCGACTCTCAGCGTTCGTCCGAGCGCACCAACCCGAGTGATGCCAGGAAATGCTCGTGGAGTTCGAACCAAATGGTGTGGACAGAGTCGATCAGGGGAGACTCAATCCACTCACGGCGATCAGCGGCATTGTTGAGGGCGCTATCGAATCGCGGTGGATAACAGGAAAACCGAGGCAGAACCAGCGACAGCGACATCACCGCTGGGATGATCCGACCAACAAGATCGCTGAACAGCTCCACACCGCTCGCAGGACCAGATTGCCAAGTGCTGACCGCTGACAGGAATTCGCGATTCACGTCTATGAACTCTTGATATGCGTCTTCGACGTTGTCGCGTCCGACTCGGGCCGTTGAATCGGCCATCGCGCTGCGGAGTCGTTCGGCGCCAACGAGTGTGAGCGACAGTCGACCCAGATCACCACGCGAGCGGATCATCCCGCCATCGATCATTTCGATGACCACCGATCGAAAATGATGTGGGTCGCGGTCACCAAACGGACCGCTATCAGCAAGCGGATCTCGGCCAGACAGCATCGAGATGGTGAGCAAGATGTCGTCGATTGTGCCGCGGCTACGCAGCCGGGCCGCCAGAAGAACCAGCGATTTGGGGTCTGACAGACCGGCGCCTGACGTTGTCATATTCCCGAATCCAGCTCTCGCTTCCTGCGGGTCAGGATGAGGTAGTAGACGATCACCGTTCCGGCTGAGAACAGGAACCACTGAATTGCGTATGACAGGTGAGGACCCTCATCGAGCGGCCGCACCGGCACCGGCACCGGCAAGTCCCCCAATGGCGGATCCTGGGTCTGGAGCCTCACCCATGTCGACTCGAAATCAAGACCAGTCACCTCATCGAACCGGCGGGCATCCATCCTGTTGAGCTCGGGAACACCGTGCACGGTGTCGTCGGCGACCTTTCCGCCATTGATCGATGCGAAAGCCAACCCCTCGACAGAGACCCGACCAGTTGGCGCGCTCGCGTCGCGAAGATCGGAACCAGCTACCCAGAGACGCGGCACCCACCCTCGGACCACGGCAACGACTCGACCATCATCAAGATCCAAGGGCGTGACCAACCAGCTTCCAGCCTGCGACTCAAAGGTGCGGTTGGCTATCAGGAACTCGTGTTCCACGTCGAAGCTGCCCGAGGCACTGACTTGTGTGTATTCCATCGGGGGCACCGAGGAATCGAGCAAGGCGCCGAGGTCGACCGGTTGGGCTGACATGGCCAATCGGATCTCGACATTCGAGGCCTTGCGCCAATCGAGGCGTCGCAACTGCCAAAACCCCAGGTTGACCATCAGCACCAGCATGAGAATCACAAATAGGTGCGACAGGATCCAACGCCACGTGAGGAATGGACGCATGTGGCTCAGATGTCTAGCAGTGCGTCGAGACCGACGGTGACCCCATGCAGCTCTGAGATGCGCCGCACGGCCAGCAGCACTCCGGGCATGAACGATGTGCGATCGATCGTGTCGTGCCGGATTGACAATGTCTGGCCGGTGGTGCCCAGCAAAACCTCCTGATGGGCGACCAATCCGCGCATTCTCACGGAATGAATCGGGATGCCGGCTGCTCCAGCTCCACCGCGGGCCCCAGGTAGAATCTCGTTTATGGTCGGGTCTTCACCCCACTCGCTCGACGCGGCCGCCATGCGTTCGACCGTGCTGATCGCCGTGCCGGAAGGGGCATCGACCTTGGCATCGTGGTGAAGTTCTATTACTTCAGCTGACTCGAAATACGGGCTGGCCAGCTCGGCGAACCGCATCATCAGAACCGCTCCGATGGCGAAATTGGGAGCAATCAGACAGTTGCTTGAAGTGAACGCCGTACGGAGATCCTCGAGATCAGCTGAGTTGATTCCCGTGGTGCCGACAACGGCGTGAAAACCAGCAGCGGCGACCAGCGGCAACGTGGTCCGCGCCGCATCGGCGACCGTGAAGTCGACAACTACTTCCGCCGATGCATCGAATGCCGCAGCGATGTTGTCGGCAATCAGCAGGCCAGACTCGATCCCTGCCACTGACTCAACCGACTTCCCGGACGCTGCGGCGTCCACGGCCGCTACCAGCGACAGATCATCGGCATTGGCGACGGCACGGCAAACCTCTGCACCCATGCGTCCACCTGCCCCAACTACCGCAACTCGGATCATCGCGGAGAGGTTACGCCTCAGATGGCTCAGACGCCTCGACAGCCGATCCGTTGTCGGGACCTACGATCGAAACACATCTATTTCCGGCCACAACCGAACCCAGCACTCGCTTCACATCTTCACTTGTGACAGCGCGAACGAGCTCGAGGTATTCGTCGACTGGCACGACCCGGTCGCGTATGAGGACGCTCGTGGCCAGCCTCGCCATACGGCTACCAGTGTCTTCCAGAGCGAGAATCGTGGCTCCCTCAAAGCCGCCACGAGCCACTTCCATCTCGCGTTCGCTCGGGCCGTTCTCGACTATCTCAGCCACCAGTTCGTCTACAACCGAGCAGAACTCGCTGGCACGGCCGGGATTCGTTCCGCCATAGATCGAGAGAGTGCCCGAGTCGGTGTAGGCACCAACCGCCGAGAACACGGTGTACGACATTCCTAGTCGTTCTCGGATCTCCTGGAATAGCCGACTCGACCAACCACCGCCGAGGACCTGATTAGCCACGGCGAGAGGGAAACGGTCGGGGTTGGATTGGCCCAGTGCCCGCCACCCAAGCGCGATATGGCTTTGCTCAATCGGGCGACTGAGTCTGATGCGCGAGCTACTGAAGTCTCCGGGTGCCGTCCGCTCCGGCCTGCTGCCATCGCTGACATTGCGCAGGGCGGTGTCGACACGTTCGACGATCTTGTCGTGGTCGACGGGGCCGGCCACCGCGACGACGATGTTGGAACGGACATACCACTGTTGGTGGAATGCTCGAATCTCATCCGGTCGTATCGCATGAACGGTGTCGCTGGTTCCGAGCACCTCCCAACCCAGTGGATGGGACGGGAACAGAGATTCCGCCAACGATCCGTGGACCACGTCGTCGGGGGTGTCGGCGCTCCAGGCCAACTCCTCGAGGATCACTTGGCGCTCGGCATCGACCTCATCATCTGCGAACCCCGGATCGGCGATCACGTCGAGAAGGGTGTCGAGCGCGAAATCTATGTCGCGGGCAGCAACTCTCGCGTGGAAGGCGGTGTATTCCTTCGACGTGAACGCGTTGAGATCGCCGCCGATGGCATCAATGCCCTCGGCGATGTCGCGTGCCGATCTGGTGGAGCTGCCCTTGAACAACAAGTGCTCCAAGAAGTGCGACACACCGGCGACACCCGCGGGCTCGTCACGGTTGCCCACACCGACCCAGCATCCGACCGAAATCGAACGTGAGCTTGGCATGGCTTCCGTGACGACCCGCAGGCCGCCGGAAAGTCGACTAATTCGGATTTGACTGTCGGGATCCGACAGCAGCACCGGTGGGGTCACCTGCGCCCGTTGCCTCCGCCGCGACCACCGCGGTTACCACCGCGACCGCCACGGTTGCCTCCGCCGCTGCTAGCGCGACGCTGGGCCTCGGGACCAAGATCGCCGAATTCCTCTTCGAGTGATGAGTCGAACGACTCCTCGAACGACACCGTCTCGCGATCGGCGCTAGGCGAATCGGAATCGCCGGATGAGCCGGAGGAGCCGGAGGA